>JAUIHQ010000037.1 GCA_030432155.1 bacterium | reverse complement strand
ACGCGCCGGCTGACCCTTGAAAAAGTCCGCCGCCGGCATGGTTCTCGTTTCCGTACCCTCGATCCGCATCTCCGCATCCAGCACCAAAAGGGCCACGGGAAAATCGGCCCACGGAAACACCCGGCAGATGTTGCCGCCGAGGGTGGACATGTTGCGGATCTGCCGGGTCACAAACCGGTCGGCCACACGATCGAGCACCCAACCCGGTTCGTGCATCCGATCGATATCATCGATGCTCGACATCGCTCCGATGATCCAGCCGTCGCCGTCGGGACAGATCCCGCTGATCCCGATCCGGCTGAGATCCACCGCGGTTTTCGTCTCCTGCTCTTTCAGGAATACGTGGGACGTGGCGCCGGCCACCGGCAGTCCTCGTTCGCCCAGCTCCCGGAGAAGCGTGAACGCCTCTTCCCTGGTGGCGGGGGTGTGATATGCATCCAGGATCATGGTTTGTCTCCCGCTTTCCGCAGCAGGGCCGCGGCGGCATCGTTTGCCTTGTGAAATAGCTCCGTTTCATCGAGACCGCACACACGGCCCTTCTCCACCCGGACCTTTCCGTGAACAATGGTATACTCCGCCCTCGGTGCGCTTCCGCACATCAGGATGGCGTGGGCGGGATCGGCCATCGCGCCCGCATAATCGACCTTATCGAGGCGGAACATCGCCACATCCCCCACCGATCCGGGTTCAAGGCGGCCGGCTTCGGGAAACTGCAGGATATCCGCGCCATGCCGGGTGGCCATGGTCAATACGTCGCGGGGCGGCATGGCATCCACCGCCGTCCCCACCCGGTGAACGAGGAGGGCCTGCTGCATATCCCGCAGGAGGTTCGAGGCATCGTTGCTGGCGCTGCCGTCCACCGCCATCCCCACCCTGCACCCCGCCTTCAGCATGTCGGGAATCCTCGCAATGCCCGAACCGAGCCGCAGGTTGGAGATCGGGCAGTGCGCGATCCCGGTGCGGGTTTCGGCCAATCGCCGGATCTCGTCCTCGTTCACGTGAACGACATGTGCAAACCAGACATCGTCGCCCAGCCATCCCGTTTCCTCCATGTACGCCATGGGCCGCATGCCGTGGGTGTCAAGGCAGTACTGCTCTTCATCCGCGGTTTCGCACAGGTGGGTATGGCAGATCACCCCGCGGGACCGGCCCAGCTCAATCGTTTCCTTCAGCAGCTCGGTGGTGACAGAAAACGGCGAGCAGGGGGCAAGGGCGATCCGGCACATCGATCCCGGCCGGTCATCGTGGTAGGCGTCGATCAGCCTTTCACAATCGGCGAGAATGGCATCGGGATTCTGCACGACATCGTCGGGCGGGAGACCGCCGTTCGAACGGCCCCGGCTCATGCTGCCGCGGGTGGGATGGAAGCGGATACCCATCTCCGCGGCCGCCTTGATTTCGACATCGATCAATCGGTCAGTGCAGCGGTCGGGAAAGACGTAAAAATGGTCGGTGGTGGTGGTGCAGCCGGACAACAGCAGCTCGGCGATCCCCACCCGGGCTCCGAGGTCCACGGTCTCCTCGCCGAGGCCCCGCCAGATTTCATACAGGCCGATCAGCCAGTCGAACAGCTTCACGTCCTGCAGGCCGGGAATGTTGCGGGTCAGGGACTGGTACAGATGATGGTGGGTGTTGACGAAGCCGGGATAGGCGGCGCACCACGAACCGTCGATGATCCGGGCGTCGTCCGGCGCCGGCAGGTTCCGCCCCACGGCCTGGATCCATCCGTCGCGGATCAGGATATCGGCATCATGCAGATCCTCATCCCCGTCGACCATTGTGACAAGGGTGTGGATGTTCTGGATCAGCAGGGTTTCGCTCATGGTCACATCGCCCGTATCCGGTTCCAGACCCCGCGGGCATGATCCACCGCGCCGGCCCGGAGCGCCGATTCATCAAGGCCGGTCACCCGGCCCTCCTCCACCACGACCGTACCGCGGCAGAGGGTCCAGCGGGCCTGCACCTGCTCGAGACCGAACAGCAAGTGGCCGAGCCAGGTCGAACCGTCGAGGGGGGTGAACGGATCATACGGAAACACTGCAACATCCGCGGGCGCGCCGGGGGCCAACACGCCGCGCTGATCCCCGAAGACACGCCGCGCGATGTCCCGGTTGCCCTTCAGCAGCAGATCGGCCGCCTCGACAAACGCCACACGGGGATCACGCCGGACCGCTCGATGGATCAGGTACAGGGCGCGGGCCTGGGCAATCATCCGGGGCGCCATGCCGTCGGTCCCCAGCCCGACCGTAATCCCGCGATCCAGGGCCTCCAGCACCGGGGATACGGCGAGGCCGTTGTTCATGTTCGACTCGGGATTGGTCACGAGCATGGAATCCGTTTCGGCAAGGATGTCGAGCTCATCCGGCTCGAGATGAATGCCGTGAGCAAACAGCGAGCGGGGACCGGTCATGCCGGCGTCGCGGAAGCGATCCATCAACCGCGCACCGAAACGCTCACGGGTTGCATCGACATCACACTCGGCCTCCGCGACGTGAACATGAAAACCTGCCCCCAGCTCTCGCCCGAGCTCCCCGCACCTCTTTAATGTTTCATCACTCAGCGTCATGGAAGCATGAAGCCCGAACAACGCCCGCATCATCGGGCTCCCCTCGCCGGTCCGGCGGAGGAAGCGCACATTCTCCTCGATTCCTTCACCGTCCGCATTCCGGTCAGACACCTCGTAGCAGAGACAGCCGCTGAGTCCGATGTCGCGAAACGCCCGTTCGATCACATCGAGGCTGCCGTCGCAACACGAAGGGGAGGCGTGATGGTCGATGACGGTCGTACACCCGAACCGCACCGCCTCGGCGAGGGCGATCGCGGCCGAAAGATAAACATCCTCCGCGGTCAGGGCCCGGTCGACTTTCCACCAGAGCCGCTCGAGAATCTGTTGAAAGTTCGCGGCGGGCTCCCCGGGCGGCGAGAATCCGCGGGCGAGTGTGGAATAGAGATGATGATGGGCGTTGATCAACCCCGGCATGACCACGCAGCCGCGGGCATCGATGATCCGGCCCGCGCGATCCGGCGCGACCGCCGTGGGTCCAACCGCATCGATACCATCCCCCCGGATCAAGACATACCCGTCCGGCATCATCGTCCCGGCATCATCAAGGGTTACGACCGTTCCGCCGGTTATCAACGTTGTCGGTTGATCCGTCATATCATCCTTCCCATCCCGCTTCGCCGCCATGAGGATACGGCACGAACGGCATGCCGTTCTTCAGTCCCCGAAGAAGAGCGGCCATGATGTTCGCTTTGCTGAACCCATCCGCGGCCGCTTCATCCCCATCCGGGGCATCGTGTTCCTTGATGCTCCCGTTCTCCTTCCATACCGCGGTCAGGCCGGGACCGGCATAACGGTATTCCCCGGCGGCCATTTCCAGCCGGTGGAGCTTGCCGTGCCACCGGGCCAGCATGCCCATGCCATCGGGCAGGCGGCAGGGAAGGAACGCGTTATCGGATTCACCGTCGAAGTCCGGCCGGCGGAAATACAGCCGCGGCTTGTCGCGATACGGCCGGCCGGCGGATGGACAGAACGTCACACAGTTTCCGCATTCATTGCAGAAGTCGGTCAGCACCGCGACCTGGTGCGCCTGTTCGGCCAGGGGTTTGCCGGCGGTGTCTTTGTCCGTCTTTTTTGCCGGCGACAACAATTCAAGTGGGCGGTGACGATAGGTGAACAAAGCGAGGTTGGGACAGACCCCGACGCAGTAGCTGCAAATCAGGTCGCAATCAAGACACCGCCTCGCTTCGGTTTCGGCATCGCGCGGGCTCAGGGTCTGCACGACTTCGCCGAAGTCGCGGCGTTCCCCGGGCTCGCGGCGGGGGACCGGAACCGGATGCACACGAAACGCCCGGCGGCGTTGCAGGGTCCGCCAGTCGGGCCGTTCATCGGGCACGATATCCACCGGCTTATGCCGGATGTAGCGGTCCGTGATTGCGGCGGCAATCTTTCGGCCGTCGCCCAGGGCCTTTACAATGGTGGCGGGGCCGTCCCCGATGGCATCGCCGCCAGCATAGACATGCGGGACGGAAGTTTCGAGGGTATCCGGCATGGTTTCGATATAGCCGCGGCGGTTCAACCGGATGCCCTCGTCCTCCAGCCAGCGATACTCGCCGGCCTGGTTGATGGCGACCACGAGGTTGTCGAGATCGAGCATCTCGGTTTCGCCGTCGATCGGTTCAGGACGGCGGCGGCCATCGGCGCCCGGCTCGCCCAATCGCATTTTCTGACATTCCAGCCCATGCAACCGCCCGCCTTCGGTGCGGATGGAAATCGGGCTGAGCAGCTCCCTGACCGGAATCCGTTCCTCGGCCAGCTCCTCGAATTCTTCGGGCTGGGCCGGCATTTCCCGCAAGGTGCGGCGATAGATCACCGAAACGTCTTTCGCGCCCAGCCTCCACGCGGTACGGGCGCAATCCATGGCGACATCGCCCCCGCCGATCACCCCCACGCGCTGACCCACCGAGGTCCGTGCACCCGAACGGGCTTCCCGCAGAAACGCCAGCGAATCCAGAACCCCATCGGCCTCCTCCCCCGGCAATCCCAGCCGCCCCGCCTTCTGGGCGCCAACTGCGACCACAATATCGGAGAACCCTCGCTTCATCAGCGACGAAAGGGTGAAATCACGGCCCGCGGACTGTCCGAACGCAAGCGTGACGCCCCGCTCCTGGAGAAACGCCACATCGCGATGAAGGGCATCATCCGAAGCCCGGTAGCCGGGTATCGACGACTGAACCATGCCGCCCTCGGAGGGGGCCGCGTCAAAGACGGTCACCTGAAACCCGTCGCGGGTCAGGAAGTCGGCGGCGGCAAGCCCGCAGGGTCCCGCCCCGATAACGGCAATGTGCTGTTTCCGGCGCTTCACGCCGCTTCCGCTCCGGGTATAGGAGCCGTATTCCATAATCGCCCGCTTGATCTCGCGGATCGCCAGCGGTTCGTCCATGTGAACGCGCACACACTTCGGCTGGCAGGGATGGTGACAGGCCCGGCCGAGAATGCAGGGCATGGTGTTGTCGGACTTCACCACCTTGGCTGCGTCATCAAACCGCTGTTCGCGGACGAAACGCATATACCGGGGCACCTTCTGATCGACCGAACAGGCCTCGGTGCAGGGAGCGGCGATGCAGTCGAACAAACCGAGCTCGCGTGCCGACTTGGTTTGCGAGCGGTCGTAGGTGTCGGCGTGGTAGGCGGGATGGGACGGGAGCGATGCCGCATACGCCTCCAGGTTCTTGCGGGCGGCCGCCGCGACATCCCCGTCCGGCCCGTTTTCCGCCCGGGCCAGAATGAACATATCCAGGTTCTCCGCCCCCGCCTTGTTCATGGCTGATCGCAGCACATCGCGATACTGGGCCAACCGCGTGTAGCCGCCGGTGCGGAGGAGGTCGGAACACACCGTGACCGTCTTCATGCCCGCGGCGAGAAGGTCGGGCACATTGAACGCATCGGCGCCGCCGGCGAAGGATATGGAAAGCCGGCCGTCAAACGTCTCCTGCAGGCGCCGCGCTGCTTCCACGGTCAACGCATGAAGAGGACGGCCCGACATGTACATCTGTTTTTCATCGCCGGAAAACACCTTGCGGTGATTCTTCACCTCGAGGGTGTTGGACAGCTTCACCCCGAATTCAAGCCCGTTGCCGGCGGCCGCGGTCTCCAGGTCGCGGATCAGGGCCACGGCGTCATCGTAGGCGATGTCGTGGCCGAACGCCTCGTCCGGCACCTCGATATCCCGATACCCCAAGGTTTCGTTGAGCAGCGGACGGAGAACGTCCGGGCCCAGCAGCGTCGGGTTCATTTTCACATACGTATGCAGACCACGCTCTTCGAGAAGGTAGCGGGAGATCGTGCCGATTTCGCCCGGGGGGCAACCGTGCATGGTGGACAGGGTGATGTTGTCCGAAAGCATCGCGGGAATCGGGATATCCTCGAGCGCGGGAAACGAGGATTTCATCTCCTCGACGCAGGCCGCGATTTCGTTCGACGCATTACGCATGGTATCGAGAAACGCCTGAACGTTCGGCTTGCGGATGCCGGCCATGTCGTATCCCACGCTGATGTTGAACACCGTACCGGTGACCGCCCCGGGAAACCGCAACTCGTGATGCAGGGCGTGGATCAGAACCCAGGCTTTGATGTATTCGCAAACCGATTCATGGATCCGCAGCTCCTGGGACCACTCCACATTGAATCCCGCATCCTCCATATCGATGCAGGGCTTGGAGACTTCGATGCGGTCAAGGATCTGAACCGTCTTCAACTCGATGAACCGGGCGCCGCACAGCCACGCAGTAACGATGTTCTGGGCCATCTGGGTGTGGGGACCCGCCGCCACGCCCACCGGGAAATCAAGGAGCTGGTTAAACACCTCGGTTCGATAGGGATCTCCCTCCCGCGGATGAAAAAACAGTCCGCGATCCACCCCGAATACGGAACCGCGCATGCGCAATTCGTCCCGGATCCATGCCGCCAGACGTTGCGGATGCATGGGGTACAATCGATCACTCATGGGATGCGCCCTCTACCAGCCACATGTCACCATGGTACAGCCGCAGGAGGCCAGTGAAAATCATGTTTGTTGCCATGAAAGCAACATCGGGGAATGCCTGATGGAATTGCCTTTCCGGTTTTCAGAATCCCGCCGGATGTCTATGCTGGCGGTTATGGAGATGAAGGAGTTGGATAACGCATCACAGGACAACCGCCGCATGTACAGCGTCGGCGAGCTGACCCGCATCATCAAGTCGGTCCTCGAAGATGAGATCGGCATGGTGTGGGTGGAAGGCGAGGTCTCCAATCTCCGCAAGCCGGCCAGCGGCCATCTGTATTTCACCCTCAAGGATGATGCAGCCCAGATTCCGGTGGTGTTCTTTCGCGGAAGCCAGCGTAACAGCCGGGTGGTTCCGCGGGACGGTATGCAGATCCGGGTCCAGGGGGACGTCACGGTGTACATGGACCGGGGCCAGTACCAGGTGGTGGCCCGCAAGGTTGAGGAAGCGGGCAAGGGATCGCTTCAGGAAGCATTTGAAAAGCTGAAGGCGCGGCTGGCCGAAGAGGGATTGTTTGACCCCGGACGCAAGAAACCCCTGCCGCTGCTGCCGCGGCACATCGGGGTTGTTACATCGCGCACAGGCGCGGCGGTTCGCGACATCCTGAACATCCTGACCCGCCGTTTTCCCGATATTCACGTCGTTCTCGCCCCGGTCAAGGTCCAGGGGGACGGTGCGGCGGAGGAAATTGCCGCGGCCATCGACCTGCTGAACCGGCGGGAGGATCTCGACGTGTTGATCGTGGGCCGGGGCGGAGGAAGTCTTGAGGACCTGTGGGCCTTTAACGAGGAGGCGACGGCACGAGCCATCGCCCGCTCAAACCTTCCGGTCATCTCCGCGGTCGGTCACGAGATTGACTTCACGATCAGTGATTTCGTCGCCGACCTGCGGGCGCCGACCCCCTCCGCGGCGGCGGAGCTGGTGATCGGAACCCGGCAGTCGTTTGTCGATCTGCTGGAAGGCCGTCAGCGGCAGCTCGCCGATCTGCTGCAGCGCCGGGTCGTGGAATTCCAGCGGCGGGTTGATCGCGCCGCCCACAGCTATGTGTTTCGGGAACCGGGCAACCTGCTCCGCGGGTACCGACAGGACATCGAGGGCATACGGTTTCGCCTCGCCACGTCGCTCAAAGGGGCCTATGCCGAAGTCCAGCAGCGGCTGGACGAAGCGGACATGAAGCTGATGTATGCCGTCCGGTCGATCCGGCGCGACCGGCAGCAGCAACTCGAACGAATGACATCCCAGCTCCGGGCCCTCAATCCGCTGGCGGTTCTGCAACGCGGCTACAGCGTCACCCGGCGGAAGGACGGATCCGTGATTACCCGTCCGGACGACGTGACCAAGGGAGACGAGATCGAAACCCTCATCGCCGGCGGATCCCTGACATCCACCGTTACCCAATCAAGCAAGGAGAAACACCATGGCCAAGGCTAAGGCAAAAGCGAAAACGGAATCGAGAGACTTTGAACAATCCCTGGAACGACTGGAAACCATCATCGGCGAGATGGAGGACGGCAAGCTGAACCTCGACCAGATGATCGCTCACTTTGAGGAAGGCACCAAGCTGGTCACGTCCTGCACGGCAAAGCTGACCGAGGTGGAGAAGAAGATCGAGGCCCTGGTCAGCAAGAACGACCCCGACGCCACCGAACCTCTCGACCCGGAGGATGATCTGGAGGACGATGACGATGGCGACAACGAGGAAAAGGACACCCCCAGCCAGGACGAAATCCCGTTCTGACTATTCCTCTCCCGCCAGCTTCGCCTCCGCGACGGCGAGTTGGTCGGCGTTGCCGAGCAGGAGAACCTTGTCGGCGACTCGCAGTTCCTCGTCGGGACCGGGGTTGACCATGGTGCGGCCTTCGCGCTCGATGGCCACAATGCTCGCGCCGGTTGTGGAGCGAAGCTCCAGCTCGCGGATCAATTTGCCGGCAACCGCCGGGGAGCGCACGTGTACCGTATGCATCTCCGCTTCCTTCAGCAGCGACGGCAGCGGTCGGGGCGGTTCGGCTATCGCCTCTTCGATCGGCGGCTCGCTGAGCGTTTCCAGCAGCGCAAATTTGCCTCGTGAATACCATTTGTTAAAGGATTGGCCGAACGCCGCCGCCATCAAGGCCACAATCACCAGCAGAACCGCGAGAACCTGCAACGGCGGCAGCATGGCGGCACTGACCAGCATCGTGATCATGCCGAGAAGCACAAGCTGGAGGATGAACATCGTGTTGGACAGGAGCCGCCGCAACAGCATTTTCCGGGATCCATCCATCTCCACTTCGCTCGACACCGCCAGCTCGGAGAGCATCATGGCCAGCGCCTGCATTTTCCGGACGACGGCGATGTAGAGGGGCAGCAGGAGAATCACCACCAGCAGCCAGGCCAATGCCGCCGGGCCTCCGAGGATCCGGGGAACCCAGGTGAACAATCCCGGAAGCGAGTTCAACAGGAACGCGGTGGCGATGAAGGCCGCCGCCATCAGGGTCACCGTCAGCACAATTTGAATGACCAGGCTCCGGACATGCTTCATCGCCGCATTCCGCCGCCCTCCCTGCCCGACCCGGAGGATCCAGTGATTGTAGACGGACAACGACGAAACCAGCGAGGACGGCAGGCGCAGGTACACGGCATCGGCAATGCGCCCGGCGTTATCCACGAGATACGGGCGGACCAGGGCGTTGACCGCGGTCACCGCCGCGACCACCGGGTAGAGGAAGTAGCTGGTCACATCCAATGCCTGCCCGAGCGCGGCGAGAACAAAGGCAAACTCCCCGAGCTGGGCCATACCGGCGCCGAATTTCAGCGAAGTCCGCCCGTCGCGTCCGGTCAGGAAGGCCCCCACGGATACCGCGAACATCTTCCCGAAAAGGAACACCACGCTGATCACCGCAACCGGGACAGCGTACCGCACGACATGGGCCGGATCGATCATCATGCCGATCGCGACAAAGAATACCGCCATGAACAGATCCCGCACCGGGGCCATCAGCCGCTCCACCCGGCCAAGCTCCCGCGACTCGGCGATGATGGCGCCCATGACAAACGCCCCGAGGGCCACGCTGTATTCCAGGTGGGCGGCCAGCAGGGAGGTGCCGAAGCAAAGCGCGAGAACCGTAATCAGCAGCATTTCGTCATGCTTGAATTTTCCGACGTACCGAAGAAGGCGAGGGACCAGCAACAACCCCACGATGATCAATCCGACAAGAAACACGAACAGGCGGAGGATGGTGACCAGAATCTCCGCGGTGGGCAGGGTACCGGTACGGGCGACACCGGGAAGGAGAACCATCATCAGGATGACCGCAATGTCCTCCATGATCAGAATCCCGGTGCAGAACTGGCCGTAGGGCGACCGGAGATCGTTGGTCTCGCGCAGGGTGGTCACGATGATGGCGGTGGACGAGATGGCAAGGATGCAGCCGAGGAAGATCCGGTCCATCCCCCCCCACCCGAACAACCCGCCGATTTCATACCCGAGCAGAAGCATCAGCGTGATCTCGAACACCGCGGTCAGCATGGCCGGTCCGCCGACCTTCTGTAATTTCCGGAAATGGAACTCCAGTCCTAGAGAGAACATCAGAAATACCACCCCGAGATCCGCGAGCGTCTGAACGGTCTCCTGGTCCTGGACCAGGGGGAACGGGGGGGTGAACGGGCCGATGATGAACCCGGCCACCAGGTATCCGAGAACAACCGGTTGCTTCAGGCGGTGAAAGATCAGCGAGACGACGCCCGCCACGATCATCACCACCGCCAGGTCCTGAAGAAAACCAACACCGTGCATGATGTATATGTACGGCATCGCCCGAAGGAATGCCAGAGGAAGGGAGAATCCCCGGCGGAGCTTCGCGGAACGCCGGCCGGAACCGGGCGGTTGGGGACAGGCATTTTCTTGATCATGTCGTCCACCCGCGGTACAGGTTGGTGAACCCACCACGTAAAGATTCGATATGGCGAAAAAGAAAAAAGGACCTGCGGTCACCGCGGAATCCATGGCCAAGCGGCAGCGGGATATTTCCGTATCCGAGTTCTTTCTCAAGAACCGCCACCTGCTCGGGTTTGACAGTCCCCGCCGAGCCCTTCTGACCGCGGTGAAGGAAGCGGTGGACAACGCCCTCGACGCCTGTGAGGAGGCGGGCATTCTGCCCGAAATACGCATCGACCTCGAGCAAACCTCGGAAAAGCGCTTCCGAGTCACGGTGGTGGATAACGGTCCGGGCATCGTCCGCAACCAGATCCCCAAGATCTTCGCCCGCCTTCTCTACGGCTCGAAATTTCACCGGCTCCGGATGTCGCGGGGTCAGCAGGGCATCGGCATCAGCGCGGCAGGGATGTACGGGCAGCTTACCACCGGGTCCGCGACTGAAATTATGTCCCGGACCAAGAAATCCAAAACCGGCCACCGCCTGACCGTCCAGATCGACACCAAGGCCAACAAGCCGGCCATCCTCAGCGATACGGAAACCGACTGGTACCCGGACTTCATCCCGTTTGACGAGACGGGTTCGCCCGGAGACCCGATCACGTACAAACACGGTCTTTCGGTTTCCATCGAGATGGAAGCGGCATACGTCCGCGGCAAGCTCTCGGGGACGAATTCGTCAAGCAATGTGCGATCGTGAACCCCCACGTCTCGTTCCATTACCGGGTCACGCTGCGCAAAGCGGGCAAAGACGAAGGGACGGATGAATCGGATGTGTCGGCCATCACTTACACGCGGGCCATCAAACACCTCCCCCCGGAGACCGACGAGATCAAACCCCACCCTCACGGGGTCGAGCTGGGGATCCTGATGCAGATGCTGAAGAGCACGGAAGCCCGGACGCTGCGATCCGCACTGTCGCACGATTTTTCCCGGGTCAGCGACCGGGCCGCCCTCGAGATCTGCGAACGGGCAGGCTTGAATCCGAAAGCCCGCCCGACCTCGATAGCCCACCGGGAGAGCGAAGCTCTCTACAATGCCATTCAAGACACCAAGTTGATGCGTCCCCCGACCGACTGCCTCGCCCCCATCGGGGAAGCGGAGATCGAAGCCGGCTTGCGGAAGGAGATTGAAGCGGATTTCTACACCACCCTGACCCGGGCGCCGACGATCTATCGGGGCAATCCGTTTCTGATTGAAATCGGCATGGCCTATGCCAAGCCCAAGGCGGACGATGACCTGAACCAGGAGAGCCCGGTGCGGGTGCTTCGCTTCGCCAACCGGGTCCCCCTGCTTTACATGGCCGGGGCCTGCTCCATCACCCGGGCGGTGACCGGGGTCAACTGGAAGGCATACGGACTGGGCCAGCCGCGCGGGTCCCTGCCCGTCGGCCCGCTGGTGATGATGGTTCACATCGCCAGCGTCTGGGTGCCCTTCACCAGCGAGAGCAAAGACGCGGTGGCCAACTATCCCGAAATCATCCAGGAGATCACGCTGGGCCTGCAGGAATGCGGCCGGCGGTTAAGCACCTACCTGAGCCGGAAACAGCGGGCCGCGGAAGCGGAACGGAAACGCAATTATATCGAAATGTATATTCCCCACCTCGCCCGCGGCCTGAAAGACATCCTGGTCCTCAACGAAAAGGCGGAAGACAAGGTCGTGACCGATCTGAAGGGCATGCTGGAGCGGACGCACCTCGACGTGTGATCGGCAAGGCTCAGCCGCAGCAGGGATCAGGCTAGGGCAGTTTAAGTAAATCCGTATCCTTTTCATTGGCGACTTCGACCATACTCGTACACATACTTATACACGCCGATCGGAGTTTTCGCGTGTTCGACAGTATGTGTACAAGTACGAGATGCGCGGCTACGACATTATTGAAGCCGCCCTAGACTTTCTTCGCGAAGCGGAACATCTGGATCGTCCAAGGCGCCAGAATGAGAACGGGAGCACAGGCGACGATGATCGCCGCAGTTTCGTTGGGTTGCTCCCCGGATCCAAGAGGCAGGAAGAAGGTCGCGATACCAAAGGCGGCAAGGACGAGAGACCACATGATCAACGTACGTTCGCCGTATTCGTTGATCCTGTACCAGTTCTCATCGGACGCAAACGCCTTCTTGATCCGAATGCCGTAGACCCGGTTCATCTTTACCTTCCGTCGAGCCAGGGGGACCGCCATGACGAGGAGAAAAGCGGCCACCCCGATATTGGAGAGTCCAAGCATTACATTCTGATTCATTATTCGAACCTCCCGGCGAACGCCTGAAGATCTTCGTTTTCGCCATGCTTGCGGAATACGACGTTGAAGGCTTCACAGCGTGAGACAGCGGGCACGACCCGCGACTCAACATCCTTCAACACCGATGATGCTTCGAGCAACCGGCGGATGATGTTTTGAAGTCGGACTACTGGGCGGCCTTGATCCGGTCCCAGACCTTCACATACTTCGCATTCTCTTCGCCGAGGTCCCGGATGACTTCGCTTTTCGCCACCACCTCGGGATCGAGGAACACCGCGGGGTCTTCCTTGACTTCTTCGCTCAGGAACTCGTAGGACGCGGTGTTCGGGCACAGGTACCAGACGAAATCCGTGTTGGAGGCCGCGTTCTCCGGCTCATGCAGGAAGTTGATGAAAGCATGGGCGAGCTCGGCATTTTCCGCGCCGACCGGAATCGCCATGTCGTCGCTGTACAGCGATGTTCCCTCTTTGGGAATGACGTAGGCGATGTCCTCATTTTCCTCCATGCCCTGCATCACGTCGCCGCTGTATCCCTGGGAAACCAGGAATTCGAGCGAGACCAGCCCGTTCTTGTACTGCTCGGACTCGTACTTCGCGATGTTCTTCTTCCATGCAATGGCAACCTCCGCGGCCTCATCAAGCTGGGCTTCGTCGGTGGTGTTCAGGCTGTAGCCGAGATACTTGAGCGCGGCGCCGATGACTTCCCGCATGTCGTTGAGCAGGGTCATACGCCCGGCATATTCCTCGTTGGCGAAAATGGCCCAGCTCGGTTCGTCCATCTCAACCCGCCCGTCGATATATCCGATGCCGGTACTGCCGACCATGTACTGGACGCTGTATTTCATATCGCGGTCCTCGGTCAGCTTCAGAAACGACCGGTCGATATGTTTCAGATTGGGAATCAGGTCATGATTCAATTCCTGCAGCATCCCCTGCTCGGCCATAATGCTGACCATGTAGCTGCTGGGGAAAATCAGGTCATAGCCGCCCGCCCCCGCCTTCAGCTTGGCGTAGAGCGCCTCATTCGAATCAAAGTAATCCTGTTTCACCCGGCAGTCATACTGCTCTTCAAACGCGGTGATCAGATCGGGGTTGAGATACTCCGACCAATTGTAGATGTGAAGAACCTTGTCCTGGGCGAACCCGGTGAGGGGCAACAGGCAGCACAATGCGATGAACCATTTCCTGATCATGATGTGGTTTTCTCCTCGGTTAATCGTTGACTCAGCCAGACCATAACAAAGGTGACGGCAAGCAGGATAGTAGAAAGCGCATTGATGACCGGAGGAGATCCGTGCTTGATCATGCTGTAGATCTGAATGGGAAGGGTGGTGGAACCGGGGCCGGCCACGAAGAAGGTAATGACGAAATCATCGATGGATAGGGTAAAGGCCAGCAGGCCGCCGGCGAGGATGCCCGGGGCCAGCAGGGGGAGCAGAACCCCGGTCACCACCTGCCGGGTGGAGGCCCCGAGATCACGGGCCGCCTCGACAACCGAGAAGTCGAAATCCTGCAGACGCGCCAGCACCACCATCGCCACGTAACTGATGCAGAACGTGACGTGAGCGAGAAAGATGGTGAACAGGCTGAGCTGAACCTTGACCTGGACAAACAGGAGCAGAAGCGACATCCCCATCAGGATGTCCGGCACCACCAGCGGCGTATACACCAGCGTGTAGTGGGCATTCTGGAGCCGTGACCGGTACCGGTGCAGGGCGAACGCGGCCAGCGTTCCCAGCACCATGGACACGATGGTGGCGGAGACGGCGATGATCGCGGTGTTCTTCAGCGCAAACCAGACATCGCGGTTTTCCATCAGCTTCTGATACCAGCGCAGGGAGAACCCGCCCCAGACGCTGCCGAACCTCGACTTGTTGAACGAGTTCACGATCAGGATGATGATCGGCAGGTAGAAAAACAGCAGACACACCAGGGTCGTATACAGAGGAATCCGGCTACGCTTCATCCGCCGGCCTCCTTCGCCCGCGCCGGCTTTTTCTGCCGCTGCAGGAAGATCACCGCCACCATGGGGACCACCACGGCGAGGGTCAGGACCGCGGCGAGGGCGCTGGCATGGGGCAGGTTGCGGTCCACGAACACACGCTGGGCGATCTTGTTGCCGATCATCTCGCCCGAGGGTCCGCCCATCAGGTCGGGAATGACATACGAGCCGAGGGCGGGAATGAAGACGACCAGGGCGGCGGTGATCAGGCCGCGGCTGATCCCGGGCAGGAATACCTGGAGAAATGCGCGGAGTCTCGTGGCCCCCAGGTCCATAGCCGCCTCGAGCAGGCTGAAATCAAATTTCTCCGCGGCGGCGTAGATGGGAAGGATGGCGAAGGAGAGGTAGCTGTAGACCAGGACGAGCAACACCGCGTTCTCGTTGTACATCAGGATATCCCGCGGCTCGACCAGTCCCACCGCGAGCAGCAGCTTCTTGACCAGGCCCTCGGGATGGAGCAGCACTTTCCATGCGAAAATACGGATGAGGAAATTCGTCCAGAACGGAATGATCACCAGCATCAGGAGGACCGGTTTCCAGCGGGCCCGCGCCCGGGCCATGAAGTAAGCGCAGGGAACGGCAAGGCCGAGACAGATGACGGTGGTCGCGAGACTGAGCCAGACCGTCCGCCAGATGATCGCGGGATAGTTGGGGTTGGCGAGTTCTCGGATCGTCTGAAGCGTCCACCCCTCGCCCACCCCGCCGAACGGGGTCGACGGACGGAAGCTGATCGCAAACACCAGGAGCGTGGGGGCCAGGAACAGAACCGTGAGCCAGACCATGGACGGCGCGGAGATCAGCCACTCCTGCTTTCGTTCGCTGGTTCGATCGGCCATTCGCTATTCTCCGGGGCTGGTCAGCAGCTCCTCGTCGTCCTCACGATATTGTTCCAGCATGAATCCATCGTCGGCATGCCACCACACGAACACCCGGTCATTCCAGGCGACGGGTTTTTCATCGAGCAGAAACCGGCCGTGCTGCTGGGTCACCGCGATCCGGTAATCCTTGACATTCACCCAGTATCGCGTGTGGGACCCGAGGTACACGATATCCTCGACCACCCCTTCCAGCCGGTTGGTTCGCCCATTCTCCGGCGGGCTTTCGCGGGAGATGCGGAACTTTTCCGGGCGGAGGCTCAGGTGAACGGGACTGCCGACCTGGATCCGCTTGTCGTTGAACACGAGAACCTCGCCGAGATCCTCGATGGTCATGCGGCTGTATTCATCGTCAAGTACCGCGGTGACCTTGCCCTCGAAGAAGTTGGTATCGCCGATAAACGCGGCGACAAAGCTGCTCCGGGGCGCCTCGTAGATCTGCTCCGGGCGGCCGGTCTGTTCGATCTTCCCCTTGTTCATGACGGCAATGGTATCGCTGAGGCTCATCGCCTCGCCCTGGTCATGCGTCACATACAGGAACGTGATCCCGACCTCGTCGTGAATGTTGTCGAGCTCGATAAGCATGCGCTGGCGCAGCTTGAGGTCGAGCGCGGCCAGCGGTTCGTCGAGCAGTAGAACGCGGGGCTTGTTGATCAGGGCGCGGGCGATGGCAACCCGCTGTTTCTGCCCCCCGCTGATCTGGGAGGGCTTCTTGCCGGCATGATCCCCCATCTGGATCAGGTCCAGCATCCGGTCCACTTCGCTCCGGATCTCCGCGCCGGCCCGGCCCGCCACCTTGAGCCCGTACCCGATATTGTCCCGCACCGTCATATGGGGGAACAGGGCATAGTTCTGAAAGATGGTGTTGACCTTGCGCCGGTTGGGCGGAAGGTCGGTGATGTCCTCGCCGTCCAGCAGGATCCGCCCCTCGTCCGGCTGTTCGAACCCGGCGATCATCCGCAACAGGGTGGTCTTCCCGCAACCGCTGGGACCGAGAAGCGAAAAGACTTCGCCCCGGGCAATGGAGGCACTCACGTTGTCGACTGCGGCAAACGAGCCGAAACGCTTGGTCACGCCCTCGATCTGAATACTGGTATCCATGGTGGACGGCATGGCGGGAAGTCCGGCTCCCGCCGACCCGAAACGATGCACACCGAGCCGGATAAATGCAATACATGAGGTCCAAAAACCTTCCGTCCTTGCATCGATTCTGCCGCTGACCGATGATGCTCGGCCACATGACGGAACAGGAAAAGATGCGGGCATGTCTCGAGCGGCACTTCGGGTACCGAACGTTTCTCGACGGGCAGGAGTCGGTGATTGCCGCCCTGCTCGGGGGCGAGGACGCGGTGGTCATCATGCCGACCGGAGGAGGAAAATCCCTCTGCTTCCAGTTGCCGGCCATGCTGATGGAGGGGGTCACCATCGTGGTCTCTCCACTGATCGCCCTGATGAAGGACCAGGTGGACGCGCTTACCGAGCGGGGCATTCCCGCCACCTTTATCAATTCCTCACTCACCGATACCGAGATCGCCGAACGGCTGGCCGGCCTGGGGCGGGGCGACTACAAGCTGGTCTATGTGGCACCGGAGCGGTTCAAAAGCGCCCGTTTCACGGAAGCCGCCGGCGCCCTTCCGATCTCGCTGTTCGCGGTGGATGAGGCCCACTGCATCTCCCAGTGGGGTCACGACTTCCGCCCCGATTACACCCGGTTGCGCAAGGCCCTCATCAAACTGGGCCATCCCCGGGTGGCTGCGCTGACCGCGACCGCGACGCCGGAGGTCCGGGACGACATTGTCATCCAGCTCGGACTCGGGATGGACGGAAGGAAGGAGCCGGGCCTGCACGTCCACGGTTTTTCGCGCCCCAACCTCTCCCTGCTGGTGAACCGGACCCAGAACGCGAAGGAGAAATACGCCCGCATCCTGCATCACGTCCGCGCGGGCAAACGCGGTATTATCTATTGCGCCACCCGCAAACATGTGGAGCGGGTCAAGCAGGAGCTGACCCGCCACGCCGTGGCCTGCATCAGCTATCACGGAGGCATGCAGGACGGGGAGCGGTCCAAGGCCCAGGAACGGTTCATGACCGAAGCAAACCCGGTGGTCATCGCCACCAATGCGTTCGGCATGGGGATCGACCGCCCCGACATCCGCTTCGTCGTTCACTTCGATATCCCCGGCAGTCTCGAGGCCTACTACCAGGAGGCGGGACGAGCGGGCCGGGATGGAGAGCCGGCGGCCTGTGAACTCCTGTTCAATTACGCGGACGTGCAAACCCAGGAGTTTTTCATCGACGGCGCCAATCCCACGATCGAGCTGATCCGGGATCTGCTCCGCGCGCTGAAGAAACTCTGCGCGGACGGGCCGGTGGAAATGCCGATCTCCGACATCGCAGCCCAGGTGGAATCGGTGAAGAATAGCATGGCGGTGG
>JAUIHQ010000036.1 GCA_030432155.1 bacterium | reverse complement strand
CGGCGCTGATCCAGGTCAAGCGACTTGTTGCGGCGCAAGCCGCGACAAGGCGGTTGACGAAGTCAGCTCCACGGTTGCCGGCGGCGCAGCCGCCGGCAACAAGTTATTGAGTACTTTTTCTTGTGAGCACCACGTGTTCTTCATCAGGTGGCACAACGTGTTCTTGCTCAATTGGAAGCGTAGCAGGTTTTTCTGCAGAAGAAAGTTGGAAGTCATGCTGATATCGGTGTCGATGTTTCTCACGAAATAGAGGTTGATCGTCGCAACAAATTGCGATTCATGACGTTACCAAGCATATGAGCACACACACGTCATGTCTCGTGAGATCTTCGATATGAAACCGGTACCGGCTGCATTGTTACCACATTTCAGAGCCGGGTTAGACGGGTCGGATGTTGCTAAAGGCAAATATCATGTATATGAAAAGTGGCTGCGATTTTACTTGGACTTTTGCTTCAAATACCAGCATCCGCCACGTGACACGGATTCATTGCAACCCTTCTTGCAGAAGTTAGCCGCCAAGCACCAGCCAAAGGCTTCGCAAGAGCAGTGATGTCCGCACGACGATGATCTACACGCACACGGTACAGAGTCTCACGTTGAAGGAACGAAAGAGTCCTCTGGATTTCTGATTGACCCGGTTGCGAAACATTCGAGCTGCAACCAGAGGATATGAAGCGATACTTTGTCGTTCATGACGCGGGTTCGGATCTTCACTCATCCCGTTTATCCGAACGCATATCTTCCAGGCGAATGATGATATAGTCCTCCGGGCCCACGTTCCCGTCCTCATAGTCGCCGGGCGGCAAACTCATGCCGGCATCCATGCGCCCGCCGCTTTCGGTTCCGTAGGCCGGGGCGGAGATGAAGATCTGCTCGGGGAGAGCGCCGTAGTGTTGCTGGAGGTTGAAAACACCCTCCAGCCATGCCCCCTCGCCGCGACCGGAAAAGGACCAGGCATCGCCAATGACATTCCGCCATCCGTTGTAGGCATGGTCGGCTTCATCGGCGAGGTACATCCCGTCGGTTGCGATGTGCCCGCTTTTCTTCCACGGGGGACCGGGAAAGTCACCTTCCAGCACACGGTCGTCAAGGAGGATGAACCGGTCGCGGCCATCGGCCGCGGCGGGCGCGGCGACGTAGAAAGCGCCATGGACCGGATCGAAGGCTGCGTAGATACCGGATTCCGGCGTACCGGATACGAGCCGTGCGCCGGCATCAACCTTCCCGTCGGGCAGGAAGTCGCCCAGCGGACTTTCGACTTGATCGGATGATGTGGCCGACGCCGCATGAAACCGCATGGCGAAGTCGATACCCATGGGCGTACCGTCGACCGCTCGTACATCCTTGTCGATGGTCAGGCGATAGATCCGACCCGCTTCCGGCGGGGTTTCCATGACCCAGGCAACCGTCCGGTTATCCGGGTAGTCAAGATGCCCCTGGATGGCCGGCTTTATGCGGACATGGCCGATGAATGAATCGGCATCCATGTCTCGGTCAAACTCGATGGTGATCACGGCCTGATCCGCCGCGAGTCGGCCATCATGCGGAGGATGGGTCATCACCGGGGCGGGGGGCGGAGCAGTCAGCCGTCCCGGCAGGGTGAGGATCCGTACCTCCCATGGAACAAAGGCTCGCTGAAACGCATCAACCATGTTCACCGGCTCCCCGGTCAAGGCATCAACCCAGTCCGGACGGTTTACATCCAGGTGGGTCAGCAGGTTGGTTTGCGACGGCTCGGCCGATGCATTGACCATGATGATGGTTGCCCCTTCGTCCGTTGATCGGCGGTACACCATCAGCCCGGGGCCGGACGCCTCCGCATATATCCATGTCATCATCCCGCGGGATAATTCCGGCAAGGCCCGCCTCAGCCCGGCCAGGCTGCGAACCCAACGATAGAGAGGAGACGCCCGGTCAAAGTTGTCGCCGGATGACGGACCCTGCTCAAAGAGCCCGTCAAACATGTCTTCCCGGGCGGTATGACCCTTGGCGCCGTTGAAGCCCTGTTCGGTCCCGTAGTAGAGGCTGGGAATGCCGGGCGTGGTAAACAGGCAGGCAAGCGCGGCCCGAAGCGCGTCTTCTTTGCCTCCGGCGATTTCGTGGTGGAGGAATCTCGACACGTCATGGTTGTCGAGAAAGGTGACCAGTCTGTCGTCCGCATGGGTTCCGTACCGGTGGAGATTCCCGGTTCGCCACCGGAACAGGGAAGGCGACTCGCCGTCGCTGAACACCCTCGGGAAGAGGGTATACTGGTGATAGTCGAGCATGGTGTCGAAACCGAACTCACGGCTATAGGGGGCGATCTGTTCATCGGAAAAATACAAGGCTTCACCAAAGACGAGGAAGTTAGTTTTTCCGATCCCGGCCGCGGATTCCTTGATCGCGGCGATGAAGGGAGGCCAGAAGCTGTCTTCGACATGGCGAACGGTGTCGATGCGGAATCCGTCACAATCCGTGGCATGGATCCATGCGCTGTAGATCTCGGCAAGATCACGGCGAACCTCCGGGTCCTCGGTCCGGATGTCGGACAAGCCGTGAAGATCGCCGGTGATTTCCTGCACCGGATCGTCCCAGTCCCGGATGCTGCCCCGTCCATGAAAGCGATTCAGGTCATCGAACGGCGGGGCGGCGCCGGGGCGATCGCCGATCCACGAAAGATTGTACCGATGGGCGGAAAACGCGGGATAGCCGGGGTCCGGCGATGTCACGAGCCTCGCGGTATGGTTGACCACGATGTCGAGGATGACATAGATCCCCCGGGCGTGGGCGGCATCGACGAGGGTCCGGAGCTCCTCGAGTGAACCTCGGTGAGGATCCATACGGTTGAAGTCGGTGATGTGATACCCGTGATATGCGCCGTGAAGATTCAACTGCACCGGAGAGATCCACAGCGCGCCCGCGCCAAGCCCTTCAATGTAGTCGAGGCGATTGATCAGTCCCCGGATGTCGCCGCCATGGATGGAATCGGATGCATAGGGATTCGGGGCCGGTCCATCCCCCTGGCGGTTGTTGAACGGGTTGCCGTCTTCGAAGCGGTCGGTGATCACCTGGTACATCCAGATACCCCGCCAGTCCGGCGGCGATGGGGTGTAGATGAACGAGGGCGTATCGGCCGTGCGGGCGGGGGGCGGGTGCCATGACCGTTCGCCGGTCTCCGCCCACCCGGCCGTAACGGCGCAGGCCAGAACGGCAACTCGCATCAGCGTTCTCATAAAGCTGTCACTTGAGTTTGAAGCCGGACTTGTCGCATGATGCAACCTTGTCAAATGTCGACGCCCGATAACAACTCTTTGCGAATCACATTTCTGGACGGCTCCCGGCCGGTTGTTGAGGGGATTTGCAGCGCCATTCTCGACCGTCACACCGAGCGGCCGGCGGACCTTTCCTCGACCATCGTGATCGTTCCCACCCTGCAGGCGGGCCGCCGGCTGCGCGAGGGGTTGGCGCGGCGGCTGGCCGATGAGGAATCCGGTGTTCTGATTGGTGATGTGATGACCCCGTTCCGGTTTCTATCCTCGCTGGTTCGAGGGCCGAACATCGCAGGCCCCCTCGATGTACGTCTTGCCTGGTGCGACCTGCTTCCCGATGTACCTTTCGAGGATCTCCGGCGTTTGATCCCGGTTGAACCCCCGGTACGTGACGGAACCTGGCGCCTGCAAACCGCCGAGCTGTTCGAGTCGATCCGCAGCCAGTTGATCGAGAGCGGTCTGACCGTCAGCTCCGTCGCGACTTCCGAAGCGCTGCCGGACCATGAGGTCGGTCGCTGGGAGCAATTGGCCGGGCTTGAAACGCGGCTGATCCAAAGGTTGTCCGAAGCTGGTTTGCGGGATCCGGTGACCGCGCTGTTGGAGGCGGCGAACGATCCGGGGGTCGACGAAGGCATACATAGCATTCTTGTCGCGGCAACACCCGATCCCGCCCCGATCCTTTTCTCCGTTCTCGAATCGTTGAGCCGGACGGTGGATATCGACGTCCTGGTACACGCCGCAGACCGCGACCGGGAGGGATTTGACCGATGTGGCCGCCCCGACCCGGTGTACTGGTGCACCGGCACGCTGGACATTCCCTCGGCCTCGGAGCGAATTCACATGGCGGCCAATCCTGCGGCCCAGGCGGACTATGCCGTATCGCTGCTCACCTCCGCCGGGGAGGGACTCGACCCCCTGGAAACCGCCATCGGCGTACCGGACGGGGACGTTACCCCGCTCCTGATCGATCATCTCGCGACCGAGGGCATCACCGCCTATGACCCGGCCGGGCTTCCCTATACCGGTCATCCCCTCTATCAACTCGTGGAAACCGCGGTGCGGTTCCGGACAACCGGCGATTATGAATCGGTCCGTGACATCGTACGCCATGCCGATGTGCTGGGATTTCTCGGGGCGGACCAGGCCGGCGAGGCGCTGGAAGCCATGGACGGATTGGATGACCTGCAGAACAGGCTCCTGCCGGCAGCGGTGGATGAACTGTTCAGCGAGCTCGAACGCACGGCCGACGATCAGCCGGAATCCATGGTGCGCGTTTTCCGTCTGATGAAACTGCTTCGCGAGCCGGATCAGGATCCCTTCGAAATACTCCTGTCGTTTCTGCGTGAAGTGTACAGCGTCCGGGAGCTGCGGCCCGGGGAACCGGAGAGCGATCTGTTCATCACCATCGCCCGAACCCTGCTGGATTGTATTCGGTTGATGATGGACGCGACCCGTCGGTTCCCCGGATTGGAACCGTCGCTGGCCCTCGACCTGGTGCTGGATGTTCTGGAATCCGACGTTGTGTATCCCGACCCGACGCCTGACGCCCTGGAGCTGGAAGGCTGGCTGGAGCTGCACTGGAACGATGCGCCGCACGTAATTCTCACCGGCATGAATGAGGGATTTGTGCCGGACGGCCGCCTGGCGGATGTCTTCCTGCCCGATACCCTGCGTCAAGCCCTGGGCCTCCGCTGTGACCGGGTCCGTCATGCCCGCGATGCCTACCTGCTGCATGCGGTGATCGCCCAGCGAAGGCAGGAGGGATCGGTTCACCTCGTTGCCGGCCGGGCTGGTCTGGATGGGGATGTACGGATTCCCAGCCGGTTGCTGTTTCAATGCCCGGACAGCGAACTGACCCAGCGCGCCCGCCGCCTGCTCGATTCGGGACAGGAAGCAAAGCCCGTTGCCGCACCCGACATCTGCTTCCGGCTGCGCACGGACATGGATGATGAAGGCATCCAGCGCCGTATCGCCTTCCATACCCTCGGGGTCACGCGTTTCCGGGATTACCTCGCCTGCCCGTTCCGTTACTATCTGAAGAACATCCTCGAAATGGGCGAGAAGGATGACCGGAAGGATGAACTTGATGCTCTTGACTTCGGCAACCTGATCCATGACGCGCTGAAAGCATGGGCGGAGGATGACAAGCTTCGTGATTCGACATCGGAGAAGGCCATCGCCGCCTGCCT
Organism: bacterium; assembly: GCA_030432155.1. GTDB lineage: Bacteria > Verrucomicrobiota > Kiritimatiellia > CAIVKH01 > CAIVKH01 > JAUIHQ01. The sequence continues at coordinate 12,678 of JAUIHQ010000036.1, read as the reverse complement.
TTCGGCCGCGTTGACCCGCGATATCCGGCAGAGGTTCACCGGCACCCTTCCGCTCCAGGTCGAGGCCCAGGTGGCGGCGGCCGAGCAGAGGCTGAAGGCCTTCGCCGCGATACAGGCGGAAGAACGCCGGCAGGGCTGGAAACTGGAAGCATGGGAGAGGAAGATCGAGTGGCCCTGCGGGGATGGCAAGGTCGTGGGGCGGGTGGACCGCATCGACCGGCACAGGGATGGACGGGTCCGCATCCTCGACTACAAAACCTCCGACCGCGCGGACGAACCTTCCTCCATTCACCTCGGCATGTCCCGCGATGAGCATCGCGATTACATGAGGGTCCAGGCCGGCGGCAAGGAGCGGTCATGGAAAGACCTTCAGTTACCGCTGTATCTGCTGGCCGCCGGTCACCTGGATATCGACGCCGCCGGTTTCAGTGCGGGCTATGTCACGCTTCCGAAAGCGATATCCGAGACAACGGTTCAGATGTGGCCGGAGCTGGATGCCGCAATGCTGGCATCGGCCGAGGCCTGTGCCGCCGGTGTCTGGCAGGATCTACGCCGTCGCCGCTTCTGGCCTCCTTCCGAACGAGTCCGCTACGACGATTTCGAGGAATTGATGCCGGGTCCGGCGGAGGAATGGGTCGACGGCGGCGCTCTCGCCGCACAGGAGATTCCCGAATGACCGGGCCGGTCAACATGGCGATCTCCGCCTCCGCCGGATCAGGCAAGACGTTCCGGCTCGCGCACCGTTATATTGAGCTGCTTGCCCTCGGCGTCGACCCGGCCACCATTCTTGCCGTCACCTTCTCCCGCAAAGCCTCATGGGAAATCTTCGAAAAGATACTCGCGGTACTGGCCGATGCCGCGGAGAAGGAAAAGGCCGCAACGCTTACGACCTCCATGATCGGCCGGCAGGGCATGAAGCATGAGGACTACCTGGCTATCCTCCGGACCTATGTTCATGCATTGCCCCGGTTGCAGATCGGAACCCTCGATGCATTCATCATCGGTATCATCCGTTCCTTTCCCCTCGAGCTGGGTATGGATATCGATCTCTCGATACTCGATGAGAACAGCGTGGAAGCGGCATCCCGCCGCACCCAGGTACTCCGCCGGATTCTTCATGCCGGGTCACCGCGGGAGCGCACGGCGTTTTTGGAGGCGCTGAAGCAGGCAACCTATGGAACGGAGGAAAAGGGGCTCACCCGTATTCTGAATGAATGGCTCAGCGGATACCTGTATGCCTTCCAGGAGCTGCCGGAGGGAGCAGGCTGGGGCAATCCGTCGGCGATCTGGCCGGAGCAGGGGGCGGCACGGCTTGATGAGGCGGAGCGGCTGGGAGACCGGGCCGAGAAGGTGCGATCCCTTGCCGGAGAGGCGGGCTGGCCGGACAAGGACATCGAGCGCTGGGAGGCGTTTATTGATGCGGTACCTCGGCACACCCCGGGCACACAATGGGCCGATGACTATTTCCTGAAGAAGCTGATTGAGATCTATCCGGACCTTGAAGCGGGCGCGGCGGAAATCAAGATCGGCCGCAAGGCCTTTCCGGTGGCCGGCGGGCATGCCGGTAACCTGGCCGGTCTGGTACGCTCGCTCGCCGCGGCGGAGCTTGCATTTGCCTGCGCGAAAACCTCCGGTCTATTCCAGGTGTTGTCCCAGTTCGACGCCGTGTATGACCGCCAGGTCCGCCGCCGGGGCATCCTGACATTCAGTGATGCCCTGTTCCTACTCGCTCGCCAGCCGATGACCTATGGCGGGACGACCCGCGAACCGATCGACCGGCGGGCGCTGGCCCTGGACTACCGTCTCGACGGCCGTATCGATCATTGGCTGATCGATGAGTTCCAGGATACCAGCTCGTTGCAGTGGTCGGTACTCGCCAACCTCATCGATGAAGTGGTGCAGGACACGGGGGGCGACCGGTCCTTCTTCTATGTCGGGGATGTCAAACAGGCCATCTACAGTTGGCGGGGAGGGAATCCCCATCTGTTTCAGCAGGTTCTCAACCAGTACCGGCCGAAGATTGAAGAGATGCCCCTGTCGACCTCCTATCGTTCCTCGCCGGTCATCATGGACATCGTCAATGAGGTGTTCGGAGGTTTGGCGTCCCTGGGGCCGGATCTTCCCGCGGATGCGCTGAACCAATGGCATAAGGTCTGGCAGGAACATGTCAGCGCGGTCAACCCGGGCCCGGCGTATGCGGCGATCGTGGAGCCGGTGACCCCGCCGGATAAAAAGAAGCCGGATGCCGAGGACCGGTACGAGGTCGCGGCCGCGCTGATCAACCAGCTTCAACCGGTGGCGCGGGGGATCCGGACCGCGGTGCTGGTGCGGTCCAACAAATCGGGCGCCGATGTGGTTAGTGCGCTGCGGGAGTGGTGTCCCGGCATCCCGGTTGTCCATGAAGGCGAATCCGGGATTGTCGACAACCCGGTGGCCACGTTGATGTGTTCCATGCTCAAGTTCTCCGCTCATCCCGGCGACACCTATGCGTTGCGGCACATCCAGATGAGTCCGCTCGCGCACTGGGTGGGCGGAACGGATGACGAATGTTCCGCACGCTGGCTTGAAGTTCGGCGGCAGATTCAACGGCACGGGTTTCAGAACATTCTCCGGGAATGGATCACCGAGCTGGAGCGTGCGACGGAATTCTCCGCGTTCACACGCCGGCGCTGCCAGAACCTGCTCGATGCCGCGGGCCGGTTCGACACGCAGGCGTCGCGGGACGCGGATGCCTGCATCGATGGTCTGCGCGATTCCACCATCCGCGATGTCGGAGAGGATGAAGCGGTTCGGGTCATGACCATCCATCAATCCAAGGGACTTGAATTCGATGCGGTGATTCTTCCCGATCTGCAGGGCTCATCCGGGAGCCGGGACCGGCTGCATATCGCCCGCCGTCCGGAAAGCATGAAGCCCCGGTGGGCGCTGCTGATGCCCCAGGGCATGTGGGCTTCCCATGATGCGACGCTGCAGGCCGAGCTGGATCGCGAAGCGGTTGATGATGCGTTTGAAGACCTGTGTGTTCTGTATGTGGCGATGACCCGCGCCAGGCGGGCGCTTTACATGGTGACCTCCGATCCCGGTGCATCGGCCAAATCGATGAAGAACGACGCGGCACGTTTGAAATACATCCTGTGCGGCGATATCCGCCCCGAAGCACCGGTTCGGGAGGAAACGGTGGACGACACGGACCTCCTTGTTCTCTATGAGCAGGAAGGGGGTGACCGAAACTGGTATACCGGCTGTTCGCGGAGCGTGGAACGCAAAAAGGTTTCAGCGAGACGGAAGCGAAAGGGAAAAGCGCCGGCCAGGCGGAAGCGGCGCCTGGACCGGTCATCCCCGTTTGAACAGGCGGAGGATCCGCGGGCTGCGTCGCTGCTCTTTCAGCGTCGGACCCGGGACAGCCTGCTACTCGGTACGGCGGTTCATGCCGTGATGGAGAATATGGAATGGCTGGACGCAGCCTCCGCCCGGGCAGCCGTCGCGGCCTGGCAGGCGGACACGGATCCCGAGGCCGAGTTGATCGACCATGTGGGGGCGCATGTGCGCGCGCTTCTCGAGTCGGTTGAAGCGGTCGAAGCCCTCGAACGCCCGGCGGATCATGCCGAGGTCTGGCGGGAGAAGAAATTCGAACTGGTGCTGGATGACCAGTGGATCACCGGCACCTTCGACCGGGTCGTCATCCGGCGGGATCGCGAGGGCAGGGCGGTCAGCGCGCGGATCCTCGATTACAAGACAAACCAGGTTGAGGATGAAACGTCCCTTCAGGAGGCCGTGGAACACTATCGCCCCCAGATGGATCTGTACCGCCGGGTTCTTGCCCGGTTGCTTTCCCTGCAACCCGACACGATTACCCGTGCGCTGATTTTCACCGTCAACGGTCGGGTCTGTGAAATATGATCGCATACCGCGGGGAACTTCGTAGTATCCGGGGCAAGGAGTGATGACAGGTATGAAGCGTGTAAAAGTCATAGGCGCCGGCGGATACGGCGGTGTTGGTATTGTCGAATTGCTGCTGAAGCATCCCGAAGTGGAAGTTCGCACCCTGGTGGCGGCGACCGAGACCGGGATGAAGATGAGCGAATTGTATCCGCACCTCGAAGGCTTTTGCGATCATCCCGATGCGTCGGAGCCGGCGGATATTGTCTTTTTCTCGACCCCGGACGGTGTCGGCATGGTACAGGCGCGGGCGGAGCTGGAGAAGGGGGCCAAGGTCATCGACTACAGCGGCGATTTCCGGTTCCGGACCGAGGCGGATTATGCCGATTACGCAACCCGGATCGGAAAGGACCCGGTGCACAAATCACCCGATCTGCTACCCCAATCCGTCTACGGTGTTCCCGAGATCGACCGCGGCAGCGTAACCCCGGAAGCCTCCATCGTCGGGAATCCCGGTTGCTTCGCGGTGGGCGTGATTCTCGGCCTGACCCCGGCGGCGGCAGGGGACCTGGTGGAAGATGGATCGATCATCTGCGACTGCAAAACCGCAGTCTCGGGGGCGGGCAAGAAGCCAAACGCTTCGTTCCACTACCCGGCCCGGTACGACAACATGAACGCGTACCGGTTGACCGGGCATCAGCACGTCGTGGAGGTGGAGAAGGCGTTGAGCAAGACGGCGGGCAAACCGGTGGCGGTGACCTTCACCACCCAGGTTGTACCGGCCTGCCGGGGCATCCTTTCCTCGCTTTACGGTGAATTGAAGCCGGGCATCGATTACAAAGCCGTTCTGGAAGCATACAGGTCCTACCATGCAGAGAACCGTTTTGTCCGGATCTACGACCGGCAAGCGGTCATCGGTACCTCCCAGGTCCGGGGGTCCAACTTCTGCAATCTTCTGGTGGATGTGGATGAACGGACCAACAAGCTCCGGGTCATCTCCCACATCGACAACCTGATGAAGGGGCAGGCGGGCAGCGCGTTGCAGAACATGAACCTGCTCTGCGGTTTCCCGGAAGCAACCGGCCTCGACCGGCCGGGTCAATACCCCTGACGCCCGTCACCGCCGGTGCGTACCTGTATACGCAGGGCGAGGGGGATGCTGGACGCCGGGGCGCAGTATTGGTCGGTGTTGCATGCCTCGAGCGAGACGACCAGCGTCACGGTATGATCTTCCTCGGGCGCATGGTGCGCGGCATGGATGGCTCCGCGGATCTCAACCGTATGGGTATTACCGGATGATCCCGCCTGCAGGTTGAGATCCGACAAGCGGAAGACATCGGGCGCCTTGATCGTAACCTGCGGATCGGGGCCCTGCCGGTGTGCATCATCGATTTCCGTTCGCAGGCGCCATCCCGGGTCCAGGGAGGCCAGAATGCGAAAAGGTAGCTGTTCACCGGGCCTGACGGTTTCCGTTTCCACAAAGAGTTCCGCGGCGATCGGTCCCCGCGCGGATGCCGAAACCGGCGTTGCCGGATCTTGTGCGCCATGGACCATGGGCAAACGCATGGCGGCATGAACGAGGGTGGCGGATCCGCCCGGCACGCGGCGCATGATCGGAGCAAAAGCGGCAACGGCGGAGCCGGCCCGGCCAAGATGCGCGTCGCCAACATCCGCTTCATACAGGTCGAGAAGCAGGTGAGCGGCCAATCCGTTGCCCGACGGCATGGCCTGGTCAAACCCCTCACGGGTGCGATAGAGCATCGACTCATGCATGGCGGAGCTCTGGAAATATCCGCCGTGTACCACGTCATGGAAGTTGTCGTGCAACCTGTCGGTCATGTCGCGGGCGGTCTCCAGCCAACTACGGACGCCGGTCGATTTCCATATCTGTACCAGGCCCCAGGCGTATGCGGCATAATCTTCCAGGTATCCGGGAACCGGACCGGTTACGCCATTCCGGCGGACCCGGTAGAGGACATGGTCCTTCAGCATCGTACGGCGTATCATGTCTGCAGCTTGCACGGCGGCATCGATATACGACGGCTCACCCAGAACTTTTCCGGTATGAGCGAGTCCGCCGATCATCAGCCCGTTCCATGCGGTGAGAATCTTGTCGTCCCGTTCCGGAGATGCACGCTGGTACCGGTGCTTGCGCAGGATCTCCCGCCATTCCCGTTGCGAATCAAAGATATCGTCATCTGAACCATCCGTTCGATGCGGAATGTTCGTTCCGGTTTTTCGTCCCGTGGCCTCGTCGTGGAAATTACCCTCGGGCAGGATGTGATACGTTTGTGCAAAGCGTCGCCCTTTATTCGGCCCGAGTAGGGTGAGGATCTCGTCGTACGACCATAGGTAATAAAGGCCTTCGCCGCCTCCGCTGTCGGCATCCAGCGCGGAGTAGAACCCGCCGGCCTTATCCGTCATGTCCCTCAGAACCCAGTCGCAGATCCCGCGGGCGGTCTCCGCGTACGCCTGATGACCGAATTGCCGGGCGGCTTCCGCGTAGATCCATGCGAGCTGTGCATTGTCATACAGCATCTTCTCAAAGTGAGGCACGAGCCATGTTTCATCGACGGAATATCGGTGGAACCCGCCCCCGACATGATCGTGGATGCCTCCATGCATCATGGCGTTGAGTGTCGTTTCGACCATGATCCGGACTTCCTGACTCTCCCGGCCTTGCGCCCATTGATGCAGGTGCAGGCGGAGTGCGGCGTGAGGCGGGAATTTCGGGGCGCTTCCGAATCCTCCATGACGCGGGTCAAACTGATCACCGATACTGCGGACAGCCTGTTCCGTAACCGCCCGGAGCTCATGACGGTCGGTTGCTTCGCCGTCGCCGGCGGACGATTGTGCATTCCGGGTCATGGCATCGGACAGGGCCGTCGCCTGTTGTTCGACATCCTCCATGCGTTCATGCCAGATGGACGTGAGCCGGTTCAGCAACGTGATGAAACCAGCCATGCCGGGCCGATCCTCCCGGGGAAAATACGTACCGGCATACCAGGGCCGCCGGTCGGGCAGCAGCCACACCGAGTTCGGCCAACCGCCGCGGCCGGTCATCAACTGGGTGGCAGTCATGTAGATCTCGTCGATATCCGGACGTTCTTCGCGATCGACTTTGACCGGAACAAAATCCCGGTTGAGCACCTCCGCAACATCGGGATGCTCAAAGGATTCGTGGGCCATGACATGGCACCAATGGCAGGAAGAGTATCCCACCGACAGGAAAACGGGCTTCTGCTCCTTTTTCGCCTTCAAAAACGCCTCGTCGCCCCACGGATACCAATCCACCGGATTGGCCGCATGCTGAAGCAGGTAGGGGCTGGTGCTATGGATCAACCGGTTGAACGACGGGCCTCCATCGGGAGGAAGCGACGCAATCACGTCCGGCGGCGGAATGTGAGGATGGCTCATACCTACAACATCGGCCAGAAGAGCGAGACGTGCAAATCGAAATCGGTATCGCGGCAGCGGACCCTGATTCTTAGCGATGTCTCGGCGCGCAAGGGACTGAGTGCCCTACCCTGGTAGGGCGGCGAGTCCCTTCGCCGCCGCGTTGCAGCAATCACCTGGATGGTGAAAGGATTTCAAGGTCGCCAGGGATCAGGGCGCCGGATTCAACCGGGCGAGGGAATGGCCGGTTCCTCATGCCCGTTTCCATTGTCATCGTCATCCTCATCATCGAGGGTAAGGTCCAGGGGCTTGAACTCGGGTTGACGAAGTAAAGAGGCGATTTTCTTGGTGTGGCGGACGATCCGGTCCATTTCATTGTAGAATTCGCTGAGAATGAAGCCGGCCAGCGGGGACAGTTCGTTTGATGCCACCTTGCGCACGGCATCAAGCTGCTCGGCATCGCTCAGCGATTTGTATTTCTTCCGCGCGGCAAGAATCTTTTTCCCGTTATCTTCGAACGCCAGCTCGTTGCCGTTGAGCGCCTCAATGACCGCCTCCATCACGTAATCCGTGGCATGCAGAATCCGGGCAACGGACTGACGGGCGGCATGGACATGGATATTGCCGGACTGCTCGTGCAGTTCGACGACGAGGTCATACATGTTGTCGATGTGATCCCCGATCCGCTCCAGGTACGTCATGCACAGGTTGATGTGCTGCATCATCACCGCCTGCCGGTCGGTCATGTCCGAAAGGGCGGCCTGGCGCAGGTAGCGGGTCATGCTCCGGGTGATTTCATCGATGCTTTTCTCGTTCTGCTTGATCGTAGCCCCGGTCCGGCTTGAATTGCGGTTGAGCAAGTTCCCGGTCAATTCGAGACTTTTCATGATAATCCGGCTGGTCCGGCCCAGCTCATGGATCGAGGCCTCAATCACCTTCTCCGGTTCCTTCAGCAGTTCCGGATCAAGATTGGAAATGCTGGGGGCAGGTTCCTTGCCCCAGGTGGTCAGAAATCGAACCACCCAGGTGAACGGACCGGTCAGGGGAAGCAGGGGGAGTACGGTCAGGATCACGACGGCAGTGTTGGCGTTGGCGATCTGGTGATGGAGGTCGCTGGTGATCGCCGGGATTACCTTGAGCATCAGGGGCATGACCGCCAGGCCGATACCGGCGCCGATCAGGTTGAAGAGCAGGTGTGCGATGGCGCCGCGGCGGGCTTCCTTGGTTGCTCCGATGCTGCCGATGAGAGCGGTCGCGCAGGTGCCGATGTGGGCGCCGAGAATCATGGGGTACACCTGACCGAGGTCGGTTACGATGCCGGCGGAACCGAATGCGAAGAGGATACCGATGGTGGCGCCGCTGCTCTGGACGATGGCGGTGAAGCCGGCCGCGGCTCCCAGCGAGATCAGGACGGTTTGCCAGGAATCGGATGACAGGTGCTCAAGAATCGGCCGCAGGTCTTCACGGAAGGGCGCAACGGAACCGCTCATGGTTTCCATGCCGATGAAAATCAGGCCGAACCCGATCAGCGCTCGGCCGGCGGCCTTGTATACCTTGCCCTGGGAAAACAGGATGGTGAAGAGACCGAGGGCGATGGGAACGAGTCCGAAATCTCCGAGTTTGAAGGCAAAGACCTGCATGGCAATGGTCGTGCCGAGGTTGGCGCCGAAAATAATCGGAATGGACTGAACCAGGGTCAGGAGACCTGCGCTGAGAAGACCGACGACCATGACGGTGGTAGCGCTGCTATGGGCCGCCGTGCCGAGAACCGTACCGAGAAAGAGCCCACGGAAGCGACTCCGGGTGGCGCCGAGGATCATGGACCGGAATGATGGACCCGCTGCGGTTCGGAGACCATCCACCAGAATCATCAAACCGTACACAAAGAGGGCAAACCCTCCCAAAACGCCCATTAAAAGGCTGGGAATGCTGTGGGCTTCCATGACGTAACATTATACAATCCATCCGGATACGTCAGCAAGAAGTTCAAGGATATGTGCCGCATGAAGCAGAAAGTACGGGTTGTAATGAGTTCCATTATCATGTCGGGATGCCTGAGTGGTCTGGCAACCGAAGGGCCAGATGTTTACCGGTCACCCCTGGTATTCGAAGATGACATACGTCAATTCGAGATCTCCGACCTCGAATCACCACCACCCGCCGGGGCGATCGTCTGCACGGGAAGCTCAAGCATGCGGGGATGGCATTCGACCATCCGCGAAGATCTGGCCCCGCTGGACATCATTCCCCGCGGCTTCGGCGGCAGCAACATGAACGACCTGCTGCACTACGTAGACCGCATTGTGATTCCGTACCGGCCGCGAGCCGTGGTGGTGTACGAGGGGGATAATGACATCGGACAGGGGGTACCGCCGGAACTGATCATCCTGACTGCCCGGAAGCTGGTACGCGCCATCCATGCCGAACTTCCGGACTGCCGGTTGTACTTCCTGTCGGTCAAACCGAGTATCAAGCGTTGGGGCCTGTGGCCTCAGATGCAGGAGGTGAACCGCGCGATCCATGCGATGTGTGAGGAAGATTACCGCCTGACGTTTGTGGACATTGCCACCCCGATGCTCGGTCCGGACGGGCAATACCGCGAGGATCTGTATGTTGAAGACGACCTGCACATGACGGAGGAGGGATACCGGATATGGAAGAAGATCCTGCGCCCGATCCTGATGGCGGGGGAACTCGACCGCTAGACAATCAGATTGCAGGGGTGCCGGCTTCCAGCTCGTATCCGAGCATCGAGTCACCGTCGAACAGGAAGCGGCCGGAGAAGGGGGTTCGATTCAACAGCAGGGGGAACCAGAATCGGTCATCGGCCCACATTTCCTCGTACGGAATGGCGTTGAGCGGAGTCCACAGGGGAATCGCCTCGTCGGTTTCCCCCGGGGTCCCGGTACAGTCCGATGCTCGGAATACATGGCCGTGAATGCTGTAGCCGTCGACAAACTGGAATCGAAGTTCGCCGGCTTCTTCCACGCCGGTCGGCGTCACCAGCAGTTCCTCCTCAACCTCCCGGATCGCGCACTGCACGGGGGTTTCGCCGGGATCGAGACGGCCGCCGGGACCATTGATTTTCCCCGCCCCAAGTCCTCGCTTTTTCCGAATGAGGAGCACCTGGTTATCCCGTATGATGAACATCAATGTGGCGATGTCTTTCGGGGTCCAGGTTGTCCAGTCGATGGAGGTAAAATTCGTCATGGTACGCCAGAATACCTGATGGGAAAGGTGATGTCACTCTCTTGACGCCGGCCGTCGCGGCCCGTACCGTATGCACGTTATGAATCTGTTTTTCATCGTATTTATCATCTTTGCCCTGTGTATTCTCGGCATGGCCGTCGGCATCATCATCCGCAACAAGGGATTCTCCACGTGCGGCCGGGCTGCCGCTGCGGCCCTGGAGGGCAAAGAGGGTGTCTGCAGTGTATGCGGCAGCGGTTCGTCCGAGTGCAAGCGGGATTCGAAAGACAAACAGAAACAGCCGGACGCCTGATTACATCCGTTCGTGGATGTAGGCTTCGAATCCTGATGTGAACAGGTTTGTGTAGCCGCCGTCGGCGGTGTGAACGACAAAACAGGCCTCGATGCCGTTCTGCGTTTCAGCCCAAACCGTTCCCTCATCCGACCCCATGACAAACAAGGCGGTTGCCAGCCCGTCTGCGGTCATGCAGTCGCGGGCAATCACGGTTACGCTTCCCAGCGAGGACCGGACCGGCCGTCCGGTGCGGGGGTCAAAAATGTGACTGTACCGCACGCCGTCATCCCCGGTGAAAAAATTCCGGTAGTCGCCGGATGTCGCCACACCCACGCCCGACACGTTCAGAATCGCGGCAAAGGATTCGCCGCGGACGGCATCCGGATCGGGAAGCTCAATGCCGATGCGCCAGGATCGTCCGGCACGATTTACCCCTCGGGCGGTCACCTCGCCGCCGATTTCCACGAAGAAATTGGTGACCCCCTGTGTGTCGTGGAAGCGGCCGACTGCATCCACCCCGAATCCCTTGGCGATGGCGCTCAGGTTGAGCTGAAGGCCGGGAATCGACTTCTTCAGAGAATCGCGACCGACGGTGAGGTGCCGGACACCGGTGGAGGCGAGGGCGGCGCTGATTTCCTGTTCACCGGGCGTCCGCGCCGGCTTCCCGCCTTCGAAACCCCACAGCCGTATCAAAGGATCCAGCGTCGGATCAAAGGCGCCGCCGGTGTCGCGATTCAGTTCGACCGCCCGGCCGGCGACTTCGGCAAAGGCCGGAGAGACGGGGAACTCAACGCCCGCCCCGAGCCGGTTGAACACCGAGATCTCGCTGTCGTTCATCCAGGTCGACATCTGCCGGTTGACTTCCTCGAGAACGATATCGATGCCCGACCGAATTTCCTGCAGCCGGTTGGTTGAGAGATCCGGCGGGCCGAGGAACTTGACCGTGAACGATGTACCCATCGTACCGCCGGTGTAATCCCATTCAAAAGGCGGGGCGGGGCGGGTATAGGTGTAGAGGTAGAACACAACGATCACCGCGGCGACCAGCAGGGCCTTGCCGGGATGAAACCGTCGTGGCTGGATGATCGCCATGCCGGGTATCCGATCAACCGAAGTCGTCGAACGCGATCATTTCCTGCTCGACCCCGAGGTCATACAGCATCTTCTGCACGGCCGCGATCATCGGCGGGGGACCGCAAAGGTAATATTCAATTTCCGAGGGATCGTCGTGATTCTTGAGGTAGTTCTCAAGCACCACCTGGTGAATGAATCCGGTGTACCCGGTCCAGTTATCCTCCGGCTGAGGATCGCTGAGTGCGATGTTGAACTGGAAGTTCGGGTGTTCCTTCTCCAGCTTGCGGAAATCTTCCTCGTAGAACATTTCCCGCTTCGAGCGGGCGCCGTACCAGTAGCTGATCTTCCGTTTTGAATTCTGGGTCATCAGCAGGTCGCACACGTGGCTCCGGAGGGGGGCCATGCCGGCGCCGCCGCCGATGTAGACCATTTCACGCTCGGTTTCCTTGGCGAAAAATTCGCCGAAGGGACCGCTGATCCATACCTTGTCGCCGGGCTCCAGCGAGAAGATGTAGCTGGAGGCGAGTCCGGGCGGAACATCCATGTTCGGGGGCGGGGTGGCGATACGGACGTTCAGCATCACGCAGTTGCCTTCCGCCGGATGATTGGCCATGGAGTAGGCGCGGAAGCAGGGCTCCACATTCTTCACGTTCAGATCCCAGAGTTTGAAGTGATCCCAGGCATCCCGGAACCGCTCCTCGACCTTGATGTTCTTGAATGACATCTCGTATTTCGGAATGTCGATCTGAATGTAGCCGCCGGCCTTGAAGTTCAGGTCGACGCCTTCGGGAAGGTCGACGATAAACTCCTTGATGAAGGTCGCAACGTTCTTATTCGACCGTACG
>JAUIHQ010000035.1 GCA_030432155.1 bacterium | reverse complement strand
TATGCAGATCATGACCACGAGAAAGATGGCCAGTCCTTCGTGGATCTCTTCCCCCGCTTCTGATCCCAGAAAAAGACCGGTCAGGACCAGGCCTGCGGCGGCGGCGAACATGCCGAGGGCGGCGAGGGCGGAGCCGGGATTGTGCCCGGCATACCGAGATGCTTTTCCAAAGGGCGCCAGCACCATGTAGCGAATGGTTTCCCAAGGCGTAAAAAGAAACCCCTTCCATTTTGCATGACGCGATCCGATCAGGCTGACGAGGAGGCGGATCAGAATCAATCCGCTCGCGATAAGCCCGAACAGCATGTGCCAGGCAAACAGGGGAGCGTCATCATCGACCGTAAATCCAATCAACAGCGCGAGGGTCAGAGACAGTCCGAATGCGGCATGAAGGATGCGTATCGACAGGTCCCAGATTATTGGTTTCTTCATGATGTTATCTCCTCCGTCAATGCCTCTATGTTTCCGATAGCCCCCGGTGATTCGCGAGTGAATATGCCTGAAGAATTCGTCAGAAAAACCACTTGCCCTCAAACCGATGTTGCGTATGCTAACCAACCATTATGGCACTCAACATCTGGCATCACGGATTCGCGGAGGGTTCAACCTGACCCTGACCGAGTCGGTCTGTCCTGTTGAGCCCCGGTGAGATCGCCGGGGATTTTTTTTGCCGGGACGGGCCGTCGGTTTTTGGTACAACCTCAGGCATTTCAAGATCATGGCACTGGCAAAACGAATCATACCCTGCCTCGACATCGCGGGCGGCCGCGTGGTCAAAGGCGTGAAGTTTGTGGAGCTCCGCGACGCCGGGGATCCGGTGGAGTCGGCCCGGGCATACGAGGCCCAGGGGGCGGATGAACTTACCTTTCTTGACATCACCGCCTCCCACGAGGAGCGCGACACGATCGTCGATGTGGTGCGGGCGGTGGCGGCCCAGGTGTTCATGCCGTTGACCGTGGGCGGGGGGATTCGGGCCGCGGCCGATGTTCGCAAGATGCTGCTGGCCGGGGCGGACAAGGTCTCGCTGAACACCGCGGCGCTGAACAACCCGGCGATCATCGATGAAACCGCGGAGATGTTCGGGAGCCAGTGCATTGTGCTGGCGGTGGATGCCCGCCGCAACGAGGCCGGGGGCTGGACAGTCTACACCCACGGCGGCCGGCGGCCGACGGAACGCGACGCGGTGGCATGGATCCGCGAAGGCGTGGAACGCGGGGCAGGGGAAATCCTTCTGACCAGCATGGATGCCGACGGCACCAAGGACGGGTACGATCTTGCCCTGACCCGGGCGGCTTCCGATGCGGTCGGCGTACCGGTGATTGCGTCCGGTGGTGCGGGCAACCTTGACCATCTTGTCGAGGCAGTCACCGAAGGCGGGGCTGATGCCGTTCTCGCCGCGTCCATCTTTCACTTTGGTGAATACACGATTGAACAAGCGAAGAAGCACATGAAGGCCGCGGGCGTTGACGTGCGGTTGTAACGACAGAAAAGGGAAGCGGAACATGGCGAAAGAACTGGAAGAAGGAAACGAACTGCAGCTTGATTTTTCAAAGCTGGCCAAGGTGTCGGCGAATTGCCCGGATGTCATTCCGGTGGCGGTTCAGAATGCCGACACCCGGGAGATCATTCTCGTGGCCTACGTGAATCAGCGAGCTCTTGACCGGTCCATCGAGACGAAGTCCGCCGTGTTCTGGAGCACCTCCCGCAATGAGTTGTGGGAAAAGGGGAAAACCTCCGGGGAGACCTTTGATCTGCTCGAGATCCGGGTGAACTGTGAGCAGAACTCCCTCGTGTATATCGTGAAGCCCCGCCGGGGCGGCATCTGTCATACAAAGAACCAGGCCGGCGAGCCGCGAAACTGCTACTATCGCCGCCTTAACATGGAGACGGGATCGCTGGAGAACATCGATCCCTGAAGCAACAATGTATTGTCCGGATAAAGAAACATTTCTCAAGCGGGCGGAGCAGGGGAACCTCGTTCCGGTCTACCGGGAGATCCTGGCCGACCAGGAGACCCCGGTGTCCGCGTATGAAAAACTGCGGGCGGGATTCCGCCGCACCCGTCCCAAGGCCCATACCTTCCTGCTGGAAAGCGTGGAGGGCGGGGAGAACATTGCCCGGTATTCCTTCCTCGGCGGGGATCCGCTGGTGGTGTTCCGCAGCCGAGGCGACACGGTGGAAATCGAACGGGCGGGCGGAGACGTTGAGACCCGTGAGCATGTGGATGCCCTGACCGAGCTCAAGGCGCTGATGGCCGGGTACCGGCCGGTCCCCGATCCCGAGCTGCCCCGCTTCAACGGCGGTGCGGTGGGATACATCGGGTATGATTGCATCCATCAGTTCGAGCCGCGGGTCGGACTGGCTCCCGAGCGAGACCTTCCGTTTGACGACATGGTGTTTGCGATTACCGACACCATCCTGATCTTTGATCATGTGCGCCATACCATGAAGGTCGTGGCCAATGTGCTGGTGGAGGACGATGCGGAAGGCGCCTATGACCGTGCCCTCGAGCGGATCGACACCCTGTGCGGGTTTCTCCACGAACCGGTTTCACGGGGCATGATTGATGTGCGGGAAAAAGCCGATGCGGCGGAGTTTTCCTCCAATATGTCGAAGCAGGACTTCGAAACCATGGTCGAAAAAGGCAAGGAGTACATCCGGGCCGGCGACGTCATCCAGGTTGTGCTGTCCCAGCGGTTCCAGTTTCCCTACGACGGCGATCCGCTTGATGTGTACCGGGCGCTCCGGTGCGTGAATCCTTCTCCTTACATGTTCTGTCTCGAATTCGGCGGGCAGGACATCGTCGGATCGTCGCCGGAGATCCACGTGCGGCTGGAGGACGGCCGAGTCGAACTGCGGCCGATCGCCGGTACCCGTCCGCGTTCGCGTGACCCCGTGGAAGACAGGGCTCACGAGCAGGATCTGCTGGCCGACCCGAAGGAGCGGGCTGAGCACATCATGCTGGTCGACCTTGCCCGCAACGACCTGGGCCGGGTGTGCCGATACAACTCGGTCGAAGTACCGGAGTTGATGGTGATCGAGCGGTACAGCCATGTGATGCACATCGTGTCGGATGTGATCGGCCGGATCGACGGGCCGTTTGATGCCTACGACCTGATGAAGGCAACGTTCCCTGCCGGCACGGTCAGCGGGGCCCCGAAGATCCGGGCGATGGAGATCATTGCCGAGCTGGAGACCACCCGCCGCGGCCCCTATGCCGGCGCGGTCTGTTATTTCGGATTCGGCGGCAACCTCGACTCCTGCATTACCATCCGGACGGTTCTGCTCGACGGAACCCATGCCTACGTCCAGGCGGGGGCGGGAATCGTGGCCGACTCGGTGCCGGAGAACGAATACGAGGAGACCCGCAACAAGGCCCGGGGCATGCAGCGTGCGCTATCCATGGCGACGATGTATACCAAGGCCCGCCGGGAGATGCCGTCATGATGCTGATCATCGATAACTACGACTCCTTTACCTACAATCTCGTGCAATACCTCGGGGAGCTGGGGGCGGAGATGAAGGTGTACCGCAACGACAAGATCACCATCCCTGATATCGAGGCGATGAAGCCGGAGCGGATCCTGGTGAGTCCCGGGCCCTGTACTCCGAACGAGGCGGGTATTTCGTGCGAGGTGATCCGGACCTTCGGCCCGCGCATTCCGGTCTTCGGGGTGTGTCTCGGCCACCAGGCGCTGGGCCAGGTGTATGGCGGCAAGGTTGTCCGGGCCGACCGGCTGATGCACGGAAAGACGTCTCCGATTCTGCATAAGGGCACATCCGTTCTGCGCGGTATCCCCAGCCCGTTCGACGCCATTCGGTATCACTCCCTGCTGGTGGAGCGGTCATCCCTGCCCGACTGCCTGGAGATCACCGCAGAGACCGCGGAAGGCGAGATTATGGGGCTCCGGCACCGTGAGCACCCGGTTCACGGCGTTCAGTTTCACCCGGAATCCATCCTGACCGAACATGGGAAGACCATTCTGCAGAACTTCCTTGATATCCCTCCCGCTTGCTAGGCACGCCGGGATCGCGTATGGTTTCCTTCACGCCGGAATGTCGTCATGAACGAACCGAATCGCGATATATACCGTAAGGAAGAACGGAAGGACCGGGGGCCTCTCCCGTCGTATGAGGTTCCTCACGAGGAGCTTGCATCCCGGACCCGCCGCAACATGATCATCGGGTTCTCGATCATGGTTGTGGTGCTGGCGGTCACCGCGATCGTGACCTACGTTCAGGATCTGTCCAGCTCCTCCGAAAAACTGGATGCCATCCTCTCCGGTGCGGGCCGCGATATCACCAACCGCGTGACACCCCGGTCGCTGATCCGGTCACCGGAGAATTTTCCGCAGATCGATTTCACCTTCGACGAAAAGAATCTCGAGGAACAGACGGGCCCGGAGATTGCGCCGGTGAAGATGGCCGAAGCGATGGGGCATATCCGCATCGCCCAGCAGTATCTCCGCCAGCGCGAGTGGGATCGCGCGGAGAGCGAGGTCCGTCAGTCGCTCGAGATCTGGCCGGAGATGAACGTGGGCCTGTTGATGCTCGGTTCCATCTTCACCCAGCGGGGACAGCTCGACCAGGCGATCCTGATGCTGGAACGGGTGTTGAAGAAAGATCCGTTCAATCCCGAGACCTTCAACAACCTTGCGATCAATTACATGCAGAAGGAAATGATGGGCAAGGCCGAGGAGCTCCTGATTACCTCGCTTCAAATCCGCCCCGACTACTTCACCGCGAATCTGAATCTCGGTCTTCTCTACCTCCGTTGGGGACGTTACGACCAGGCCGCCGATCACTATCTCGTGGCGCTCAAGGAACTCCCGGACCATCCGAGCCTCCTGAACAATCTTGCGGTGTGTTATATCCGGATGGGGGACTACGAAGAGGCGCGGCGCTATCTCGAGCAGTTGATCCGGACATCCCCCGAACGGTCGGCGCCATATTTCAACATGGCCATCACCTACACGCTGGATGATAATGTGAATGAAGCGCTGCGCTGGATCCGGGAGGGCGCCAGGCATACAACGCCATCGCGCATGCAGGCCTTCCTTTCCGATTCCGACTTCAATTCGATCCGCGAGCATCCGGAGTTCAAGCGGATCCTGCGCGAGGCGTTTCCGGATATTCCCGTCATGACCGGAGTGCCCGGCTCGTCATGACCCTTCCTCCCGATGTGCGTGAGCTGCTGGAACGGCTGGCGGCCGGGTCGGTGTCCGTGGATGATGCGGCCGCGGAGCTGGCCAGGGTTCCGTCGGGTGAACTGGGGTTTGCCTGTATTGATCATGACCGGAAAAGGCGCCAGGGCTTTCCCGAGGTGATTTACTGTCCCGGCAAGACGCCGGAACAGGTGCGGGATATCGTGGGTTCGATCCGGGAGTCCGGCCATTCCGTTCTGGCAACCCGAGCCGCGCCGGAAGTGTACGAGGCGGTTCGTGCCGCCCATCCCGATGCATTTTACCATGCTGATGCCCGATGCATTACCGTTCAGGTCGGAGATGTTCCGGAACGCACCGGCAGGATCGCGGTGGTATCAGCGGGTACATCCGATATCCCGGTGGCGGAAGAAGCGGCGTTGACCGCGGAGTGGGGCGGGGCCGCGGTGGAGCGAATCTACGACGTGGGCGTGGCCGGGCTTCATCGATTGCTCCGCCACCTTCCGGCACTGCGATCCGCGAGGGCGGTCGTGGTCGTCGCGGGCATGGAGGGCGCATTGCCCTCGGTGGTGGGCGGGTTGATCGACCGGCCGATCATTGCCGTCCCGACCAGCGTAGGGTACGGCATGCATTTCGGCGGCCTGGCGCCGCTTCTTGCAATGCTCAATTCCTGCGCCCCCGGCATTACCGTGGTGAATGTCGACAATGGCTTCGGCGCGGGACTCGCCGCGGCATCGATCAACCGGGTTGCGGAGCTCGCGTCGGCGAGATGAGCCGCATCCTCTATCTCGAACCCCTGGGCGGAGCCAGCGGGGATATGCTGCTGGCGGCGCTGCTGGACCTCGGGGTCGCACCGGAACAACTGGAACAGGGCATTCGATCCCTGCCGGTCGAGGATTTTCATCTGACGGTCAGCGATGCTGTTTCCCGCGGCATATCCGGCCGCCAGGTTCATGTGCATGTGCATGATACGGAGGCCGGGCATCATCATCACGGTCCAGAGGACACGGATCATCATCACCATGACCATCCTCACCGCGGCATCCGCGAGATCCGGGACATGATCGAGGCGGCGGATCTGCCGGCGCCGGTAAAGGCCGCAAGCCTCGATGTCTTCCGCCGCATTGCCGAGGCGGAGGCGGCCATCCACGGGATGCCGGTGGAGGATGTTCACTTTCATGAAGTCGGGGCGATGGACTCGATCGTCGACATCGTCGGCGCCTGCATCGGGCTGCATGCTCTCGGCGTGGAGGATGTCATCATCTCTCCGATTCCCCAGGGAACCGGAACCATTGAATGTGCCCACGGGACCTATCCGAATCCTGCCCCGGCCACCGTGAAGTTGTGTGAAGGCCTGACCATCCGCCCCACCGACGAACCGCATGAGCTGGTCACACCCACCGGCGCAGCGCTGATGGCGTCGTGGCGGACCCGGGATCTGTTGCCGCCCGGTCTCAAGGTGACAACATCCGGCTATGCCGTCGGTCATCGCGAGCTGAACAGTCTGCCCAATGTATTGCGGGCAACTCTTTATGAAACGGAACGGGACGCCGCGGAGACCCGCGACACCTGTGTGGTTCTGGAGTCCAACATCGACGACTGTACCCCCGAGCTGGTGGGTGTGCTGATGCAGGAACTTCTCGAGGCCGGCGCTCTCGACGTATTCGCCACGCCTGTAACCATGAAGAAACAGCGTCCCGGCATGCTGCTGACCGTTCTTGCCGACCCGGCCAACCGCGACGTCATGATGGATCGCATGTTTCGCGGCACGACAACCTTCGGTATTCGCGAGTATACCGTGAACCGGACCAAGCTTTCCCGCCGCCACGAAACGGTGGAAACCGTGTATGGCCCGGTCCGGATCAAGATCGGCTCGCGTCACGGTGAGGATCTGACCGCTTCGCCGGAAATGGATGACTGCGTGGCGGCGGCAAAACTGCACGGCGTCCCCGTTCGTTCCGTCTATGAAGCCGCGGCATGCGCCCGTTCCCGCTCCCCGGGCGCCTGAGCCTCATCAACCGAGATCGAACACCAGGAACTCCGCCCGGGTCATCCCGGTCACGGTGATGTCCGGCGCCGGGCTCAGGGCCAGCCCATCACCGGTTTCCAGCTCCGTTCCGTTTGCCGAAACCGAGCCGCTGACGATCTGGATCCACACGTGACGGCCGTCAGCAGGTGACAGGGATGCCGTATCTCCGGGTGCGAGAACCGCCGCGTACAGGTTGACGTCCTGATGTATGGTGATGGAACCGTCCCGGCCGTCTCGCGATCCGATCAGCTTCATCCGGCCCTGCTTGTCTTCCGGGGAAACATGGATCTCTTCGTAGGACGGTTCCAGTCCTTTTGCTTCCGGCTGAATCCATATCTGGAGAAAATGGACAGGCTCGGTGGAGGACGGGTTGTACTCGCTGTGCTCGACGCCCGTCCCGGCGCTCATCCGCTGGACATCCCCGGGCTTGATCACGGATCCGTTGCCCATGCTGTCCTTGTGCTGAAGCCGGCCTTCCACCACATAGGAAATGATCTCCATGTCGCGGTGAGGATGCGCGCCGAAGCCCCGGTTGGGTGCAACCCGGTCATCGTTGATGACCCGCAGCGTGCGGAACCCCATGTGCTGAGGATCATGATACTCGCCAAAAGAAAAACTATGGCGACTCTTGAGCCACCCGAAATCGGCGAGTCCCCGCTCATCGGCCTTTCGCACCCTTCCATTCGCGTGTGTTAGATCTTTCATGTCATATCCTTTGTTGATGCGAATATACGTCGAATCAGGTGGTTTGCCAGTGGAGGCCGGAAATGTGCCCGGTACCGGTTGCAGATGTTCTTTTGCGATGTATGGTACGCCACGATGAAAACAAAAAAGACCCGAACCATGATGTATCTCGTCGCCTTGCTGGGCAGCCTGTTGATGATGTTGCCTTCCGCACGGGCAGCAGGCGAGCAGCTTCCCGCACACCTGCAGGAGGTGCGGCGGAACATTATCGACATCTGCCTGGCCAACACCACGCGCGATGACAACATTAAGGATGTGCGGGCCCAGCTTGAGCCCCTCATCGAACAGCTTGCCCAGTGGTACAATGCGAACCGGCCCGCCAATGAAGTAGCACTGACCCAGCGGCCCTGGCGCAGCATCTGGTATGACGATCCGACCATTGATGAGTTTTCGAACAGCGACTTCGGGGGTGTCTCGATACGGCTGGATCGAAGTAAGGTCTACCAAGTGGTCGAAGACGGATATTATTACAATGTATCCGAAAGCACGCTCCGTGTCGGGCGTGCCGAACTTCCGATCGTGACGTTTCTCAAGGGCGCTTACACGGTGGCCAATCCTGCCGGCCCGGAAAACCAGGGCCAGGCCAAGCTCAACGTGGTGGACCTTGAATTTGTCTTCAACGCCATCCGTTTCAACGTTCTGCCCAACCGGATCGGTCTGGAGCGGCTGGTTCGGTTCGTGGATGCCCGGTTTCTGGATGTCCTCCGCGTACCCGGGCCGATCGGCATTACCGGGGAATTGTGGAATGTCTATATCGACGAAGAGCTCCGCATATCCGCGGGGCGTGAAGATCAGTTTCCTGATACGATCGACCTTTATATTCTCCTCCAGCAGGACCGCACCGGACCCATTCCCGTCCCGGCATCTTGATTTTTTTGTCGGAAAAGCTTGTTCCCGCCCCGGTTCACCTGTAGTGTCCGCGGCCTTTCAGTGAATACACATGGACCCGGCGGTGAGTATCGCAAAGGATCCACGGTGCGGGTTGCCGGAGAACTTGAAGATTTCCGGGTAAGCATGTCCCGCCTTTTCAGCTGATCCTTCGCCTCTCTGCGTCCGGCAGGGTTGAGTTGCCTGTTACCCGGACAAGGAGAGAACCATCATGAAACAGCCGGACACTCAACGTGTTCACGAAACGGCCGCCCCCGGCGGCGTTCACACCTTTCGCCTTCTCCACCCTTCGCTGGGTGAGATGCTGAAGCGCGAGGGGTATACAACCCCGACTCCGATCCAGGCCGAGGCCATCCCCGTCCTGATCGAAGGCCGCGATCTGATCGGCAGCGCCCAGACCGGAACCGGAAAGACAGCGGCCTTCCTGCTGCCGATCCTGCACCGGATGGCCAGCCAGCCCCGTCGCGCCGCCCCGGGCCGGCCGCGGGTCGTCATTCTGACGCCGACCCGCGAGCTCGCGGCCCAGATCGGCGACAGCGCCAAAACCTACCGCGGCTCGATCCGGGCTTCGTTTGTCATCATCACCGGCGGCGTTTCCCAGCGGCCCCAGGTGACGATGCTGAAGCGCGGCGTCGATATTGTCGTGGCCACACCCGGGCGCATGCTCGACCTGATGCGGCAGGGACATCTCGATGTTTCGCAGACGGAGATGTTCGTGTTGGACGAAGTGGACCGGATGCTGGACATGGGCTTTCTGCCCGACATTCGCAGCGTCATGGAATCACTTCCCGAGCGCCGCCAGTCGATGTTCTTCTCGGCAACGGTTGACGGTCCGATCGAGAAGCTGGCCCGTGAGGTCACCCGTGATCCGGTCCGGATTTCGATCGCGCCGGAGAAACCGGTGATCGAAAGCGTGGATCAGAAACTTCTATTTGTCGGCAAGCACGACAAGGATGCCTTGCTGCTTGAGCTCATGAAGCGGAACGAGTTGTCCAAGGTTATCGTCTTCACCCAGATGAAGCACATGGCCAACCGGGTCACCGAGCGGCTGGGCAAGGCGGGTATTGCCGGCGCGGCCATTCACGGGAACAAGAGTCAGGCCCAGCGGACCAAGGCGCTGGCCGGTTTCGCCCAGGGCCGGGTGCGGGTGCTGGTGGCGACGGATGTCGCAGCCCGCGGTATCGATGTGGACGGCATTACCCATGTGATCAACTACGATCTGCCGATCGAGGCTGAGAACTACGTGCATCGAATCGGCCGGACCGGCCGGGCCGGGGCAAGCGGTTCCGCGATCTCATTCTGTTCGGCGGAAGACCGCAACCTTCTTACCGCGATTGAAAAGCGCCTGAAGTTCCCGGTGCCGGTGGACCTTGATCATGCGTTCCATTGCGAGACGTCGCGCCATGCAAGAGGTGCGGCTCCCACCTCGCGCGGGTACGGGAAGAAAAGCGGATACCGCCGTCAGGGCGGAACCCGCCGGTTCAAGCGCCGCCGCGCAGCCTGACCGGCAACCCCGGTCACCCGCAGGGTTTGATCCAGCGCAGCCACCATGTCCGGGTCCACAGAGGACGGGCCGGAGGGGCGGGGAACTGTGTGTCGCGGACCCGGTCTTCCTGAATGGACCAGGTGAAGTTCAGGAAGCGCCGGGAATGACCGCGGGCCGGCCCCCACTGTTTCCATGCCGCCCGATTGGCTTCGGCGATCTCGCGGTTGTGGGACAGGTCACGTTCAAAAGAGTGATACCGTCCGTCCTTCTCGAAATCACGCTTGATGACGCGGCACCGCGAGGGCAGGTAGCGGAAGCGGGTTCCGTGATTCCGTTGCCAGCGCCAGAACATCGAGTCGTCAAACCCGTAGTGGCCGGAGTAGGCCTCGTCATATCCGTAGAGAGCGAGGAAGCGGCTCCGGGCGAGAAAGAACGTGTTGGGATGCGGCCGGCAGGAACGTCCGTCCGGGTGGATTCGTTTCATCTTGAACACGGTGCGGCGCGGAGGGCGGGCATGAAGGGCGTGCAGGAATACCTCCGGCGTGAAGGTATGGTCCACATCGGTCATCAGCACCTTCTCGGAGCGGGCATAAACCACCCCCAGGTTGCGGGCGCCCGGCTGGTTCCAGGGGATATCGTCGTGAATTCTGAGGATCAGCAGATTCAGGTTCAGGTGCTCGGGCAGACGAACCGGGGTCGGTGAACCGTCGTCTACGATCAGGAACTGGGTGACGTCAAGAATCGCGGCCGGCAGTTTGGCGTATGTCTCCATCAGGCTGGTGAGGACGGATGTGTCCCCCTGGTTGAAGTAAACATTCATGAGGCAGGTCAGCTCGATGTGAGATCTGTCGCCCTCGGCCGCCCGGCCGCCGGATGTTGATGGGATCACGGATTGCTCTCCTGTTGTTGCCACAGGGCCGTGCATTCCTCCACGGACAGAATGTATCGTTCATTGCAGAAGTGGCATCGCACGGTCAGATCTTCTCCCTTGGCCTTGATGTCCTCTCGTTCTGATTCGGGCAACGATCGCACCACCGCCCCCATTTTGTCCCGTGAGCAGTTGCATCGGAACACCGGCGTCACCGACCGTGTCATATGGACGTTGATGGGTTTATCCTTTCCGGACTGCATCAGGTGCAGGACATCCTCAAACAGATTGTCGGTCTCGCTTTCATGGGCCAGCCGGGTCCGGACCCGGTCGGATGCCAGGCGTTCGCGCAGATGGTGGAATCGGGCCAGGTTGCAGCCCGGCAGCGCCTGCAGGAAAAGGCCCCGGCAAAGCCGGACCGGTTGCCGGGGGTCGGGATCGAAGGCGACGAGTACGGTTCCGCAGGTTTCGACCTGGTCGCTGATGCAGGAAAAGAAGACAAGATCCTCAACGACATCACGGAATGGCGCTTCACCGGTGCCGGAGGAGGTGACCTTGCTGAATTCCGAGCGAACAACCGAGATCGTTCCCTTCTCCCCGTATAATTCATCAATGGACCGGGATGCGGGTAGCTGGTGGGGCGAGACGAATCCGCGAACCGCACCGTCGGCTCCGGCATCCACGATGATGGTTTTCAACGCCCCGTGATAGGTCCAGCGGATATTCACCCGTTCCCGTTCATTCAGGGGGGCGGCATAGAGAAGGCCGGCGCCCAGCGCCCGCGCCATGAGATGTGCCGCCACCGGATCATGATCATGACGAATGATCGCTTCGTTGCAGACCCGGGTGGCAAGAACATAGGCAAATGCCACCTCCAGTCCTTCCAGCCGGCCCTTGTATACGACGTCATCCATACCCGCATCGTGACCGATGCGGGGGGGTACGTCAACGTGCCCCGTTCAAGCCGGCCGCGAATTCATACAGATCAAGGGTTTGCCGGGCTGCGTTGTCCCATGAGAAGGAGGCGGCCCTCGCCAGGCCGGATGCGGCCAGGGCGTCACGCTTGTCCGGATCGTCCAGCAGAGATGTCATCGCTTCAACGAGCTGGCTGTCATCATCCGGATCGATGCAGATCGCGGCATCGCCCGCGACTTCGGGCAGGGAACTGCGGTTGCCGCATATCACCGGTGTCCCGCAGGCCATGGCCTCGACCACGGGTAACCCGAAACCCTCGTACCGTGACGGCAGGACAAAGAGGGTTGCCTTGCGGTAATGGTTGAGCAGGTCGTCGTCGCTGCAATAGCCGATCCAGTCGATGTTGTCATACACACCGAGGCTACGTGCGGTTTCCTCGGCTTCGGGGTACCGGCTGTCGGGGGGACCGATCACCCGGAGGGCCACCTCCCGTCCGCTTTGCCGGATCCGGTGAAAGGCGCGAATCAGCGAGGGCAGGTTCTTGTAGGGGTCGCGGCGACCGACGTAGAGGATCACCGGCGGCGTCTCCTTCGGTACCGAAGGATCGGGAGTATACCCCTTATGTACCCCGTTGGGGACGACCCGGATCGTTTTTCGGGATCCGGGGGGCAGCAGGTGGCGGCGGATATCCGCGGCGGTCGATTCGCTGACTGCGATGACCGCGTCGGATTTGTCCACGACCCGTTTCATGATCCATTGATACAGGGGGAACAGACGGTTCTTCTTGGACCGGGGGGCATGGTCGCGGAAGAGCAGGGGAATCAGGTCATGGATGGTGATGACGTGGGCCATGTTCCGGGCCGGCCACAGGGGCATCATGTAATTCGTCGAGTGGTAGACGTCGGCCTTCATGGTCCGGAGCCTCCGCGGCAGCAGCCATTGGCCTCGGGGATCGAACAACCCGCAGCCGATATCCACGATCGACGTCGCGGGAAAACGATCGAGCTCGAGGTCCCGGATGGTACGGTCGCGGATGTGGGGGTCGTCGAACAGCAGGGAGAACCGGTGCGGGGAGTCGATCCGCAACAGTGCGCGCACAAGCTCCCGCGAATGAAGGCCGATACCGGAGATTTCCCGGAAGATCCAGCGGGTATCGATGACGATATGGAGGGGGCGTTGTTCGTTCATGCCAGGCTCCGGTAGACGTTCCAGGTTTGTTCTGCCGTGTGATGCCAGCCATAGGAATCCGCCTTATCCCTTCCGGCAGCAATAAGCCCGTCACGATGTGCGGTATCGGTCAAGACGGACCGGATGGCTTGCACCCATGCGCCGGCATCAAAATCCTCCACCAGTGCTGCCGCGTCGCCCAGCACCTCCGGCAGGGACCCCGCGGTGGAGGATACCACCGGTGTTCCGCACCGCATCGCTTCCAGCGGCGTGAACCCGAAGCCTTCGTACAGAGACGGAAAGACAAAGGCTTCCGCACCTGCGTACAGCGACGGCAGGTCCCCGTCGGCGACATAGTCGATATAGTGAATGCGGCTACGCTTGATTGATGTCTGCATCCGCTTGAGGATCGGCTCGAACTTCCATCCTTTCATGCCGGCGATGACGAGGTCGATATCCTCATCCAGGGTTTCAAACACGTACATCAGGAAGGGAAGGTTTTTGCGGGGTTCCACGGTCCCGATGTTCAACAGGTACGGGCGATGCAGGCCGTACCGTTGCCGGACCATGTCGATTTGCCCGGTCTCGGGCGGTGTGAACATGGGGTCGAGGCCGGAATGAATCACCTCCAGTTTCGACTCGTCCGCCCCGGCGCGCTCGATCAGTTCGCGGGCGGTGAAGGCCGATACGGTGATGATCCGGTCCGTACGGTCGAGGGTCTGCTTGATCAGCCGGGTCAGGTAGAGAAGGTTTTTTTCCTCCAGGGTTTCGGGATAGCGGAGGAAGGCAGCGTCGTGAATCGTAACCACCGAAGCCCCGGAGGAAAGGGGCGGGCGGATGAAATTGGGGAAGTGATATACATCGGCCCGGCCGGCGAACAGGTTGAAGGAGGGCCATCCGAGGGTTTTCCAGGCTTTCTGAACGATGCGCCCCGGCACCCAGCGGATGACCTGTTCGCGGGCCGCCGGTACCTGAAACGGCATGCCCTTGCGTTTGAAGTCAAAGTAGAAAAGAGACAGGTCGTCGTCGGATTCGGCTGTGCGACCGAGCTGCTCCACGAGGTGGCGCGTATAGCGTCCGACCCCGGCTTGTTGGGCGATCGCGGATTGAATGTCGATGCAGACCTTCATGTCTCAGGCAATGGTGCATCGATCATCCGTGTTCGGGGGTCATTCGCCAAGCAGGAATTCCGGCACGTGTTTTCCGGTCTGGACCTGGGCCCCTGATCCCGTGGATGATGCCGCCCATGACTACGGCTCGACGAACCCGGTACAAGCGCCGGCACCCGGTGATGCACCTGTTGCAGATCATCGGCGGTATCTTCTTTATGATCCTGGGTGTACTCGGTCTGTTTCTGCCGATCCTTCAGGGCATCCTGTTCCTGTTGATCGGCGCCGCTCTGCTCTCGCCCTACATTCCCGCATTCCGCCGCGGCAAGATCTGGATGTACAGACGTTATCCCCGGCTTCGCCATGAGTTGTACCGATGGAAACGGCGCTTCCGGAAGTAGGAAGGCGGAAGGATGAAGGGTGCGGACCGCCTGCCTCGGCAGTGTGGTGAAGACGGGTCCCTCGGCCGCCGTTACGATGTTGAAACCGCTCATGCAATATGCGGGCTACATCCCCTCCCTCGGAGGGGTGCCCGGAGGGCGGGGTGGTTTTCGAGGGTTCGATGCCGGATGTTCCGCTTCGCGTCAGTTCGCCGGCACGGCCGCTTCTGCGGCCGCCAGCTCTTCCGCTTCACGGTAGACCTGCTCGGACGGAGGGCGGAGGTCCCATACGATGCCCATCCATGACAGCACCTTCAGGATGTAGTAGGTCATGTCGATTTCCCACCAGTAAAAGCCCTGGCGGGTGGAGACGGGATAGCGGTGGTGGTTGTTGTGCCATCCTTCGCCCATGGTGATCAGGGCGAGGACCATGCTGTTACGGCTTTCGTCGTTGGTCTTGAACCGCCGGGTCCCGACCATGTGCGTGACCGAGTTGATGCAGAAGGTGGCGTGGTAGACGAGTACCGTGCTCAAGAAGAATCCCCAGGCCACAAGCTGGCCGCCGGAGGTTCCCAGCCCGGGATGATGGATGTCGAGGTACCGACCAAGCAGGTACAGCCCGGCCAGCAGCATCAGCGGAGGAATTGCATGGAACCGGTCAAGAAACCGCAGTTCCGGATACCGGGCGAAGTCCGGAATTCGTTTCAGCTCGGTGGTGGCATACTTGCGGCACAGGAGCCAGCCGACGTGGGACCACAGAAATCCGCGCCGCACCGGCGAGTGGATATCCAGTTCGGTGTCGGAATGCTGGTGATGATGCCGGTGATGCGCGGCCCACCACAGCGGGCCCAGTTGTGCGGATGTTCCGCCGATGAAGGCGAGGACGAATTGCGAAATCCGTCCGGTTTTGAAGCTGTTGTGGGAAAAGTACCGGTGATAGCCCCCGGTCAGGGCGAAGACGCGAACGACATAGAGCAGGAAAGCGATGCCGGCGGCGACCCAGCTGAAGCCGAAAAACAGCAGGGTAACAAGGCCGAGATGCATGAACATCAGGGGAGAGCTCTCGGCCAGCGATACGTTTTCTTCGTCGTTCCGCATGTGCCAGGCGAGCTGACGGAAAAACCCTTTTTCGGGATACGGCGTTGCGGTCTGTTGATCGTTCATATTCATGGGCGGCCTAAACATACACGGTTGCCGGGCGAGATCAACGCAAACCCTGTTATCAAAAAGCGCGCACCGGAAAAGGTGCGCGCTTCATGATCGGGCGTATGCTCCGGTTTATTTCATCGTCCGGCCGGCGACGCCCTTCGTGCCCTTGGCAATGCCGGATTTCCCGGTGGTCTTGGGGCGGAGCGAACGGACGGCCTTACCGGCCTGCCACATTTCCGAGTTCCCCAGCGTGTCCAGCTCCTGGGCCAGCCGCTGACGGTAATCCTTCTTGCTGCAGGTCGTCAGTACGCGGCGGGTTTCCTTGCCGGTTTTGACGCTTGCATACAGATCGCGGAAGACCGGGAGCGTGGCCTTTTTGAACTTCGGCTTCCAGTCCAGAGCGCCGCGCTGGGCGGTGGTGGAGCAGTTCGCGTACATCCAGTCCATGCCGTTTTCGTCCACGAGGCGGATGAGACTCTGGGTCAGCTCTTCGACCGTTTCATTAAAGGCTTCGCTGGGGGAATGCCCGTTCTTGCGGAGCACCTCGTACTGCGCCTCCATGATGCCGGCGAGGGCGCCCATGAGCACCCCGCGTTCGCCGGTGAGGTCGCTGACCACTTCCTTCTGAAATGTTGTGGGGAACAGGTAGCCGGAGCCGATCCCGATCCCGAGGGCGATGCAGCGCTCACGGGCTTTCCCGGTGGCGTCCTGAAACACCGCGAAGCTCGAGTTGATTCCCGCCCCGGCGAGGAAGTTCCGGCGCACGTTGAGGCCGGAACCCTTGGGGGCCACGAGAAGCACGTCCACATCGCTGGGCGGAATGACCTTGGTCTGGTCCTTGTACACGACGGAGAACCCGTGGGAGAAGACCAGCGCCTTGCCCGGGGTCAGGTGCTTCTTGAATGATTTCCATAGCTGCATCTGCCCGGCATCCGACACAAGGTACAGGATGACCGTTCCCTTTTCCGCCGCTTCATCAATCGAGAAGAGGTCCTTGCCCGGCTTCCAGCCGTCCTTCCTGGCCTGCTTGTGATCGCGGGCGCCGACAATGACCTTGAAACCGTTATCCTTCAGGTTCAGGGCCTGGGCCGGGGCCTGTACGCCGTACCCGATGACGGCGATGGTTTCGCCCTTCAGGGTCTTGCGTGCTTTCGCGAGAGAGAATTCCTTCCGTGTGACGATGTCTTCCTTGACGCCGCCAAAGTCGATCCTGGCCATAGCTCCAATACTCCGTGTTTGTTCATTTCTGCGATTTCTTCGCCGAAAACCCGTTCTTATAGCATGAAACAGGGGAAAGGGGAGAAGAAAATAGGCCCCGAATCCCCGGGGACATTCTGCAGCCTGATGGTGGCTTCAGGTTCGCCGCTTCGCGACTGCCCGTCAGGCAGCCCGTTGAATGTTTCGTCACTGGAATTTGAGAATTGGAATGTTCCCCAACGGGAACCGGGGCCGGAGTCCGCCATTCAGGGATTCGTCATTCGGACATTCAGGCATGCCCTCTGTCAGGTTTCAGGTTTCAGGTTTCAGGTTTCATGATATGAACATGGGCATGGAGCCGGGTCTGTATGTTGTCGCGACGCCCATCGGGAACCTTGAGGATATGACCCTCCGGGGCCTGGATGTGCTTCGCGGCGTATCGCTGATTGTCGCCGAGGATACCCGGATGACCCGCCGTCTGCTCGATCGGTACGAGATCCGCAAGCCGATGCTGAGCTGCCACAAGTTCAATGAGGCCTCCCGCCTGGGCGACATCGCAAGCCGTATCAGGCAGGGGGAGGCGGTGGCCCTGGTCAGCGACTCCGGGATGCCGGTTGTGTCCGATCCCGGTGCGCGCCTCGTCCGCGCCTGCCGCGAGAACGGTGTACCCGTGACCTGCCTCCCCGGTCCGAGTGCCGTTACCACCGCGGTGGCGCTGGCCGGGCTTCCCTCGGGAGCGTTTCTGTTCGGCGGGTTTCTCCCGGTCAAACCGGGACGGCGGGAAAAATCGCTTCGAGCCTGGATGGCCTCCGGCGTTCCGGTGGTGCTTTTTGAGTCGCCGCACCGGCTGATCAAGCTGCTCGACCTGCTCGAAACCATCGCGCCGGACGTTCGGATCTTCATCGGCCGCGAGCTGACCAAAAAGTTTGAAGAGGCCCTTGAGGGGACGGCAGCGGAGTTGAAGCATGCGTTTGCCGGAAGGGCGGTGAAGGGGGAGATCGTGGTGATCGTCGGCAGCGATGGCGAAGCCTCCGAGCCGGATCTCAACGAGCCTGCATAGATTGACACTCCACGGGGCCGGTGGTATTTTCCGCTCGGGTAAACCGCATGATTG
>JAUIHQ010000375.1 GCA_030432155.1 bacterium | reverse complement strand
CACCTATGCTAAATCGCTTGTGCAACGTGGAGCATTGGCGGTGGCGATGTGGGACGGCTCCCCGGCGGAGCAGCTTTGACGGGTTCGAATACCGGCCAGACGGAGAAGTAAGATTTTGTCGATACGTGCGGTCATAGTGGGGCTTATAGGGGTTGCGTTCATCTGTTCCTATACCTACTTCAATGACTGGATCATGCGGCAGACCATGTTCATCGGCAACTTCATGCCGATTTCGGTCTATGGCTTCCTCGTCATCTTTCTCGCCCTGATTTATCCCCTTTTCCGCAAGATCAAACAGTCCCTGGCCCTGCGGCCGGCCGAAATCGCGGTCATTCTCGGCATGGTCCTCGCCGCCTGTGCGATTCCCGGCTCCAACCTGCTCCGGCTCTTCACCCCGGCCCTGATCATGCCCAACCGGTATGAGAACACCGAACCGGGGTGGCAGAAGCAGAAGATCATGGACTATGTCCCGGACGGGATGCTGGTGGATGTTTCATCCGATGAAGAAACAATTCTCAGTGGATTCACCCGCGGCCTCAGCGAGGCGGACGATCACATTGCCCTGTCCGACGTGCCGTGGCATGCCTGGATCAAACCGATGGTGTTCTGGATACCCCTGCTGCTGAGTCTGTGGTTTGCCCTTCTCGGTCTGGCCAATGTGGTTCACCGGCAGTGGGCGGATCACGAACATCTACCCTACCCCATTGTGACATTCACCCGATCGCTGTTTCCGTCCACGGATGGACAGCGAAGTCCCATATTCGCCAACCGGCTGTTCTGGATCGGCCTGGGCGCCGTATTCACCATTCACGGCTACAACTACCTCAACCTGTGGTTTCCCGATTACCTGTTTGGACAGGTTCCCCTCGGGGTTGACTGGAGTCCGCTGGCCAAGTTGTCCGATACGTTCGAGCGAGGCGGCGGCGAAGGATTTCTCAGCGGGTACAGCACGATATTCTTCACCGTGGTGGCCGTCGCCTATTTCCTGCCCAAGGACGTTTCGCTTTCCCTGGGTATCGGTCCATTTCTCTGGGTTTTCCTGTCGGGAACACTGGCGATTTACGGTATCGGCCAGGCCGGGTGGCAGGGCCAGTGGCCGTATGGCATCACCCGTCAGTCCATGATGAACATGGGGTCGTATTTCGCCCTTCTCGCGGTTTTGCTTTACACCGGCCGGCACTACTACCTGACCGTTTTCAAGCGTGCGGCGGGTTTGAAGACGGCGGATGAGATCGAATCCTCCGCAATCTGGGGCGCGCGGGTGTTTGTGATGGGTATCGCCTTCTTCACCGCCTATGCCGCGACGGCCGCGAATCTCGACTGGCCGCTCGCCCTTATGTTCGCCCTCGGCTGCGTGGCAATCTATCTCGTCATGAGCCGCTTGCTCGCCGAAACCGGCCTGATCTTCATCGTGACCTTCGGTACCCCCGCGACCCTCCTATGGGCCATCTTCGGGGCCCGGGCGCTCGGGCCGGAGATGCTGCTGATCATGTTCATGTTCTGCATCGTCATGTTCTACGATCCGCGCGAAGCGCTGATGCCGTTCGTCATCAACGGTCTGAAACTGGCTGATGATTACCGGGTCAAGCTCGGCCGCACCGCCGCGGTGATGGCCCTCGCCCTGGTGGCGGGCCTTGCCGTGGGCATTCCGGTGGTCCTGTATTTCCAGTATGACAAGGGTGTGGATGTCTCGGCCTGGCACATCAACCAGTCGAAAATCCCGTTCAATGAAGTCATCAGCGTGATGCAGCGGCTGGATGCCCAGGGGCAGCTTGCCGATGCGGGATCGGCCACCGGGCTGTCGCGCTTTCTGGCCATGGACCCCGGCGGCCAGGCGCTCCTTACCTTTCTGATCGGCGCCGGACTGGTTCTCCTGTTCTCGATGTTTCGGCTCCGGTACACCAACTGGCCGCTCCACCCGGTTCTTTTTCTGGTATGGGGCACATACGCCGGCGATTGTTTTGCCCAGTCGTTTCTGGTCGGATGGCTGATCAAGACCCTGGTCACCAAATACGGCGGCGCCGGCATTTATCAGCACCTCAAGCCGCTGATGTTCGGGCTGATTGCCGGTGAGATGCTCGGCGGTGTCGGCCCGATGATCGTGAGCCTCATATACTTTATCGTGACCGGCGGCGACCTGCCCAAACAATTCATGGTGATGCCGACATGACGAAACAGATCGATGTCCAGAAACAGCCGATCCTGAGTTTCCGGCGGATCACCCAGATCGCGATCTCAGGCGTGAAATACCGTCTGTTCCGGGCGGTGGTCACGGTCGCGGTCATCGTGGTCGCGATGGCGTTCCTGATGAATATCCTTACCGAAAGCCTGATCAAGCGGTCGGTGGCGGAAACCGCCCGGGATCAGATCGAAGCCCTGCACCGGGTGGACGCGTGGATCGCCCGTCTATCGATCGCCCAGGCTCCCGAGGAAATCATTACGGCGCTCGCGGACCCGGATCGACAGGAAGCATTCGCCTATGAGCTGGTGGCGTTGAAGGCGGTGGACCCGTCCGAGCTGCCGGATCTGTACCGGCAAACCGGGGATGCCGCGGAGTACCTGGCGTTTTTCCGTGAGCTCCCCTACGGCCGACGCAGGGTTCTGGTCGGGCCCCGTGAAGGCACCGCAATTTTCATGTCTCTGTCCGGTGATCAAGCGATCGAACGATTGGAAACGGGGCTGGCCACGATGAAGACCCTCCGCTTTCCCTCCTCCATGGATGCGTTCCATACATTCCTGGCCGGATGGCCGGAGCTGCAGGCGTCCATCGATCGTATCCGCAACGCCCAGTCGGAGGCGATTGCCGTGGTCCAGCGTACTCTTGAGAATCGCACCCTTCTCGACGCTCTCGCCGATGCCGAAGGATCGTTCGGTGATGTGATACGCGACGCCGGCTTCCATTTGAATGCCGCCGAGGCCGAAGGCATCAGCCGCGATGTCAGACGCATCCAGCAAATCGCCCGGATCGAGAAGACGGTCAACAATGCCGGTATTCGACAGGCCATTGCCGCCGACCGCGACATCCTGCCCGGCGATGTTACGATCAACATGATCTGGGATATGGTCGAAAACCGCGAGAAGGCAGCCTGGTATATTGAACAGATGGAGGCCAACAACGCCGACCCGGGGGTTATTGATGCCGCCCGCCTCCAGCAGCTCGCAGCCAGCCGGAGTGAAGAACGCTTGCTGAAAATGGCGGAACGGCAAACCGTGGAAACCGGCGGTGGTTTGCTCGGTATGGGGAAACGCATGACCTGGCTCGCGCTGGTGTCCATGCTGGTATGCGCGGTGGGCATTACCAATGCCATGCTGATGTC
>JAUIHQ010000374.1 GCA_030432155.1 bacterium | reverse complement strand
TCGCATCGAACAGGCTGGGAACAATGGTATAATACATCTCCTCGTGCCCGTAGCGGTTCGGATGCGCATTATCATCGCGGTACCCGTATGCCCAGCGGCCCCATCCGTCGTCATTGCCCCCGAGCAGGTTATAGACCGGGTAACCCCAGGTGTTCATGATCTGGTTCATCTCCTGAACAAACCGGTACTTGTAGGTGGAATACAACTGGTTGGCGTACACGTTGCCGATCACCGGGTAGTAACCGTTGGTCACACACCGGTGAAGAATGTTGGTCATGCCGGAACGGAATGATTCCGAAACACCGACCGGGTCATCGGTGAACACCAGACCCTGGTTTCCGAGGGAGAGTCCCACGATGATGATATCGGGATCCGCGGGGATGACATCGCTGTCAAAGCGGGCCAGTGCATCATCGGTATCATTCCCGCCGACTGAGATGTTGGTCATGTTCCAGCCCTGCGGTTCCAGCAAGTCCCGCAGCAGGCCGGCATATCCGAACGCGAACTCGTTGTCGACAAGGGCCCCTCCCCCGCCCTGCCCGCGGGCGACGGACGACCCGAACACCGCGATGGTGCCGTTGGTACCGGCATACGCGGACAGGGAAACAGCCAGGCCGCAACCGATTGAGAGGAACCATTTGATCATCCACACGTTTCTCATCAATGGCTTCCGTTCAACATGGCGTCAAGGGTGATGCCGGTCAGATCCGGGGCCCGCAATGTTGCACCGGGATGGCCGGCGGCTGAACCAACGGCCAGGACCGGCATGCCCGCAGCCACCCCGGCTTCCACTCCGGCATCGGCATCCTCAACCACAAGGCAAACGGAGGGGTCGAGCCCAAGCAGACGTCCTGCAAGTTCAAACACTTCAGGGTCCGGCTTGGACCGGGAAATATGGGTTCCGTCGGCAATCACGTCAAACCTATCGGCCAGCCCGACCCCCTTGAGAATCGGCAGCGCATTCTTGCTGGATGACCCGATTGCCATCTTGATGCCCCGTTCACGAAGCCCGGAAAGAATTTCGTTCACGCCGGGAAGGATATCATCCGGCGTGAGATCGGCCAGAGACTCGCGGTACATGGCATTTTTGCGCTCCGCCATCGCGACCTTTTCCTCCGGACTGTAGGTTCGTTCCGATTTCTCGAGAATGATGTCGAGCGACTCCATCCGGCTGACACCGCGAAGTCTTTCGTTGTCCTCCCGGGTAAACGGGATACCCTCCTCATCCGCGAGCTTTTTCCATGCCCGGAAGTGATACTCATCCGTGGAAACAATCACACCATCGAGGTCGAAAATCACACCCTGAATTTTGTTCGTCATCCTGTTCTTTCCCCTTTTTGATTCGTCAGGCAATGCCGGCGATCTGTTTCGCCGAACGTATGGTCAATCCATCAGTGAGCTCGTGCCGCTCGCCATTGATGACAAGACCGGCCGGCCCATGGCTTCCCGATCCATCGACATCGATCTGGTGATGTTGATGCCCGAGCGTCATCTTCAACCGGTATCCCCGGTATACAACCGTGATGGATACCGACTTCCATGCATCGGGAAGACAAGGATCAAACAAGATGGCATCCGGCTCCAGCTTCATCCCGAGGAACCCGTAGGTGACGGTCTGCCAGGTTCCAGCAAGGGCGGCGGCATGGAGACCATCCTTGGTTGCGTCCCTCAAGTTGTCGAGGTCCAGCCCGGCCGCCTTCATGAAATAGTCATACGCCTGTTCAAGCCGGCCGATCTTCACCGCGAGAATCGCATGGGTGTTATAGCTTAGCGATGAATAATGAAGGGTCATCGGCTCATAAAAATCATACGCGTCACGCATCTGATCAACACTGAATTCATCCTGCAGCAGATACATGGCAAGGATGATGTCCGACTGTTTCACAACCTGGTGCGTGTGCCGCTTCTCATAGGCCTCATCCGCAGTCAGGCCATCAAACGACATCGGCTCTTTGGCGAGCAGAAACTCATCCTGCAGCGGGAAATTCCGGCCGGGCACGTGGGGAACCGCCATCGCATCCGCGGTATGCTTCCAGGCAGCCATCTCCAGCGATGTCACTTCCAGTTTCTGCAACAGATCTCGCCCTTCGTCCGGAAACGCTTTCCGTATCCGGTCCACCCACCGGCCGGCAAGCTGCAGGTGGCGGCGGGCCATCAGGCTGGTATAGCCGTTGTCCCGGCCATGCTTATCCAGCTCATCCGGACCGACGGTGTCGTGAAGATGGACGACGCCCTCTTCATCTTCGGTCATCCGGGACAACCAGAACCGAGCGGATTCGACAATCATTTCCAGGCCCTGCTCCAGCATGAACCGGGTATCCCCCGTGGCTTCAACATACTGGTTGATCGCATAGGCGATGTCGGCATTCTGGTGCCAGAGGTAGTCGCCGATACCCCACGGACCCTGCTCGGTACCGTCGTCCGAATCGGTCATCCACGGGAAGCAGGCTCCGGGGGCGCCCAGGTTCACCGCGGTCCGCCGGGCGCCGGGCAACGTCCGGTACCGGAAGCGCAGCAGATGCGCGGCAACGTCCGGATGCGAGTGCAGGTATTGCGGCATCAGGAATGTCTCGCTGTCCCAGTAGTAAAGTCCGTGGTACCGGTTGAAGGCATAGGCCCGGGCCGGCACACTCATGGTATCGGTGTGGAACGGGGCCATCTGGAGCATGCTGAAGGTTCCGTAGCGGAGATACGCCTGGTCGCGCGCCGGCCCTTCCAGCACGACATCGGACAACACCCAACGCTCAAGCCAGACCTTCTCGGAATCGGCAAGGCTGTCTTCGTAGCCTGTTGCGATGGCCTTGCCGGCGATCTCGGAGGCGGTGGACGGTACAGCCGCGGGCGCCACGGAGTCACGCGAGCTGACCACGGCAACCGCATGGATAACCGTACCCGGCATGCCCGCCTTCAACTGCACTACGGATTCCTGGCGGAGTATGGCGCCACCCTCACATACCGAGGAGGCATCCCCGCCATCCAGTGCGGTTGCGATGCTGACGGTGTGCCCGGTCCCGCGGGTCTTGACCGTCAGGCAGCCGGAGCCGCCGCGGGCATCGATCACCGGACTCTCCAGCAGGTCCTGGCGGAGGTGGGGCAGGGCTCGGTCACCGCACCGGAAATAGGTGGGATACCGGCCGTCGAGGCCGAAGCGAAGACGGGCTTCGCCATGCCAGTTCTGCGGGGTCACGGTAATCGATTGCATGGCAAGGTGGGGGGTGGCTGCGGAAAGGAATCGAGCGAATTCGAGCCGGGTCTCTTTTCCCGATGGACTCGTCCAGATCACGTGCCGGGTCAGGTGTCCGTTCTTCATGTTCAACGAACGGGTGAAAAACGAAATG
>JAUIHQ010000373.1 GCA_030432155.1 bacterium | reverse complement strand
AATTCCGGCCAAGCGCTGGCTCGACGGGGAGCGGGGGTATGAGGAGGCCCTGGAAATCCAGAAGAACACCGGGGCGGACATCATCGTCTATTTCTTCCGCTACGACATCAAGAACGAGAAGGGATTGTGCCGGTGGTGGGAAAAGTACGGTCTGACCGGCGATGTGAAGGGCCTGCTCAAAGACTACATCAAGGTCGAAATGCAAATGCCGTTCCGGAAGAGCGAGGAAAAGGCCTTTGCCGACTTCTGGTTTAAGTCCTGTCCCGCGGTATTCGTGGTCTGGCCGAACGGCTGGAAGAAGAAGATCAATCCCTTCGACTGGCCCAATGGTGAGCCGGACCTGAAGGAACAGGAAGATCTGGTGAACATGATCATCGAGAACAGTTCGCCGGAGATGCAGGAGCGCGTACGCGGCGACTGACGTTCATGCAGCTCGTACTCGCGACCCGCAACCCTCATAAGCTTGAGGAAATCCGCTCGATCATCCGCATGAACGGGGTGGAGCTGCTCAGCGCACTCGATTTTCCCGACCTGCCCGATGTGGTGGAGGACGGGGACACTTTCGAGGCCAATGCGGTGAAGAAAGCAAAATCGATCACCGACGCCGCAGGCCTGTGGGCGATGGCCGACGACTCGGGCCTGGAGGTGGAGGCGCTCGACGGGGCGCCCGGTGTGTATTCCGCACGATATGCCGGGGAGCCGGTGGATTATGACGCCAACAACCGGAAGCTGCTTTGTGAACTTGACGGACAGCCCAACCGCAATGCCCGCTTTCGCACCGTGCTGGCCCTGACCGGGCCCGACGGTTCGGTACGCATTGTCGAAGGCATCTGTCCCGGCCGGATCGGGTTCGAAGAAAAGGGCGACCACGGCTTCGGCTACGATCCCCTTTTCATCCCGGATGGCGAAACCCGGACGTTTGCCGAAATGGACAGCGAGAAAAAGAACCGCATATCCCACCGGGCCCACGCCCTCGCCGCCGCGTCCGCCGCCTGGTTCGGCGATACGAATGTCCTGACCATGGCCGCCGGTTGAAGATTCCGCCGTTTCCGCTCCGGCCCGCGGAAGGAGGAGCGCCTTGACCACCAACGTCCCGTTTCCCGCCAACCCGGCTCGCGGGCCGCTCGCCCTCCCGCTTGATTTCGAATCAGGACATCCGGAGGGGCAAGAGCCCGGCCATGGCCCCTTGGACGTTGACCACGGTGAACGTTGAACGTTCCGACCTGCAACCGCGGGGCGGCGTGGATGAAGGCTTACTTTAGCGGCCGGTACGATAATGATCTCAGCCCAGAATCATCTCCATCACCCTCGGATCCTCCAGACTGTCGACGGCGAGGTCGGCATTGGCCTGGAGGAGATCATCGATGGAATAATGCCCGGTGGCGACCGCAATGGCGCCGGCGCTGATGGCATGGGCGGCGCGGATATCCGATGGTGTGTCGCCGATCAGGATTATTTTCTCGAATCGTTGCCCATTGGGCAGGGCGTCGGTCATCCGTTTTCGGGCCAGCATCGCGATCTCGTTCCGGTCGGCATGCTCATGCCCGTATGCCCCGATCACGAAGCGTCCGTGAAGCCCCGCACACGCCAGCTTGATGTGGGCGCAGGCCTCGATGTTGCCGGTGATGAGTCCGACCATAATGTCTTCCCGTCCGGCCAGGAGATCTACAAGCTCCTGGACCCCGGGATATACGTCGCAGCGGCTGGTCTTTGCGAAATCCTCGAGCCGGCGCGGAAACGCCTCAAAAAAGCGGGTCGTAGACGCTTTTTCCGGAACTCCGCCGTGCTTCATGATGATCCGGTGGAGAACATCGAGGTCGGTTGCTCCGGCGAAATTGATGTGCGAGAGGTCGTCGTCCCATCCATAGACATCGCGGATCGCGGCCGAGAAAGCCCTGCGCCCCGCGCCGTGCATGCGGAGCAGGGTTCCGTCGATGTCAAAGAAGACGGCTCGCATCATCCATCACCTACACCGCCTTCGCATTGAAGATGCGGTCGCCGGCGTCGCCGAGGCCGGGAAGAATGTAGCCGCTGTCATTGAGACCGCGGTCGCGGGCACAGAGGTAGATATCGGTCTCCGGATGTTTGGCGTGAACTTTTTCAATGCCCTCAGGAGCGGCGATCATGGCCAGCAGCTTGACCTGATTCACCCCCCAGGTTTTCACCGCTTCGATCGCGGCGATCGCCGAGCCGCCGGTGGCCAGCATCGGATCGAGGATCATCGCCACATCCACCGGGTCGCCCGGCGGCAGCTTCTTATAATATTCGACCGGTTTCAGGGTTTCCTCGTCCCGGTAAAAGCCCAGATGCCATACTTCAGCCGCGGGTATCAGGTGCAGCACCGGATCCACCATCCCGAGCCCCGCGCGAAGGATGGGAATAAGGCCGATCCGTTGATGCAGGATGCGACCGCTGGTTTCCTCCATCGGCGTTGTGATCGTGGTTTCGGTCAGCGAAAGGTCGCGGGTTGCTTCATAGGTTAAGAGGGTGCATAGGCGCTGAATGAGCCTTCGAAATTCCTGCGGAGTGGCCTCCTTGCGGCGCAGCAGGGACATGTGGTGCTCGACCAGCGGATGCTCGATGATGTGGACCTGCTTCATAACGTGCTGTCCTCGTTTGGTTTGAATTTCCGCTATGCTGTCGGAAAACCGCGTTGATTTCGACCGAAAAATATCCCGCTGGATCCCGGTGCCGAGTCCGGTGAAAATGCGGAAAATATAAAGCGTTTTACCTTAACAGGGCCATGCCGAGTCTGTATTTTCATCATAAGGTACTTGCACGAATTCGATTTCCAGTTGGTTTGCTGTATGATGGGTTCGTGTTCATGTCGTGAGGGGGACCATTGATGACGCTCAAGCCCAAAACCGCATTCCGGGGTGTGATGGCCGCCGCCATGTTGGCTGTGATGACACCCATGTCGGCATCGTCCGAAGTGATGCTCCAGTATTTCAACCTGAGCTGGAACGATCTCGCCGAAAAAATGCCGGAGCTGGCGGAAGCCGGATACGGAGCCCTGTGGCTTCCTCCGCCGACCAAGGGCAGCGGCGGGCTTTCCGTCGGTTATGACCTGTGGGACCCGTTTGACATCGGCGGGAAGGATCAGCGGGGCAGCGTCAGCACCCGTTACGGCACCGAAGCCGACCTGTTGCGCATGGTCGAGATCGCCCACCGCTTCGGGATCAAGGTTTACTGGGACAACATCATGAACCACCGGGCGTTCGACATCCCCGGCTTCAACGAGAACACGCCGATTGATATCTACCCCGGGATGGTGCCGGAGGACTTTCATCTCCGGGTTACCGAGGACGGCTTTTACCGCAAGTGGGATAACACCCGCGACTGGAACGACACCTGGCAGGTC
>JAUIHQ010000034.1 GCA_030432155.1 bacterium | reverse complement strand
CCAATCCGCTGACCATGAACCCGTAGGTCTCACCGGATACCGGCCGGAAGTTCTGGAGAGGTGATTTTTTGATGTGATCACCAGCCACAGAGCTCACGTTCTTGGTGGTCTGACCATGACGGAGCCACTCCCAGGTCGCGGCATACCATCCGCCGCCGGACTTGGGAACAAAGATCCAGGGATTCCCGTTCACGAACGCACCGACATGGTTCACGCCCGGCCAGACGTTGGCCTTGTCGTAATCGAGGGTGATCTTGGACCCGCTGATCCGGACATCACGAAGGTTCGAGGTCTGCGCCCATGTGGAAACGTCCGAATGGAGCCATTCGACCGTGTTGAAGTCGATGGGACTTCCGGGGTTGCCCCCGCCGTCATCACCGCCGCCATCGTCTCCACCATTGCCCCCGCCGTTATCACCCCCACTCCCCGGAGGAGGCGTCGGGGATGCATCATAAAATTGCCACAGGGTATTGCGGGCGGCATAGGCTTCGTTCCAACCCCAGTTCTGAATCTCGAAATCCTCCAGGTTGCTGTAATAGAGGAACCAGTTCCCGGATAGAGGTTGATAGACCGCAATATCGTCCACGCCGTCGCCGTTGTAATCGCCCGGAGTGGGTTCGGCGCCCTCCAGGCCCCAGTAGACTTTCAGAAGGGCCTGCGACCGACTGCGGTGAATGTACCAATAGCCGGTGGGAGGATGGTAGACCGCCAGGTCATCCTTCCCGTCGCCGTCGTAATCCGCGGGTACGGGAATGGTTTCATGCCAGCCCCAGTTGATGATTTTCGAGCCGCCGCTGCTGTAGAGAATGTACCACTCGGCCGTCGGGGCGTAGAACACGGCAAGGTCGGTTTTTCCGTCGCCGTCGTAATCGGCCGGTACCGGGCGGGCTTCGGTCCAGCCCCAGTTCTTCACCCACCACCTCGCCCCGGAAGACGGCAGGCCGTACCAGTTTCCGCCGGCCGGGTGATAGACCGCGATGTCGGTTCGACCGTCACCGTCGTAGTCGCCCTGCACGGGAATCGAGTCGGACAGGCCCCACCAGATCTGCGACCCGTCACCGGAACCACTGTTCAGGACATACCAGGTTCCCTTGGCCTGATGATGGACCGCGATATCCGCCTTGCCATCGCCATCATAGTCGCCGGGAACCGGAACCGCCTCGTACCATCCCCAGTTCTTCGGTGCGGGGGCGGTCCGGCCGCTGGTGTTGACATACCACATCCCCTTCGCCGGTTCATAGACGGCAGGGTCGGATTTTCCATCACCGTCATAATCGGATGATGATAGGATCTGGGCCGTAGCGGTCACG
Source organism: bacterium (assembly GCA_030432155.1). Classification (GTDB taxonomy): domain Bacteria; phylum Verrucomicrobiota; class Kiritimatiellia; order CAIVKH01; family CAIVKH01; genus JAUIHQ01. The sequence continues at coordinate 17,349 of JAUIHQ010000034.1, read as the reverse complement.
GCGGTGAATACCAGAAGCGATGCGACCGGCAGAACGCCGCGCTGGAGTGCTTTCCCGAATGTCGTTTGCATACACGCCCCCTACCCCAAGCCTCGTGGGCCCGGTTGAAGGTTATGTCACGTTCGGGATTGTTGACAGTGAACCCCAAGTTGCGGGTAAAATCAATACGAACAGAACGGAAATCGACATGCCTCCAGAAACACCAACCAAAGCCCCTGCACCCCCGGTATCCCTGATTGACCTGGACCGAAGCAAACTGGCCGACCTGGTAACTCATTGCGGCGAAAAGCCTTACCGCGCGAAACAGCTCTACCGGCACCTCTATGTCAACCTCGCGGACGACGTGGATCAGATGACCGACCTTTCGCGGGCCTTCAGGGAAAAACTTTCCGACATGAGCCGGATCGGATCTCTCCATGTGAAAAAGGTCATGAAAGGCGACCGGGGATTGACCCGCAAAGCACTGTTCCGGATGGATGATGGGTCTCCGGTGGAGACGGTGCTGATGGTGTATGCCGACCGGGCGACGGTTTGCGTGTCCTCGCAATCCGGGTGTCCGATGGCCTGCGTGTTCTGCGCCACCGGCAAGCTCGGTCATCTGCACGATTTGACCGCCGGTCAGATCGTGGAACAGGTCCTATGGGCGGCCCGTACGCTGAAAACCATCGCCGCGGACCACGCGGAAAAGGGTGAGAAGCTCCCGGATCGCCTGACCAACATCGTGTTCATGGGCATGGGCGAACCCTTCAACAACTATCGCAACTGGTGGGAGGCGGTGGAGCGCCTGCATGACCCGGAGGGATTCAACATGGGCGCCCGCAACTTCACCGTCTCCACGGTCGGCCTTGTTCCCGGCATTCGGAAACTGGCGGATGAAAAGCTCCAGGTGAACCTTGCCATCTCTCTGCATACGCCGGACGATGAGCAGCGAACCGAGATGATGCCGGTGAACCGGAGCTTCCCCATCGCCGATCTCATCGCTGCGGTGAAGGACTACATTGCCAAAACCAACCGTCGTGTATCGTTCGAATACGTTCTGCTCCAGGGCAAGAACGACAACCCGGATCAGGCGGAGCGATTGGCCCGCCTGCTCAAGCCGGATGGCGTTCCCCTGCTCTGTCATGTGAACCTGATTCCATGGAACCCGGTGCCCGGCACACCGCTGGGACGATCGGAACGGGCCCGCGTGCTCGCATTTCAGAACGTGCTCCAACAAGCCGGCATCCCCTGCACCGTGCGGGTGGAACGAGGCGTCGATATCGGCGCCGCCTGCGGCCAGCTCGCAGGAGATGGGGAGAAAGCTGAGACCTGAGACCTGAGCCGACCGAAGGGAGACGGGCTGCCCGGAGGGCAGCAGCGAAGCGGCAAACCTGAGACCTGAAACCTGAAACCTGAAACCTGAAACCTGAAACCTGAATATCGGCCCGCAAAACAAAACCGCAAACCCCCAAGAAAAACCGTCGCCATCCCACCGTGTCGGTCCGTGTTCGTTCCTGTCAGTCCGTGCCGCCCGTGTCCGTCCGTGTCTCCCCCCCGGTCCGCTCCGGCAGCACATACACCTCTTGCCGGCGGAAGAGCCCGGCCCGCCGGTCGGCTTCCGCGGCCAATGCATCGTTCCCCTTTTCTCGCGCGATACCTGATGCGGTCTCGGCGCCTCGGACCGCGGCGGCCCAGTTTGATTCTCCGGCGGCGATGATCGCCGCGGTATCCAGGATCTCCGGCACGCCGCCTCCTCCCGCCTGCACCAACGCCTTCATGCGGGAGCCGGCTTCGGCAAGATTACGTTTTGCGGGATCGGGATGGGCGGCAAGGATCAGGGCCAGCCGGTAGGAAGCCGCGGGCCAGCCGGACCGCAGGGCTAGCGCCCGTCGGAACGCATCGGATGCGTCATCATACTCGGCGGACTCCATCAACATCATTCCCCGCATCAGGTGGGCGTCGGGCAGTGACGGATTCAACAGGAGCACCTGATCGAGCATGGCCATCGCCTGGGCTTCCCGCCCTTCTTCCCGGAGCTTGTAGGCCCGCTCAAACAGGAATCCGGCCTGTGCGGCCTCATCATAGCCCCGGGCAGCCAGGGCTTTGCGGAACGCATCCGCAGACGCCTGCACCCGTCCCTCCTGCTCTTCAAGCGCGGCCAGCCGTCCCCACGCCTCGGCGTAGGTGGGCTGGTGGCTCAACGCCGTCTCATACGCCCGGCGGGCCGCTGCGGCATCACCCTTCTTCGACTCCGCGAGACCGAGATTGGTCCAGGCAAGGGGGTAGTCGGGCCTCAGCTTCACGGCCTGCCGGAAGAGGCCCAGGGCATCCTCCAGACGGCCCTCGGCAAGCAGGATACCGCCAAGGTTGCACATCGCCTCATAATGATCGGGATTCGCGGCCAACGCTTTTCGGAAATGATACACCGCGGCCTCGGTTTCGCCCTTATCCCGGTAGAGGAGTCCGAGATTGTTGTGAGCCATCCAGGCATCGGGATTTGCCCGGATCGCGGACGACCACAACGCTTCGGAGCTATGAAATGTATGCGTGTGCCATCGGCAAACCACCATCCCGAATATCAGCAGCGGAGCCGCAAATACTACGGTCAGCACCGCACGCTGCACCGGGCGGTTGGTCAACCCGGCCAGCGAGGCAATACCCGCCCCGAACGCGGCCAGCACCGGCATCGACGGCAGGTAGGCAAAGTGGTCGGCGACAAAGGCGTATCGGGTGAAATAGATATTGAAGAACCCGAGTACGGGAAACAGCAATGCCGCATACAACAGCAGAACCACGAGCGGGATGCGTCCTGTCCGCTTGCGCATCATCCAGGCTGCCGCTACCAGTGCGACAGCACCGAGAGGATACAGCCATGCCGCGGGATCGGCGGCGCTCAGCTCCCACCGGGGATACAAAAACATCACCGGAATCGGCCAGATGAATTTCGCCAGGTAGAACCAGAAGATTCTGCCTGCGAGCAGGATCCGCTCAAGCAGGGAATAGTCCCATTCAAACCCGATCGCGCCGGAGCTGTAGCGCTGTTCCCAAACCGTCCACCCCGCAGATAACAGGGCAAACACAAAAAACGGAATCAACCAGTCAAGGTGCGACCACCTCAGCCGCCCATGCTTCCACCACATCACGGCCGCAAATACCACCGGCAGCATGACCGTGGAGGGCTTGCTGAGCAGGGCGAACAGAAAGACCAGCAGGGCCAACCGATTCCACAACCGGCGGGCCGGAGCCTCTGCGACACGCAACGGATCGAACCATCACGCATTTTCCGCACACAGAAACGACAACAGGAAAAACACCGCCGACTGGGTGTTTTTCAGCTCTGTCACCCAGGCGACAGTTTCCACATGCAGGGGGCAAAGTGCGAACAAGGCTGCCCCTACCCAGGCCCCCCGCACTTTCAGCCTGCGCAGTGCCGTATACAGCAGCACCGTGGTCGCGGCATGCATCAGGATGTTGAGAAGATGATATGCAAACGGGTCGAGACCCACGAGGCGCCGCATGACCCAGAACGTGGTAAGCACAAGCGGATAGTAGATCGCGGACCGAGAGGTCCAGATGTTGATCAGGCCGCGAAAGCTTTCCATGTTTGGATTGCCGGCGAAGTGAAAACCGTCATCCCAGATGAAGCCCGCATGCAGACAGGCCCGGTAGACCACGAGCAGCATCAGGGTCATCAATGCACTGAACACGATGAGCCCGGCACGGGCGGATAGCCATGGTCGTTCTTCCCCGCTCAAGCCCCGCACCCCACCGCTCCCTGGGCCGACGATACAAGCAGGGAATCCTCCAGCATATCAATCGAGCGGTTCCACTCGAACTTCCGTTCCACGAGCTTCCGGGCGTTATAGGCGATTTCTGCGCGAAGCTCATCGTCGGCCAGCAATAGGCTGATCGCCATCACCATCTTCTCCGGCTGATCGGCAATAAAGCAATTGTCACCGTTCTGCATCGGCATGCCTTCCGCCCCGAGCTGGGTGGTAACCACCGGCGTACCCGCGGCCATCGCTTCAAGGTTTTTGAAATGGAACCCGGAACCAAGGCGGACCGGACAGACAAACACCTTCGACCGGTGGAGGTAGGGACGAATATCATCCACCCGCCCGGTTACCACGATGGAGGCGTCCTTCTTGGCGATGTGTTTCAACATCGCCTCGGAGCCGGGACCGATCACATAGAACCTCAGCTGAGGATGCCGCTTCTTCAGTTCCGGCCAGATCCGGTCCACGAACCATGCCACCGCATCGAGGTTGGGTAGGGTCTCATACTGGCCGGTGAACATGATCGCGGGTTCTTTTTCCAGGGTCTGGTCCGGGTGGAAATAACCGACATCAACCCCGCAGGGAATCACGTCAACCTGAAGATTCGGGTCGGCGTTCTGCAACGCATACCGCTCATGCGACGTCAGGACGAGTACCCGGTCGGCCTGCCGGAACATCGCCGACTCATAGTCCGCCATGCGGTCGGCGGCCAGACGGCTGCGGATACCGATCCGGCTCAAGCCCATCGTTCGGGCAAAGCTGCGATACGAGGTGCCGAGGCTGAAGTGGCAGGAAATGAATTTAAGTACCGCCGGGAGGTAGGGATTCTGAAACAGGTACTGACCCATCGCCGAAAATTCGGCAATGACCGCCTCATACCCGCCTTCATGCACCATGTCCCCAACCGCCTTCATCATGACATCCGACCGGTACTCCCAGAAATACGGGGGGATGGACGAAAAGGCGAAGCGCGCCAATTGGCCGGGAACGGAGTGCCTCCGGGGCGGATCGATAAGCCGTACTTCATCCAGCTCCGTCTGCAAACGCGCCCGGGTCTCGGCATCTTCCCCGGAATCGAACGCCGCCAGCCCGATGGTATGCCCCCGCTCGGACAAGCGGCGCATCCGCTGATAAACGAGCTGGTGGCCGCCCACAACACCCGCATGGGGCACGTGGGGGGTGATGAACAGGATCTTCATGTCGTACTCAGTCCCGGGACTGCGAGCATTCGGACGCGAGACGGAGAAACTCGCCGCGGGTCAGGTCCTGCAAAGACCGTCCCTGTTCGCGCAGCCGGCTTTCCATCCTCAGGCAGAATGCCTGCATCTGGTCATGCGACTCTTCGGAGCCATACATCAGGGTAAACGCAGAACCGTTGGTGATGCGGACGCATCCATCGTCTTTGTCCAGCCCCAGGCCGACGATCCGGCCAATGGTTTCGCATCGGTTCAACATCGGGTTTCCTTCCATGGGCCATCATCATAGTCAAGGGGTGTCCGACACGCAAGAACTCGGCAACGACTGGACGTAGGGTTTCGGGACGCGTAGGATACGACGACAACAAGGAGCAAACATCATGCAGCGAAAAGCCGTTAACACTGACAGAGCCGGGAAACCGATCGGGCCGTACAGCCAGTCCATCGCGGCCGGGAACCTTCTCTTTTTATCCGGCCAGATTCCCCTCGACCCGCAGACCGGAGATGTCGTTGGAGAAGGCGTGGTCGACCAGACTCACCAGGTCCTGAAGAACATGTCCGCAATTCTCGAGGAAGCCGGAACCGATCTGCCTCATGTCATCAAGACAACCGTGTTTCTTCAGGACATGGCCGATTTCAGCGAGATGAATAAAGTCTACGCCGCCTACTTCACATCGGAGGAGCCGCCGGCACGATCCACCATCGAAGTTGCCCGGCTACCCAAGGATGTCCGGGTTGAAATCGAATGCGTTGCCATGATCCCCGGCGGCTGAACCCGGTTCTTATCCATCGGCATCCGTTTGCCTTACGGCAGCTTCACCCCGGTCGCGTAATTCGCGGCATCCATCCCGTTGGTCACGGTCACGATGATGGCGCTGCCGTCATTCTGACCGGGGATGTCATATCCAAGGGGCATCCACAGGCCGGAGCTGAGGTCCGCGTTCATCCATACCTCGTAGACCCGGCTATTGGTGGTCGGCGGACCGATCACCAGATCAAGGGTTCCGCCGGGCGCCGCATTGGTGATGATGTTCGGGAAGTACGACGCGGTGTTGGTAGGATTGGTATCGGCAATATATTCCTCCCAGTTCAATGCATCATCACCATCGCTGTTGGCGGTGGCGTCGGCATTGGTCGGCCCGCCGAAGTATTGGATTTCCCACCAGTCCGGCAGGGAGTCGCCGTCGCTGTCGCCGAGGCCGGGAGCGCCGAAGAATACATCATCGATTTTCACCGCTTTCAGCCCTGCATTGGTATTCTCGTTCCACTGGGCGAGGATTGTCGGACGAACCTCGTAGAGATCCGCGGCCGAGCAGGTGCCGGTGATTTCGTAGTAGTACCAGTTGTTGTCCAGCGGCGGAGCCAGGGTCACCACCGTGGCCGGCTGGGCGTCGGTGAAGTCGTCCTTCACCCATTCAATGCGCAGCTCGGCATTGGTCAATAGAATCGAATCTTCAAACTGGAGCCAGGCGCCGAAGGCATAGGTACCGGTCGAAACATTCAGACTCTGGCTCAAGGTAGCGGTGTAATTGGACTGACCGGTCACGAAGCCCCGGAAGTCGCCGCCCCAGGTCCCATTGAGGGCCGCCCAGGTATCGCGGCCGACCCAATCGGTCAAGACACCGTCCCAATAGCTGTCGGCAAACCCATTGGTGCCCATTTCGAATCCGCCGTTCATGAAGGCTTGCTCGCTGGCGAACGGGCCCTCATAGAATTCCGCCTCGTCCAACAGGATGGCTTCATGAAAGGCGAAACTGCCGGCGCTGTAATCCGTGAAGTACACGACCCGCGCAAACAGCGCCTCGCCGGCGGGAAGTGTACTGGTCACATACAGCCGATGCCACAGCTCATCGGCCGGCACGATCTGGGTATTCACGTCCTCATGCATCTTCTGGGCCGCACTGTTGAACCACTCGATCTTCAACTCGCTCGTGTTGACATTGGCCCCCAGCATTCGCTTGATCCAGATTGTCGCGGTATAGGTACCGCCGGTGGCGGTGATATCCTGGTAGAAGCCGCCGGAACCTGCAGCCCAGCTTGGCTGATAGGCTCCGCGCTCACCCAGGCGGGTGGCCCAGATATCGCGGGCGCTGTTGCCGAACGCGGTCCATGGAGACCCGGCAAAATCCGTTGCGTCGGCGGGGATCTCAAAGCTCGGATCCTCCAGCACCGCATTCGGCATGGGATTCAAGAGCAAGGTATAGTCGCGATTTTCCGGCGCCTCGGCGAACAACTGGTCGAGTTCGTTGGTCGCGGCCCCGTCCGAAGCCACAAGGTAGCGGACGTCGGTTTCCCCGCCGGCCTCGTTGGTGGTTCGCAGGTACGGAGCGTAAAAGATCGTAATGGTATTGGTGGTGTAGATCACGTCATTGGTGTCACGGGGAAACTCAAACCCGATCGACCATAGCATCTGGGTCTGCACACCGACCGCAGGCTGGCCGCGGAACGGGGATCCGGAATCGATCTCCACCACGCCCATCGGCGTCATGGGGCGGAAATCGGTCACGAACGATCCGTCTTCAGGCCGCTGGAAGGATGTTCGCAATCCCACGAATTCACTTTCGCCGTCATAGAGGGCGAATCCATCGGCCGGGGTCATCACATACACGGTAACCGTCGAGGAGGCATAGTCTACCTGCAGGAAGGCGCCGACATTCGTGCCGGGGACTTCCTCAATCGAATTCTGCCCGCTGTCTGCGCCATGGTAACTCCAGTCGTCGCTGATCGAAGAGCCGTCGTAGGCTCCGGGGATCAGTCTGACATCGTCAATTTTCATCGCGCGGTTCGGTGCATTCGTGTCGTTGTTCTCCGCCCATTCGACATAGATACCGACCCGGACTTCATACAGCTCGTTGCTGAGGCAGGTGCCGGTGACCTGATATTCGTTCCAGTTGAAGTCAGCGGGAACGGTCAGATTGGTGACGGTGTCGGCCTGGAGTTTGTTGGTGAAGGTGCGGTCGTACCACTCAATACGCAGTTGCGCATTGGAAAGCATGAAATCATTTTCCCGGTTCAGATGAGCCAGGAATGTATAGGTTCCCGGGCCGCGCACATTGTTCTGAATCAACGTCACGCTGTTGCTGGGTTCAGCCACTTCCCATCCCCAGAGCCCGACGCCCCAGGCGCCGCTGCGAGCCCCCCAGGACTCAAATGCATAGTAGCTGCCGGAACCGGATTCAGGAAAATTGTTCCACTTGGAATTTCGCCAGTAGCCATCGGCATCGATGCCGGGACGTTCAAAGCTCACATTGGCGAGGGGCATGGCCTGGTACTCGCCGGCATAGAACGCTGCGTCATCCACGAATGCGGCAAGATCGCTGGCGCCGGGTGTGTCATAGAAGGTATGAAAACGTGCGCGGGCAAACGCGAGGTCATTGCTGTCGCAGGCGCCGGTCACGTAAAGCTGATGCCAGATGTCGTCGCTGACCATGTTGTCAAATGACTCTTCCGTAACCTGGAGCAGATTGGTGTCCGCATCGTACCACTCGATCATAACCTTGTTGGAAAGCGACATGAACCCCTGCTCCTGCCGGACCCAGATGGAGAAGGTGTAGGTGCCGGTGGAGACATTCACATCCTGGTAGACGGCGGAGTCGCCGGGTCCCAACCATCCGGGTACCGCCACTCCGCGATTGGTGACACTGTCGCCGGACCGGGCAGCCCACCACTGACGCTCGGGGATATTCGACCCTTCGGCCGTCCAGTCCGATCCCACGAAATCCGCTGTTGCCGGAGGCTGGTCAAAGCCGGGATTGGAAAGGAGGTTGGCCTGAACCGAGGGTAACGTAAGTCCGATTGCGAGTGACAACATGCCGAATGTCTTCTTCATGACTTTCTCCTGCGATAATGATGAGCACCGATCATAATCAAATCACAATGCCGATTCAATGATTCTACACCGACAACGAAAAAATGTAAGCGTATACTCAAAGGAATTCATGACGATTAGCGATCACCTGACCCCGTCAACATACGCGGGAAAAACGTTTTACGTCAATATATTTTGAACTATATTCTCAAGATGATCCAATGAGGGTTCGATGGGCGCCAGGTCCGGCAGTATCCCCTTAAAGGCCCCGGGGTCCTTGAGACCATGGCCAGTGAGCAGGCAGACGATTCGTTCATCCGGTTCCATGATCTGTTCATCGGCAAGTCGGGCGACCCCCGCCCAGGCCGCCGCCGCGGCCGGTTCGGAAAACACCCCGGCATAACGCGCCAGCTCATCCGCGGCGCCGAGGATGGACTCGTCACTGACCGTAACCGCCTCACCGCCGGTTTCCATCACCGCGCGAACCGCGGCCAACCCGTCGCGGGGTGCATCCACGGAAATGGAGTCGGCGATGGTATGGGCCCGGACCGGCTCAATCGACACCGTGGACCATGCCGGCGGCGTTTCTCCCGCCGCTCGCAACCTCCGTACCGTTTCCACAATCGCGGCGCTGCCTTCGGCCTGCACGACATCGATCTTCGGCATGCGTTCGGTCATCCCGGTGCGGACCAGGTCGGCCATGCCTTTCCAGATCCCACTGAGAATGTTGCCATCCCCCGCCGACACCACAATTCGATCGGGTATCGCCTCGCCAAGCTGTTCCCAGATTTCGAAACTGCAGGTCTTCTTTCCTTCGCGCGTGAATGGATTGAAGCCGGTGCTGCGGTTGAACCATCCGTATGCCTCGCAAGCTTTGGTACATAGATCATAGGCCTGATCGTAGCTTCCCCGGACCGCGATGACCGTCGCGCCGTAGGCACGCAACTGGGTCAGTTTGGCCGGCGGCGCGGTCTCGGGGACAAACACGACACACGGTTGACCGACCGAAGCGCAAAGGCCGGCCATGGAGCTTCCGGCATTCCCGGTGGAGGCACAGGCAATCACCCGTACCCCCCGCTCCCGGGCCACTGCCAGCGCCACCGCGCCCGCCCGGTCCTTGAACGAGGCGCTGGGGTTGCGGCTGTCATCTTTCAGGTACAGGTTTTCCAGGCCATGTCGCGCCCCGAGCCGCCTTGCCCGGTAGAGCGGAGTCTGTCCGACCTGGAGGGGGGAACAGACGGCCAGATCCTGCACCGGGAGAAGATGGGCATAACGAAAGATGTCCCGGCGACCGGCCAGCATGACCTGGTGGGCAAGGAATTCCTCATGCAGAACCTCGTAGTCGTAGCAGACATCGAGATTGGCCCCGCAGGCAGGACAGACATAGTCCGTGAAGGTCCGATCCTGCTCCCGGCCGCACGCCAAACATCTGAATCCGGTGACCAGCATGACTACCTCCTCGTGATCCGGGTGCCGGCCCGGCCGGCAAGTGCATCTTCCATTTCCTCGGGACAGGTGATGATCACCCGCCCGTCGACCGCTTTCAGATAGTCGATCGCTGACTCGATTTTGGGTTTCATGCTTCCCTCCCCGAAGTGACCCTGCGCCAGGTAGCGCCGGGCTTCGGACAGGGTCATCAAGGCCAGTTCCCGCTGGTCCGGCTTCCGGTAGTTCAACATCACCCGCGACACGCCGGTACAGATCATGAAGGTATCGGCGGCCAGTCGGCGGGCCGGTCTTTGTCGATCACCGCCGGACACCCGGACAGGGATCCGTCGGGATTGCGGGCCACCGGGATCCCGCCGCCGCCGAGGGCGATGGTCACCACGCCTTCGTTGACCAGACGCCGGATCACCGGCTCTTCGAGAATCGCCCGCGGCTTCGGCGAGGGCACCACCCGGCGCCACCCCTTCCCCGGCTCTTCCTTCATGCTCCAGCCGTCCCGGTCCCGGTGCAGCGCGGCATCCTCGGCGTGATACCACGGGCCGACCGGTTTGTCCGGCGTGAGAAACGCAGGATCGGTCCGGCTGATCAGCACCTGGGTCACCACCGCCGCCACCTCGCGTTTGATCCGTTGTCGCCTAAGTTCGTTCACCAGAGTTTGCTCGATCTGATACCCGATCGCGCCCTGGGTGTCGGCCACGCAGCTTTCCAGCGGCACCTGGTGAATGGCGCTCTTTGCCATTTCCGACCGCAAAAGAATAAACCCGACCTGGGGGCCGTTGCCGTGGGTGATCACGAGCCGGCAACCGGAGCGGACAATATGCGCGATGTGGTGACTGGTTTCCCCCGCCGCCCGGTACTGGTCGAGAACGGTCATCTTTCTCGCGTCGTGAATCAGGGCGTTGCCGCCCACCGCGAGCACCATCAGGGGTTGTTCGCTCATCTTCATTACATGGGCAGGATCACGCGCGGCCGGCCGCCTCGGGACGGGCCCGTCGAGGGCGGGGATCGTTGACAAACCCGGCCAGCACGTCGGCCGGATTCTCGAACCGGGCCGCGAACATCATCGCAGCAATGATGAACGGCTTCCATCCCGCTTCCCGGTAGGTGCGGATCCGGTACCGCTCGAACACCGAGCCGTCCACTTCGCCTTCTTTGCAGGATACCCCGCTGATATCCGCGGGAAGGCAGTGCATATACAGGGCGTCCCCGTTACGCGTCCGCTTCATTTTTTCCTCGGTGCAGGCCCAGTCCTTGTGTCCGGCATTGTTGGCGAGGGCTTGTTTCTCAAGTTCCTTCAGACCCGCGTCGTCTCGGGCCCGCAGCAGCTCGGTCCGGGTCTGCATGACCGAGAAGGGCGCCCACGATTTGGGGTACACGATATCGGCGCCGTCGAATGCTTCGTCCATGGAACCCGTGACCTCGAACGAACCGCCGGATTGTCCGGCCTGGTCCGCGGCGAGGGCCTCCACCTCGGGGATCAGGTTATAGCCTTCGGGATAGGCAAGCCGAACGTTCATGCCATAGCGGGTCATCAGGCCGATGATGCCCTGGGGTACGGACAGGGGTTTTCCGTAGCTCGGGGAATAGGCCCAGGTCATGGCCAGGGTTTTGCCGGCAAGGGCGTCGAGCGATCCGTAGGTTTCCTTGAGCCAGGCAAGATCGGCCATGGCCTGGGTCGGGTGATCGATGTCGCACTGAAGATTCACGATGGTCGGCCGCGTGGGCAGCACGCCCTGCTCATGACCGTCGGCCAGCGCCTCGCCCACCTCTTTCATGTAGGTATGCCCCGCGCCGAGGTACATGTCGTCGCGGATACCGATCACTTCGGTCAGGAACGAAATCATGTTCACGGTTTCCCGCACCGTCTCGCCATGGGCAATCTGAGATTTGCCCTCGTCGAGATCCTGCACCGCGAGGCCCAGAAGGTTCGCCGCCGAGGAAAAGGAGAAACGGGTGCGGGTGGAGTTGTCGCGGAAGATCGAGACCGCGAGGCCGGAATCGAAGCTGCGCAGCGATACATTATGCCGATGGCAGGCCCGCAGGGCCTCGGCGAGGCTGATGATGAAGTCGAGTTGTTCCTTCGACTTGTCCCAGGTGAGAAGAAAGTCCCGGCGGTACTGGGATGAGGCCGGCGATTCCCGCAGTATCGAGAGAAGTTTGCGAATCGATTCCATGGCATGTCTCCTTGCGCCGGTCATGTTCCGTGCGCGAAAGAAAAAGTGTAGCGGGATCTGCGGGAAAGAAAAGCCGGCAGGCGATTGTTGACCCATGAACCATGCATCAGGGTTTCCCCTAGAACAAACCCCGGCGTTTCCCGCTACGAAACCGCGCGTTGATCGGGTATGATGGCGGCATGCGGAAAGGATCGACATGCAGCCGGTGATGGGTTCCATCTTCGAGGTGTACAGGATCGGCGCCGGTCCCTCGAGCTCGCACAGCATCGGACCCCAGCGGGCGGCCCGGATGTTTCGTGACCGTTGCCCCGCGGCAACTGCGGCGATCGATGTGACACTGTTCGGCAGCCTCGCCGAAACCGGCCGCGGCCACCTCACCGACACAACCATCGCGCGGGCGCTCGACGGCATACCCCACACCATTCATTTTGATCCCGCCACGTCCTGCTCCCGCCCCAACACCATGACCTTCACCGCCAGGGATGCGGCCGGTGAGCCGCTCGACACCTGGACGGTCTACAGCACCGGCGGCGGCGCAGTTGAAGACGGCAACGGCCTTCTCGGTGATCCGCCCTTTCCCGGGTATCCTCATCGAACAATCACCGATGTGATCGCATATTGTGAATCCGAAGGCTGCACCTTCTGGCAATACGTGGAACAGCACGAAGAGAATCTCTGGCCGCGGTTGCGGGAGGTTTGGGCGGCGATGAAGGAGAGCATCGAGCGCGGGCTGCACAGTTCCCAGGTTCGGCTGCCGGGCCCGCTCAAGCTCAAACGGCGGGCGCATACAACCTGGCTGCGCGCCCGCGATCTTCAATCGCCCCAGAAAGATATGGCAATGTTGTCGGCCTTCGCCCTGGCGGTGGCCGAGGAAAATGCCAACGCGGGAAAAATCGTCACCGCGCCGTCCTGCGGACCGGCCGGGGTGGTGCCGGGTCTTCTTCGCTACTTTGAACTCGCCAAGGATGCGTCTGAGGATGATCTGCTGCAGGCCCTTGCCACCGCCGGCCTGTTCGGCGCGGTGATCCGGGCCAACGCATCGGTCTCCGGGGCCGAGGTGGGATGCCAGGGAGAGATCGGATCCGCCTGCTCCATGGCGTCGGCCGCCGGCTCCCAGCTCATGGGGGGAACCCTGCGGCAGATTGAATACGCCGCCGAGATCGGGATGGAACATCACCTCGGCCTCACCTGCGATCCCATCGAGGGCTACGTCCAGGTTCCCTGCATCGAACGCAACATGACCGCCTGCCTCCGCGCCTTCGAATGCGCCTCCTTTTCCCTCCTCACCGACGGCCAGCACCTCGTGAGCTTCGACGACGTCATCGAAGTCATGTACAAAACCGGCCTCGATATTCAAAGCGCCTACCGCGAAACCGCCCGCGGCGGACTGGCCGAACTGTGGCGCAAACGATTCAACGTGTAGCCGGGGGCAGGAATGCCCCCGCTCCGGTTGGAACCATCACACCAAACGATCACCGAGAACAGAGGCGGACGATCGATGAGACAACCTGTCAGCCCCAACCTCGAAGACTGGATAACCCCCACCCCTGTTGGAGCCAACGCGCCAAACGGAGCGGGGGTATCCTGCCCCCGCGTGAAGGAGATGGAAAAGGAATCAGCCGGATGGACGGCTCGAACGCCCGCGTTCCTTCGGTTCGACCCGAGCAAGTGAGCGATGATGAGGGAAGCTCAGTGATTCTCGGGAAAAGAAGACCGTTGCATCCGCGACTCAGATATTCCCGCCTGCTGAAAGATCCGGCAGCTCGAGATCGGGGAAGATGGGGGTGAGGGTTTCGAGGGCGTTGAGGTATTCTCGGTTGAAGGTGGGTTGGGCGAAGGCGTCGAGCAGCCAGTTGATGCGGGTCAGGTGATCCTGCACCCGTTTGCGGGCGTAGTCCACCGCGGTTCCGGTCTTCATGATAAAGGGCCAGTCACTGGACTGGGCCAGCATCAGTTCGCGCAGGGCCTGGACGAGAAGCCGCTCATGCAGAGGGTCGGGCCGGTACGGCAGGGTCAGCGCTTTACGGATCCTTGCCGCAGCCGAAAAAAGGTGGGGGTAAATCCAGTCGTTTGCATCATCGAGCCAGACATCGTGATATCCTTTGTCTCCCCAGGTGGAGGCGGATGGCTGGGCAACCGGCATGATGCCGTTGCGTTCAAGAATGTCCCCCGGCGTTGCCAGCTCAAGGTCGGTGCGGTTGGCCAGACCCCGGATAACCTGATCAAGAAACACCGGACCTTCATACCACCAGTGGCCGAACAGTTCGGCATCGTACGGCGCCATGATCACCGGATGCAGATTCTCACCATCCACCTCCCGGACGGTTGCCGCACGTGAATCAATGAAATGCCTCGCGTGTTCCGCGGCCTTCAACCGGGCCCGCTCCGGATCATACAGGGCTTTGTCCTCGGTCTCGCCGGTCACCCGGCAATACTTGATGCCGGTCGGAGTTCGGATATCCCCGTCCACCGGGAACCCGCACAGATCCTCCACCGGCAGGGTGTGACCGATATCCCGGTAATATTCCCGGTACCATGGGTCACCCGGATAGCCGGTCTGCGAACTCCAGACCTGAGACGAGGCATCGGGATCCCGGCCGAAGACCGCCACGCCATTGGGGCATCGTACCGGCCGATGCACACCCGACAGGGGACGGGGCCTTGCATGAAGGATGCCGTGGCTCTCCACCACCGTAACCCCGCAATCCATCTCCTTGAGCAGCGATTCCACCCCGGGATAAAACCCGCACTCCGGCAGCCAGAACCCGGCCGGCGACCGCCCGGTCAGACGGCGGAAGGTATCCACGCCGACCTGAATCTGTAATTTCGCCGTCCACGCATCGTGCCGGAGAATCGGAAGGAACCCGTGGGTCGCCGCCGTCGTCCAAAGCTCAAGAATGCCCTCATCATGCAATTGAACCAGGGGCCGAATCAAATCGCGCTGCCAACGTTGATAGTCGGCAAGGTTTCGCCGGAACCGTTCAAGATAAAACACGGCCAGGTCGTGCTCCGGCTCGCTGCGAGTCCGCTCACACTCACACTCGGCAAGATGCAGTTGAAGCTGAAAGTACCGGTGCATCCGATCCTGTAGAAGCGGATCGCCCCACATACTTAACAGGGTCGGGGAACAGGAAAACACCAGGCGGCAGGGTACATCGTCCGCCGCAATGCCCTCCAGCATCCGGAAAAGAGGTAAGTAACATTCCGCAGTCGCCTCAAACAACCACCGTTCCTCAAGAAAATCAATGTGCTCGGGATGCCGGATATACGGCAGGTGGGCATGTAGAAGCAGAAGTAGCGATCCGTTTGTCATCGAACGACCGAGCCTAGCCCGATATCCGATCAACATGCAACGGTATCCTCCACCGAGACGCTGAAGGAAAATGCATACCGACCGGGTTCCAGGCAATACACGGGCAGGGTCGGGGGACCGCAACTCCCGGTGCCCAACCCACGCTGGGCGGCATCGATACACACCACGGTTTCCGGCCTCGGCTGGAGTTCACTCGTGTGACGGGCCGCAAACAGGTCGTCCGGGGTGAGATGATGGGCGCTGCATTCGAACACCGGGGAGGCGTGAAAGGTAATCCGGCAATGGCCGTCGCTCAACGACAACCATCGCACATCCGTTTTGTTCCCGTTCTCCTGAGGCAGAATGTAGGGAACAAATTGTTCCTCCACTGTTCCTTCAAACCGCCCAACCGGGGCGCCCGCCTTGCGGTCGATGTAGGATTCGTGGGGACCCCGGCCAAACCAGGCAAGGTCGTCGAATCCGGGAACCGTGGTCAACATGACACCGACGCGGGCCAGGGAAGGCAGGCTTTCCGGAACATCGATGGTATGGGCGATGTGCAACCGCCCGCTTTCCTCCATGCGGAAGAGCTGTTCATGTCGGATTCGGCATTCCGGGTCCGCCCCTGTATAATCCGAGAGCACCTGAAGTTTGTCTCCATGCTGCCGGATGGAACAGTTGACCAGGCGCAGACGGTCAAGACCGGCAGCCAGCCAACGGCCCATGGGCTTCCTGTCCTGTCCCGACCATCCGCGAATGCCGTCGTTGTCCGTGCAGGCCCGCCAGAGATTCAGAACCGGACCGGACGAGAGAACATCCCGGTCTTTGTGCCGCACCTGCAGCAGTCCGCCTTCATGCTCCGACGAAATACGGAATGCAACGGACCTGCTCCGGTTGATCCATGCTCCCGACTCCTCCAACCATGTTGCATACCGGGGCGCGGCCTGAGTCGAGGGAGGCAGCGGCAGAGTGAACTGCTCCCAGGCAATTTCGTGACCGGCTTCGCACCAGGGCGTTTGTTCCCGGACGCGTACCCGGATCGTCAGGTGCCGCTCCCCCGTTACCGGCAGAGCCTTTCGGTCCACCGGTATCATCACCTCCGCCAACGCTCCCGGCGCCAGATCGGGAAGCGGAAGCTCGCCGGACACGGTCACGAAGCCATCGATCGACACCTCCCACGATCCAGTCAGCCAATCCATCGAACGTACATCCTGCATGTTATGGATGCTGATTCGCAGATCCTGCCCTTCCGCCATCGTCATCCGAATCGGCTGTACCAGCTTCTTGAACTCAAACATCGCAGGGTGCGGAGTCCGGTCCGGCCAGATCATTCCATTGATGCAGAAGTCAACATCATGGATGGTTTCGCCGAAATCCCCTCCGTATCCCCAATGATACCTCCCCCCCGCTCGATGACATTCCCGCCGCGCAACATCCGGGTCCGCCGGATGCGCAACCTCCGCTTCCTTCGCCTCCGCATCCATCAGCAACCCCTGGTCCACCCAATCCCAGATGAAGCCGCCCTGAAGACCGTGGTGAGCATGAATGGCATCCCAGTATTCCTTCAGGTTGCCGCAACTGTTTCCCATGGCATGGGCATACTCGCAGGGAATGAAAGGCCGGGGGTCGTTGGAGGTCTGTGCCCATGCCACCATCTCATCGACGTGCGGATACATCG
>JAUIHQ010000372.1 GCA_030432155.1 bacterium | reverse complement strand
AATCTGTTCAGCAACGGCGACAGCGTCGTCAAAACTTGTCCGAGGAACGGTGAAACTAAGGCTGGCATTTTCGCCTGCTGCATGACTCTGCACGATCATTGGGGGTATCATCGGGGGGACGCGAATTGGAAATCGGCCGGCGAGGTTGTCCGTCTTCTGGCCCAGGCCTCGCAGGGGCACGGCAATCTACTGCTGAACATCGGCCTCATGCCGGATGGTTCGGTTCCCGCCCCGGCGGAACGCACGTTGCGCTCGGTGGGCGAATGGATGGCGTATGCCGGTGAGGCGGTGATGGATACGGATCGTTTTGCCTGGGGGCTTCAAACCCGCGAGGGGCTTGAGGCGGACTGGTCCCATCATGGTCCGATAACCCGAAAAGGACGCGATCTGTATCAGCTCATGCCCTACTGGCCCGGAGAGGAATGGACACTCGCCGGATTGGATGCGGATGTTGAGTCAGTGACGCTGCTTCGTCCCGGGGGAGGCATCCCTCATGGCTTTGAGCAAAAAAACCGAATCCTCCGCGTCTTCGGGTTACCGCCGCATGCCCCGGATCCGGTATGTCCGGTCCTCCGCTGCCGCTGCCGCACGACGCCAACTGTCCGGCTTGGGGGCGGCATGAGGGTTCCCGGCGTTCCGCATCCACCCTACGATCCCTGCCCGTCGGATATCGCGCATTGACGAGAGCCATGGAAGGCTCGAGGAGGAGTCCCTCGCTGCCGTTGGGCAAAAAACACCATTCCCGTATTGCCCTCCTGATCTCCGCCCATTCTGCCCAGAAATGCGTTACGATCACATTGTGAATCCATCGCTGAAATCCGGTAAACCGGGTATTTCTAGGAGCAGTATGGAGAAGCATCATGTTTAGGCATTCAGCCGTTTCGACGGTGGAGCCGGATCATGTGATCGAAGCCTGGGATCGATTACCTCTGGACATCCATCCCGCGTACATCGGTTCGGGAATTCTCGCCCTCGGGCTGGATGCAACCGGACTGCAGGGGGCGGATTTTCACACGGGTAAGTACCGTGATACGTTCTCGTATGATTCGATCGGCTGGCTCGAGTACTGCATGCTCTATCTGTACCGGGACCGGGTGCTGAGCCGCCATCATGGAATCGATCACGCCATGGTCGGGTTTGAGAAGGAACCCGGCTTTCAGAGCATGCCCCAGGGCTGGCTGGACTATGAGCTGGCCGTAGACGGTGAGGTCTACGATACGCAACGCATTCTCGCCGAAGGCCGTGCCTGGCGGAGGGAGATGCAGCCCACGAAGGGGCGGGTGGAGACCTCGTTTGAGCTCGCCGGCATCCGGTTGACCTGGACCGTCGGCATGGGCCTTGATGCCGAAGAGTTGCCGATCCGGTTCCGCGCCGCCTCGAACGACGGATCCGTCCGATCGTTGCAGGTAACCATCACCTTTCATCATCACCTCAAGGACGGCCGCCCGATCGCCCGCGGCGGGGTGGGGGTGGAAGAATCGCCGGAGGGCATTCGGCGCACCTGGCATGCCACCGGGGATACCTCCACCGCGGATGTCTACGAAGACGCGGACCTGTCCTACGGGTGGGCCGCCGGTCCGGGAATGGAACTGTCCGCTGAATCGGACCGGCTGGTCGTCCGCATGGCGGATGAGGCGGACGCATGGGACTGGACCTGCCTCTTGCTCACCGGTTGCTCCCGCGACGGTTCGCACACCGCCGAATCCTTCCGGAGTCGGGCCCGTGCGCGGACTTCCGCCGCGCAGCAGGCCGAACAGAGCTGGAGCGATTACTTTGCCTCCGCCTTCCGGTTGCGGATCGGCGACAACGAGCTCGAATACCTTGTCCTGATCACCCAGTACCTGTTGCGGGCCGGGGGACAGTGGAAACACGGTCTGCCTCTGGGTACGCTCTTTACCACCAAGTTTGGCGCGCGCACGTTCTGGGATACCTTCTTTGCCGCCGACGGCATGCTGCGGTGTGGGCATGTGCGCGAAGTGCGGGATATCTGCGGCTGGATCTGCCGCACCATGCAGCCTCAAGGCAGACCGCACTGCTGGATGAGCTATTACGACGGCGGGCAGCCGACCAATCCGGTCTACGATATCGCCTGGCATGTGACCCAGGCGTTTTCGGGTATCTGCATCCGGCTGTACGAAACGACCCGCGACCGGGAGGATCTGGAGCAGCGGGTATATCCATACCTTCGGCGCGTGGCCGAATTCGCGTTCGACGAGCTGTTCGATCTGGACGATTCCGGTTGGTACCTGCGGGGTACCACCGCGCATGACGTCGGAACCGAGCGCAACGAAGCCCGCAAGGAAAAAGACCTCCTGGCCTGGCTGACCGTGTCCGTCGCCAAGTTTGCCGATTACGCCGCGGTGATCGGCGAGCAGGATCCCCTGGTCGAAAAAGCCTGCTCGGTGCGCGATTGGTTTCGCGCCCACCCCATCGCCGTCGATCATGGCGGATGGACCCCCTGGCTGCCCTACATGGCGCTGCCCGGCCCGCTGATGGACGGAGAAGCCTGGCGCTGTGCGATGAAGCCGGTGACCCGTCCGGAAAACCATTTCATCGTCCCGCTGTCCGACAAGCCGTGGGACAGTTTTTCGACCGCGGCCTCGCTCCTCGACCAGGGGTATCCGGAGGAAGCCTGGTTGTGGATGGAAGGGGCCAGGATGGGGGTGGTGGGCCCGGGGTACTGGCTGGAAAGCTCCTACGAACATCAATGCGGGGGCTTTACCCCCTACATTCCTTCCGGCGGTTCGTTCCTGTCCTGCATGACCATGATGATCGTCAGCAGCGGATTGTGGCGCGATGAACTGGAGATCGGCACGCGCCTTCCCCGCCGCCTGCTCAGCGAACGCATGCAGTGGCAGCATATCCGGACCTTCAAAGGTGCGGTGGTCAGCGGCTCCATCGCCCCCGACCGGCTCGATGTCGAGCTTACCTTGGATCGCCCCACCGAGGTGACGCTGCGCGTGCCCTACCGCATCGCCGGAGGGCGGCTGGCCCTCCATGTGAATGGCGGCAAGGTGGAGACCTTTGCCCAGGACCGGAGCCGGGAAACCATCACTCTTGAACTCGAATCCGGCCACCATCATCTGGAACTGACCTCCGATGTCCGCACCCCTGCGGAGTACCGCGAGGTTCACGTGTCTATCGCCCGCAATGTACCTTTGGATTCACTCAATCCAGAGTCGGTCATGCAGGGTCGTAACGGCTCAGCCGACAAGCCGCTTTATGTGATTTGCCGAAGCGGAAACCGCTATCTCGGTTTGGGAGCAGTCGCCGGTGCACGCGAGCATCGCGAGTAACCTCCGCGCACAACTCGACAAGGCGAAACTCGCCGCGAAACTAATTGAGGAGGCGGAGGGCAAAGCATCTTTCGATGCGATCCAGCGCTCCCAA
>JAUIHQ010000371.1 GCA_030432155.1 bacterium | reverse complement strand
CAATCCTCGACCAGCGGGGTTTGAATCCAGCCCGGGCAGATGACGTTGGAGCGGACGCCGTCGGCGGCGAGATCGAGCGCCATGCCCTTGCACATCGCGATCTGTCCGCCTTTGCTGGCGGAATAACCTCCGGCGTTGTTCTGGCCCACCTGGCCGACCATGCTGCTGATGGTGATGATGTTGCCCCTGGTCTTTTTCAGGTGGGGAATGGAATATTTGCTGCAAAGGAAGGTACTGCGCAGGTTGTTGTTGATGATGAAGTCCCATTCATCGTCCGAGGTGTGTTCGACAGACTTGGAAAGATGGTAGGCGGCATTGTTGACGAGAATGTCGAGTTGGCCGTGTTCCGATACGGTTTCCTGGATCATGGCCTGAACCTGTTCGCTTACCCGCAGATCCAGGGGTTTGATCTGAACCCGATCCCCCAGCTCATCGACCATTGCCTGGCCGGCCTCTTCATCCTTGTCGGCAATGATCACCGTGGCGCCCTCGGTATGGAAGGCACGGACAATGCCGGAGCCGATGCCTTTGCCTCCCCCGGTTACGATCGCGATTTTTCCCTGGAGCTTCATCGTGTCTTCCCTTTCATGTGGCTGGTGATCCAAGCCGGTAGATCCGGAGGGCATTGTCGTGGAACAAGCGGCGCTGTTCGTCCTCACTGCAACCGGTGATTGCCCAGGTCAGGGCTTCAAACCATTCCCGGTAGGAGGCGGCGAGGGTGGCGACCGGCCAGTCGCCGCCAAACATGACCCGGTCAAAGCCGAAGCAGGTCAGGATATGATCGATGTAGGGTTTGAGGTCCTCGCGGCGCCAGGTTGCGTGATCCGCCTCGGTCACCAGGCCGGAAATCTTGCAGGCAACATTGGGATGTCCGGCAAGCTCGTAGATACGGTCACGCCAGGGATCGAGCGTCCCGCTCCGAATATCCGGTTTCCCGATGTGGTCGAGGATGAACTGCACCTCCGGACAGGCTTGAACCATGGCGATGACCGGCTCGAGCTGGGTATGCGAGATACAGATGTCAAACGACAGATTGAAGGAGGGGAGGATGCGCAGACCCTCAAGGAAGCGCGGCTGGACACAGAATTGCAGGTCTGCCTCCGACTGAATCAGCCGGCGGACGCCTTTGACCAGAGGGGAAGCAGCAGTTATGGCCGCCAGGTATGGTTCCGCGTCTGATCCATCATGAACCGGGGCCCAGGGAATGATGCCCCGAAACCCTTTGTGCCGGGCGGCCAGGGAAAGGATCCAATCCAGCTCCGCGCGGGCCTGGTCAAAAGCACACTCACATTGAACAAAGATCCACCCCGCCAGAGGTATGGCCGTAACGGCCTCGAGGTATTCCTCGACAAGGTAGGGCCGGTTCAGGGTCGGGATATCCTGCAGCCAGGGGTAGTGGAGCCTCCCGGTGTCCCAAACATGCACATGTGTATCAATTACCACGTGTTTTCCCCTCCAGAGAAAATGCGAGTCGCCGTTGACGGTTGGAAACGTTGCTGAAACGTGAATAACACGTAGTGCTAACGCGCGTCAACACGTTTGTTGCGGTCGTTTGCGCGATGAAGGAATTCAGCGATGAAAGAAGGTCCGCCCCGCGCCGCTCCTGTTTCGCAGGCGGAACCCGGGCACAGAGAGCCGGTGCGCTTCATGCCTTCATAAACGGCCGGAACTACCTCTCCAGTCCGGTCATCCGCTCTGAGAAATCCGGCCAGCCATCGAGAGGGACGGTGAAGGTGTCGTGAAAGTAGGCTTTGCCCTTGTAATACATCCAGTCGGTGGTGCTGAGCGGGTAGGATTTGGACTGAACGAGGATGAAGGCATTGGGAATACCGCCGATGTAGGGGGCGTCGGGAACGCCGCGGGGGATGTCCCGGATCCCGGTGCGGTGCCAGTTCTCGCTGATGTTTGCCGAGACCCGCCAGCCTGATTGCGGGGTGCGGGTGGATCGGGTACCCAGGCCTGTGCCGTATACCCCGTCCCAGGTGCGGAGCCCGACCTGCAGCCATCCCCCGTGCCGAACATACTCGGTTTCCGCGGCCATGATATGCTCGCCGCTTTCGACTTCCACCCCGGCCGCGAACAGGAAGTACGGATGATCTCCGGCGATGACCTGGTTGCCGTCGATGAACACCTTGCTCGGTCCGTTGCCGTACAACCCGACAATCGCCCGGTCCGGCGCGGAATGGAACCAGTTCAACAGCTTGGCCTGTTCGGCGGCCGGCGCGCCAAAATCCCCCCGCAGGAAGGGTATGCAATCCTCCTGGATCACCTCAGCCCCCAGCAACCTCCGGTATTCCAACTGACGCAACCGGTAAATTCCGGCCTCCTCCTCGTTGTCATACCGCTCGATGTATTCGTCGATCGCGCGGATGGCCGATTCGAAATCGTTCATGCGCTCCAGCTCGATAAGCTGCATCATGAACGTCTGGCGGTCGTACGGATCCTCCGACGCGCGTCGTACGTTGCGGTCCGCGTTGGCCGGTTCGACCGCGGCGGGTTCGGTCAGGTAGAAGTACCCCACGCTGCGGAAATAGCCCTGAACGGTTCCGGCGCCCTGTTCGTTGGTCATCCGCTCAAATTCCATCCGGAAGGATTCATGGAACATGACGGGGTCCGGGAGCTGGTGTCGGTATTGGGCGACCCGGAAGGGCGCCCGATCGAGGTTGCCGCTCAGGGGGCCGATGTAGGCGCCACGGTAATACCACCCTCCGTTGAAGTAATCTTCCAAACCGGTCCCGTGCCAGGACGGCTGCATCTCGCCGTCGATGAACATCCGCTCATCCCCTTCAAGGATCCACCAGGTCTTGTCGAGCCCGGTCACCCCGAGGAAGCAGCCCACGAATTTCCCCTTGCCCCGCACCGAGGCGATGGTGTGATTGCCGCCGCCCGGACCCGTCTTGCGCCAGGCTGCATGCAGGTACCCGGCCTGATCGCCGGGGAAGTCGGCGGCGACCGGTTGGAAGCTCGTGCGGATACGGTCGTCCGCATCATTCCGGATCTGCATGCGGATCGAGGTCTTGTACGGCATCGGCATCCGGCAGACAAACCCGTTGGTCGTGCCCGCCAGCAGCAGGGTGCCATAGTTACGCTTCCGCCAGGCGCTGCCGAAGAAGTCGCCGACGGGGACGGAGATGCTCGGTTTCTCCTCGCCGTCATAGAACACCTCGAGCAGGCAATCCTGGAGCAGGTACTCTTTCTTGAGCGTGGTCCAGGCATCACCCTGGGGATCCAGCCGAAGGGAGAAACCGGCCAGCATCCCCGGGCCGTTTGCCTTATAGATGACCGCCGATCCGCCCGGCTCAATCAACCGCACATCGGCGTTCTCAAGCTCGGCGACCGGGTTGTTCACCCGCTCCCGCCAGGTGTCGAGCACGAGATCGACGGCCCGCCG
>JAUIHQ010000033.1 GCA_030432155.1 bacterium | reverse complement strand
GACCCATGCAGAATACGCCGCCATGCTCGTATGCTTTCCGGTCCGAAGCAGACGATTTGCCGAAAGGCAATTGAGACCTGTCGCCCCGACCGATATCGGCCATTTCGGCCGATGCGTCCGAAGCAGACGATTTGCCGAAAGGCAATTGAGACC
This sequence comes from bacterium, assembly GCA_030432155.1. Lineage (GTDB taxonomy): Bacteria > Verrucomicrobiota > Kiritimatiellia > CAIVKH01 > CAIVKH01 > JAUIHQ01. The sequence continues at coordinate 18,646 of JAUIHQ010000033.1, read as the reverse complement.
GGGGTCCGTATGCGAACCTTGCACGTTTCCACCTTTGTCCGAAGCAGACGATTTGCCGAAAGGCAATTGAGACGGCCGCGGTTGCCATCAGCCCTAACACGTCCATACTGTCCGAAGCAGACGATTTGCCGAAAGGCAATTGAGACGTGTGGCAGCTGTGACATGGGCGCAGAACGTGTCGCGCGTCCGAAGCAGACGATTTGCCGAAAGGCAATTGAGACGCTGCCGCGTGGGCAGTAGCCTCGCGCCCGGTCGAGTCCGAAGCAGACGATTTGCCGAAAGGTAATTGAGACTGGTATGCCTGTTTCTTACCCTTCACCGTTACCTTGTCTGCCCCTAAAGTTTGCCGGTAGACGGCAATGGAACCGTAACAGCCTCTTCGTGTCATCATGTGTCCGTCCGCGGGCATGCTTGACGCATCATGCAAACGTGCTACATTTGAAGCATGAGCAATACCGCGACGGTCCATGCACGATTGGACGCGAAAACCAAGCGTGAGTCTGAAAAGGTGTTACGCGAACTGGGCATGACCCCTACCGACGCGGTCCGCCTGCTGTATCGTCAGATCGCCCTTCGCAAAGAGTTTCCCGTGCCGAACAAGCTGACGGCAAGGACCCTGGACAAGAGCGATCGGGACGAGGAGATCGAAACGTTCCGCTCTCTGGACGATATGGTTGCGAGCTGGAACGCATGAAGCTCTCGCAGACCTCGCAGTTCAGCAAAGACATCAAACGCCTTCTCAAGCAGGGCAAGAATCAGCAGAAGCTCGTGTCGGTTGTCAAGATCCTGCTCTCGGGAAAGCCGCTGCCCCCCAAACATCAGGATCATCCGCTGAAAGGGGCGTGGAAGGGCAGGCGTGACTGTCACATCGAGCCGGACTGGATTCTGATCTACAGGAAAACGGAAGACGAACTGCGGCTCGAGCGAACCGGAACCCACAGCGACCTCTTCTGACCACAGACCCCTCGAGGCCCAACAGGAATATGAACCAACATCTGCAACCGCTCGATCCACAGTCCTTCCGGTCGCGCAGATGAATGCAACCCCACAGAATCGGCCTGAACCGGCAACGCCCGAACCGAAACCAGGCATGATTTCGTTTCTCGGCACCGGCGCGTACCTGCCCTGCCGGTATGACGGATTCGGGCCGGTCACCTATGTTCAAACCGCGGTCGCAGGGCTTCACCGGGCCGGAAATCCCCCCGGCCCGGTATGGATCGGCTGCACCCCCGCCGCCCGGGAGAAACACGGGGATGCGCTGGGCGCGGAGTTTCGCGATCACGGCCTCGCCGAGCCTTGCTGTATCGATATTCCGGAAGGCGGAACCGAGGCGGAGCTGTGGCGGATCTTCGACACATTCCTCGACCTGGTTCCCGAGCAGGCCGACCTCGTGGTGGACGTCACCCATTCGTTCCGGTCGCTCCCGGTCGTGATGACCATCCTCCTGCAATACCTGAAGCTGGTGAAAGGCGTCACGGTTTCGGGTTGTTTCTACGGCGCGTTCGAGGCCCTGGGCGGTCGGAAAGAGGTGGAAGCCCTCCCGGCTGCCCGGCGGAACGCCCCGCTGTTCGATCTCACCCCCATGCTGGCCCTCTACGACTGGGGCCAGGCGATCCATGAACTCGAACGGTTCGGCGACCAGTCCCGCCTGCACGACCTGCTCCGCCGGGAAAAAGCCCGAACCTTCCCCTTCCTGTCCAGGGAGGAGAACCGGGATCTCGACGCGGTCACCGCCGGCCTCCGGACCTTCGCCCCCGCGGTACAGACCTGCCGCCAGGACCTGATCCGGAACATGGATTACACCGGCGCGCTCCAAACCCCGCTGGACCGTCTGGATGCCGGAATCCCCCCCGCCTTCCGGCCGGCGGTGCGGCCGCTGCGCCGGCAATTCGCCGGCTACCGGACGGGCGACGTCATGAACGGCCTCCATGCCGCCCGCTGGTGCATCCGCCGCGGCATGACCCAGCAGGCCCTGACCATTCTCCAGGAATTCCTCGTCACCTGGCTCGAGGAGTCCCACCTCGGCGAGACCCCGGCCGCGGCCTGGTCGGAGCGGGACCGCAGAGCGCTGGTCAGCAAAGCCCTCGTCGTGGCCGCAAAAGGAACCCCGAGGGAAGAATGGAAAGACACCCTGGCCCGGGATCCTGATCTTGTCGAAGCCTTCATCGGCATGCTGGATCAGAAGTTCATCGCCCAATTTGACCGGCTGACCCAACGGCGAAACGACATCAACCACTGCGGCTACAACGACAACAGCGCCCCGGCGCACCGCCTCGAACAGGAAGCCGCCGATTTGCTGGCCTATTTCGAGGCATTCGTCGCCCGCAACGGGTAGGCAGCCGGCCCCATGTATTTTTTTCGGAATTTCCGCCCAACCGGGACTTCTCTTTAGCAGACACCAGGGTGCACCCAACACAGGTCGAAGGAAACCGGACATGAAGGAAGCAAGCTACATCAATACCTGCCGGAGCAAACTCCACGACATCAGTCTTCTCTTGACCGAGCTGAAGGTAAAGACAACACAGGACGTGGAAGAGGTGGTGGATGAAGAAAGGCGATTCTATGAGGAAAATGTGGTGTTCCGGGAAAAACTTGTCCCGGCAACCATCATAGGAGATGGCGAGACCGTCAAGCGCGGGCTTGCAAGGACGATCCACGAGCTTCGCCGGATCAAAGCTCCGGACGCACACCACGGCATCCATGTCATGATCAGCGACGTCGTTAGCGTACTGGACGGGCTATTGGAAGACAGGCTCCGGGAACACGGAATCCCCGTCGACCCCGGGCATGACGAGACATCTACGCCCAGGATTCCACCGGGCTTCCACCTCGCTGACCATCTCGCCGGCGTCCGGATCTACGTAGAGAAGATGCATATGCTCATGGGCCGTCCGGGCGTCGAAGCGACCCAGGTACGGGATCCGGAAAAGATGGATCAAATCATGGCCGCCTGCTTGCTTTGCAAATTGCAATTGCTGCAGGACATACTGGCTCACCTGAAAGGCTTCTACAGAGGCTTATCGGGCGATCCATTAGTCGAGGGCCTGTCCCATACCTACCGCCTTCAATGGAAGGCTTATCACAAGGAAAACAAGCGGATTGCAACTGCATGGATCCGGCAATGCATTCAGTTTGCGGATTGTATCGAACCTTCCGGATCAGCGGGCAGAATCAGCGCATCGATTCGCCATCTGCAGGATGCCTTTTCATCTGCCATGGCATTCCGCACATCGGTCGATCAAGGTCCTGATGATCACCTGAACGATGGTGCGCCTCCTCCTCCCGGGGAACTGGAACTTGCAAAGAGGGCATTGCTCGATGCACTGGCCTCCGCTCGCAACATGCTTGAGTCCGGGAACGTGCCGGATCCTCTGGCCGAACGCTTGATGGAATGCTCGGATCTCGTGGAACAATCAGGGATGGAGAAGCCGTTCAAAGAGAGCTTCAGGCCAACATTGCAGGAGATGGGCGTCGGCCTTACATCCGAATGTTATATCTCGGTGATCTGCCTCGCCGGCAGAATCTGTGAAGGCTGCCTGAAACAGGTGATGATCTTGTGCGGACACGATGACTCCGAGATGGATCGACAGGGTATTCATGCGCTTTGGAACCGGATGCAAAGAGTCCACAAGAAAGGTTTACCGGCGGAAGACCTTCAGATCGACACTTGGTTTATTGAATATCTGGCAAGATTTCGGAATGCACAAGTCCATGATCGGTCGGCCAACGGCATGCCCGCCGGGCCCTCCCGCGAAAATGCCGAAACCTGCGTCACGATCTGCATCGACCTGATCAAGCGGGTGACCGCCCTGACCAACCGGAAGGATCCGGCAGCGAAATATCGGGAGCATGGTACATGAGCATGAAGGAACAACCATCGCCCGTTGCCGGAAGCAAAACGACGGCCGTTGAACTGACCGCCGACCAGACTGCGGCCCTGGATGCTTTTCACGAGTTTCTGGCCGGTAAAGACCGTTGCTTTATCCTGCGGGGATACGCAGGCACCGGCAAAACCTTTCTGATCGGCGTCATGACCGCCCACCTCGACCGGGAGAAGATTCCCTATGCTCTTCTCGCCCCCACCGGCCGGGCAGCCCGGGTTCTCTCCCGAAACACCGGCAAACCGGCCTCCACAATCCACAGCCATCTATACAGCTACGAACGGCTGGTTGAGTACGATGCTCAAAATACCCGTTACTTCGTCCATTATGGACTCCGCACCTGCGCGCAGGACAACACCCGCCCCATTCTCATCGTGGACGAAGCCTCCATGGTCTCGGACCAGGAAAGTGAAGGGGAGTTTGTCCGCTTCGGAACCGGCCGCCTGCTGGCCGACCTGATGACCTTTGCCAGAATGAATGATCCGGGGCAGCACGGCCGGATCGTATTTGTCGGGGATGATGCCCAGCTCCCTCCGGTCGGCATGAGCGACTCCCCCGCGCTCAATCCATCCCACCTTGCAACCGAGTACGGCCAGTCGGTCCGGGAGGCGGAGTTGACCGAGGTGGTCCGCCAGGCCGCGGACAACCCGATCCTGGCCGCCGCCACCGGGATCCGGGAGAATATCCAGGCCGGCCGGTTCAACCAGTTGTCGATTCCCGCGGCGCCGCCCCGGATCCTGCAGGTTGAGGGGTCTATGGCCGCGGACCGATGGAAAGCCCTGTACCGCCGGGAGCTGCCCCCGCCGTTCGTCTGCATCACCTACACCAACCAGGTCGCTCTTCGCTTGAACTACACCACCCGGGCCGCCCTCTGGGGCGGCGACGGGAAACAGCCGGTTCAACCGGGCGACTTCCTGATGATCGTCGCCAACAGCCGGCTCACCGGCCTTCGCAACGGCGACCTCACCATGGTGATCAAGGCGAGCGGGAATTCGGAAACCCGGCGGGTGAACCTGCGCCAGGGTGACAAGACCATTCCGGTGAATCTTGTCTTTCGAGATGTGACCCTCGCCTTTGACACACCTGAAGCCGGCGGCACGCAGCAGGAATTGATGATTCTGGAGAATGTACTGTTCGGGAAGGAGCGGGACATCACGCCCGAGGAGCAGCGGGCGCTTTTCATCGATTTCAAAATCCGCCATCCGGAACTTCGCCCCGGTAGCGAAGCATTCGGCCAGGCCCTTTCCGAAGATCCGTATTACAATGCGCTGCGGGTGAAGTTCGGGTATGCGGCAACCTGTTATAAAGCCCAGGGCGGGGAATGGCGGGAGGCCATGGTGATGTTTGAACATCAGCGGATGGACAAGGATGCCCAGCGCTGGGCCTACACCGCGGTCACCCGAGCCGCGGAAACACTCTATGTCGTGAATCCGCCGAACCGTACAGCCTGGGACGGGATGTTCGGGACCGCCATGCCCCAGCCCGCCGCCGAACCCCCGACGGAACCGGATCCCGTTCCTCGGTGCACGAACACGGGTACGGGAGCCGAAGGGCATGATGCACATGAAGAGATTCCGTTACTGGTCATGACGGAAACCATCCATCCGGAAATCGGCGCGGCGGTTCCAGCCGAAGGTGCCGACCCCTTTCGATCTAACATCGAAGAGGAGGTTCCGTTTCTCACGCCGGTTCACCGGAGGTTTCACGCAGCGGCAAGGGACAAGGAGATCCGGATCACCGCGGTCGATCCGAGGCCCGCGAATTATTTCGTGCGGTATACCCTGTCTCGGGGCCCTGATACCGCGCGCATGCAGGTCTACATCAACCGCCATGATGCCGTCACCCGGATTCAGCCGGCGGGAAGCGGCAGCAAGGAGCTGTTTGAGGATGCGAAGCGCCTGTTTGAATCATCCCTGACCGGCGCGGCCTCCCCTTCCGTTGAACCTGTGTTCGGCCCGAATGATGAGCACCTGGAGCAGTTCTACCGGGAATGTCTGAAACCGGCGATCGAGACTCTTCACCTGCGCATCACGGAGTATAAAAGAATGCCTTATCGGGAACGGTACCGCATGGAGGATGCCGGGGGGAACAGCGCAACGATCGACTTCCTGTACAACGCCCGGAACCGGTTCACCCAGCACGAGAACCATACGCCGGGAGGCTCGTTCGACCTGTACAATCAAATCATCACCGCGTTGCAGTCGCAAGGCGGACAGACGTGAAGCTGATGACCCAGCCACAAACAGCTAAAGAAGTCTTTGCCATGCGGCGGCGGGGTGAATTCCGGGACGCGCTTGACGCGGCGAGGGAACTGCATAAGGCACATCCCGGCGACGCGATGAACGTGAAGGCGCTTGGCTGGTGCCTGATCAGCATGGCCTGGGAGGAGAAAAGGGCCGGAAGGCCGGTGGATCACCTGGTCGAGGAGATGCGAGCGCTGGCCATCCCGCCGGATGATGGACTTCTGCGTGACAAGCTGGACAAGGCGATGGCCCTGGCCGATCCTGTTTCGAAGGCACTTGAGGACATGTTCAAGATCAGCCGGAGCGGCGATCACCGGCAGGCAATCCGTCTTGGACTCGCCATCCTCAACGAGCATCCGGGGCACCCGAGAGCTGCCGAACAAACGGCATGGGAGGTGTGGCATATTCTTCTTGCGGAGCTGAGGAGTGACCATCCGGACTCGGGCGCCATACGGCGCTTGCTTCATACATACCGAAGCATAAGCGAACATCGCCGCGGCAGTGTTCACTCCCGCATTCTTGAAACAGCAGCCCGCGTTGCCTGTGCGAAACCCTGCCCCTTCCCCTCTTTCGTCCGCTTCTTCCACTGGTGGGATCCCGTCCATCTGCAGCCCGAGGACTTCAACCCCAACGAAAAGGACGGCCACCGCTATCCGAGCACGGCCGAGAGGATTATTCAGGCGCTCGGGAAAACCGCCGAGTACGTCCAGGATGACGATGGCCCCGCGCTGGAAACCGCCGCCGGCTTCATCGAAAAGCACATGAACCGATATCCCCCGGAGGATGCCTTCCCCGCCCGCAAATGGTTCCCCCTCTATCTGGTTCGGACGTTGCTTGCCATCGGGAACAGGGACAAAGCCCTTCAGTACCTGATCCCCCTGGTTCGGCAGCAGGGCTCGGAATTCTGGGCCTGGCATTTTCTCGCGCAATGCTTCGATCGCAATCATCCCAACCGGCTTGCCTGCCTCTGCCGATCCGTCCGGTGCCGTGTGAAGGGTGAGGCATTCCTGCTCAACGTGCGCGTCGATCTTGCCGAGGCCTTGGTCGAAGCCGGGCATCCGAACGAAGCCCGGCACGAACTCGATCGGGCCGTAGCCACGCGGACAGAGAACGGATGGCACATTCCTCCGCGAGAAAAGGAGATGATGCAGGCCGCATGGTATGTGGATGCAACACCGGTGGACGGATCCAATCGATACGGGGAATGGTCAGAGCCCGCCGAATCCCTGCTTTTCAGCGATCTCCCGGCGATTGATTCCGTCATCGTGAAAACGGTCATGGTCGGTGATCCGGCAAGACCACACATCATCCTCGCGGGAACATTCAGGCGCGGATCCCTCTCGACATCCCTTGTACCGGCCCGCCGTTTCCCGGGATGGAACGACGCTTCACCGGGTACGCCGGTGTTCGTCCGGGGCGAATGGCAGGACGCCAGGTTCATGGTTCGCTCGATCGAAAAGCGCGAGGGCCGGTCATGGGACGCGGTTCCCCTGACCCATGCGATTGTCACCGACCGGTGCGATGATAACAAAAGTCTTCGCATCATGCTCTCCACTGGGGAATCCTTTCGTGTCTTTCACGATCGTTTCCCAAAGGTGGAAGGCTGGCTTCCCGGCCAACCGGCACAATGCCGCGTTCTTGTCGACAATCAGGGACGGTGGTGGATCGAGGATATCGAACCGGACACGGTTGTCCGGACGGCGGATCACTGGGGGTGCTACGAAGGCCCGTTTCGTCCTCGAAACAAAGATTTGGGAGGCGGCGGACATGCCGGGAATGCCTTTATTCCCGAAGAGCTTGCCACTGAATTTGCCGAAGGCGACCCGATTCACGGCCTGGCCTTGCGGATCCGGGAACGAAACTCGATGCGGAGCTGGCTGAGGGCGATTACAGCTTCAAGACACGATCAGAAAAAGCCGGAATAACATACGGTTTTCGGTGTTCGCGCTCATCCCAGAACAACCAGTTCGCCGCCTCGCTTTTCCTCACACGCCTTCAATGCCTCCTCAAGCTCATTCGCATCTGCCGGATCGATTCCCAGAGATGCTGCTTTTCGATTGAGAAATGCCCGCTCCTCTTTCGAGATCACCCCATCCGCCAATGCTCCTTCGACCAGGCGCAGATAATTGATGACCCCCGGCGGCGCTTCGCGTTGTTCAATATCGTCCGCCTCGGCATCCGACAATCCGAGCTCCAGCCTGACCTGATTGAGCAGCAACCGCTCCCGGGCATTGATAATTCCATCAAGCCATGCGCCTCGGCAGAGAATCGCATACTCAGAGCGGACTTTCTCCGAGATTTGCTGCGCCTGTTCCGAGCACAGAGGAACCTGGGTTTCACAATATGGGCATATACGGAAGTCCGGCATGAGGATCCGTTTGCAACTGCGGCATGTTAGGCTGAGCCGCATGCCGCAACCCGGACAGTAAGCCCATTCTTCCTTGATGGAACCGCTGCATCCTGCACACGACTTCTGTGGTTGATCGGCTTTCGGAGGGGAGTCCTGTTGATGCCCGGACGGTACGAGGCCGCATTCATAGAGAAAGGAACGGGTCCAGATCAGCATCTGCATCGCTTCATCCGGTGAAAACTCCCTGCACTCGTGAACCGCCTCGTTGCGCCAGGAAATCATGGTTTTCCAGTCAATACGACGGGTCTTGCGCAAGGGTGACTTCACATGTTTACGCAACATGTCGAAGATGCCGGCCTGACGGTAGAGTCCCTCGAGCTGTGTCAGATGAAACGTTCCAAAAGCCTTGCCGGCGCCGATCAGGTTTTCCGCGTCTTCGATCATCCGCCTCTGCTGCAGCTCTTCAATCACCGGGAGCAGGTTGTGTAACAACTCCCGCATACCTTTTTCAAAGATTGCCCCGCATTCCCGAATGCAGGCGGCATAACTTTCCCGAAGGTACAGACTATCCGCCGCCTCCAGCTTTTTTCTGAAGCTTCCCGGCATATACATCCTCCGCTTATGAAACAGCAGAATCATATCCATCCCCCCGCATGTTGTCCAGACGGTCAACGATGCCGGGAACCATCGCAGGGACAGGCAGTACAGACAGATCTATCGATGGTAATCCGGATTTTTCTTTTCCCTTCCCTCCCCGGTTGTTCATGGTGGGGGCATGTCATTGGAAAGCTGGACATTGCCGGGGACGCTGGTTGCGTTGCCGTTGAAACGGAAGCGGGAGCGGCCGCTGGATGGATTTCTTGCTCACGGGACGAAAGCGAATCGCCATCTCGCGGTTTTTGTCCATGGGATGGGCGGGAACTTCTATCGGTCGGTCTTCAAGAAGACGATGATGGAACAGTGCCGGCGGAGCCGGTTTGATGTGTTGAGCTTCAACAACCGCGGCTACGAGAACCAGGTGGCGTCGGAAACGTTCCGTGATTGTCTCCAGGATCTTGATGCCGCCCTCGCCTTCGGGGTTTCACGGGGATACCGGACCTTCACCCTGATCGGCCACAGTACGGGCTGCCAGAAAATCACCTACTACCAGGCAGTGCGGAAGCGGCCGGATGTCACCGGACTTGTGCTCGCCGCCATCGGGGACGATTACGCGATCTGCCGGCGCGACCTTGGACCCCGGTACGGTTACTGGGTGCGGAGGGCCAGGCAACTGGTGGAGGAAGGAAAAGGCGACACCCGCCTGCCCGCGGCCTGCCTGGGATTCGAAGCCGCCCGCTTCCTCAGCGTGGCAATCAGGGACGAGCTGGAGGCTTCGCTGTTTGACTTTGAAGGTCCGATGAAGCATTTCCGGCGCATCGCCACCCCGATGCTGGCGCTGTTCCCGGCCGAGGAGCAGTTCGCCTGTATCCCGGTGGAGGAGATGGCGGACATTCTCGAGGCAAAGACCCGCAGCGCCGACTTTGAACGGGTGGTCATTCCCGATGCCGACCACAGCTTCCACGGCCAGGAAAAGCCGGCCGTCCTCGCCATTTCCCGATGGATCACGAAGCGGTTGTAGAATCGCCGCCTACCGGAACCCGACCGGAGGAGCTTCGGACCATCCGAACTGTTTTTGCAGCACGCCGTCGGTGGACTGCCGGATGAACCACGTTCCGTCGGCAAGGCGATAGGTGCAGAAGTCATCGATGCCGTCGCCATCATAGTCCGCGGGCACCGCGATATCCCCGCTGTTCCCGAAATCGGTTTCGCTGTAGCCGTTCGTGGACCCGGACACGTACCAGCGGGCCAGGTCCTGATCGAAGACGGATATATCGGCCTGACCGTCACCATCGTAGTCCGCGGGGGTCGGAAGCACACCGGGATACCCGAACTGAAGCTGCTTGAAACCGCGCCGGGACCGGAACAGGTACCAGTTACCGCCGTTGGGATCATAGACAGCGATGTCCGCCTTCCCGTCGCCGTCATAATCGGCGGGTACCGCGTACACGCCGGCGAATCCGAACTGGGTGTACTGGAACCCGGTGCGCGATCCGAAAATGTACCAGCCGCCGGACGGGGCATGAAAAACCGCGATGTCGGTCTTCCCGTCGCCGTCGTAGTCGGCCGGGGCGGGAACGGTCCCGGGAAATCCGAACTGAACGATGGTCTGACCGCCGGCGCTGCGCCCGAGATACCACCGGCCGAGATTGGGATCATACACCGCCGGGTCGCTGAAGCCGTCGCCGTCAAAGTCCCCGCTGACCTGGATGGTTCCGGCATACCCGTACTGAAAGATCTTCGTGCCGGACTGGGTTGCGATGAACCAGCGGGCGGCCGGAGCATGGTACACGGCGAGATCCGATTTGCCGTCGCCGTCGAAGTCCCTGGCATCGTCAATGTGATGAAGACCCACCGGCACGGACTGGAGAAAACGGGCGATGGCCGGGTACGAACGATCAAACCGGCCGAACTCATCGAAGCCATAGGTCACGGTACAGGATGCACTCCCGCCGTATAACTGGCCTACGAATTGCCGGGCGGCATTGAATAACGGACCCCCGCTGCTGCCGGGCTCGGTGGTTCCACTGTTCCACCGGACCTGGACAAAACGGTCGAGGAGCCCAATCACGCTGCCGAAGCTAACCCGCTCAAACGATTGGTCGGGATAGTGAATCGACGCGACCGATTCGCCGAATGCCGGGGCGGCAGTGGACCACCCGGCAAACACCGTTTCGCCCGGCGGATCCTGGCGGAGTTTGAGAAACGCAAAGTCGGAACCGGACGACCGGGTGGCGCCGGCGAGATATTCCGCGCCGCCGCCGGTCATGGGAACGGACAAAATCGACGGGGGACTGCCGCCGCACGCCGGGGTCTTGTAGAGCCAGTACAATTCCATGGTGTCGGCCTGGCCCTGGTTGGCGATACAATGATTGGCGGTGATGAAATAGGGAACTCTCGAAACCGGGTTTCCATCGGCAAGCAGACAGCCGGAACAGAAGAGGAAACCGTCATCGTAGTTTACCGATCCCAGGGCCGCCACAGCGGGCGCGAGCTGGTTCCAGTCGGCATAGCAGGAAACATCGTTGTGGCAGAAGCCCACCTTGGCCCGGAAATCGGGAAGTCCGCTTTTGTATATATGCACGAGGGACGCTATGCGACCGGCAACATGGGATGGCTCATGGCCGGCCGGGATCACCACATCGACCCTGACCAGGTCACTGAACACGGTCTCGGCCCATACAACACCCCGGCTGTCGGCCGGCCGGGACGTATCGATCGGGCCCTGAAAATGATCCGGGGTTTCGGGGTCATACACCACCACGTAGGCTCCCTCCGGAAGCGAGAGACCGGTCAGGCCGATCCGGATGCCGAATGCACCCTCTGCCTCGACAAGGTGCGACCAGATCCATCCCCCCTCCTCCAGCGGCATCCAGTCGGGCGACGCTTCATCCATCCCCACCGGCCGGGCCAGCGAGCGGATCACGCCCCAGCGGACGCCCTTGGCCTCGCCTTCTCTCGCGAGATCCTCGTGAAGGAGTTTGCGGATATCCACCGACGGCAAGGCCGACCGGCCCGGCAACCATGCCTGACGCCGCTTGGCCGCCGGCGAAGGATTCGCCCGGTCTTTCCAATTCTCAAAAACGTGATACTCCGCCCCGGCCTGGCGCACCTGATTCCGCCATCGGTTGCGGTTAGCCCGGTTGAACGATTCCGGCATGGGTGAGCCGTCCGGACGGAAATACTTCAGATTCACCCCATTGGCATCGGCAAGGCTTCCCCGTTGTACCCCGGTCAAAAGGACCGGTTCACCATCGAGAACAAACCGCTCCTGCCACGTCATGGAATCCGTCCCGGCGTAAAGAGGTAATCCGCTTACCATCAACGACATAAACAGAATCCCAACCGCGGCCGACCGCCATCCGGTTGTCATCGTGTCTGACTGAATCATATACCTGTCCCTATTCTTTACGCGTCGCCGGTTGAAGGGTTCGGCCTCCACTCGCGAATTTTCCGATCGATCTGGTGGCACATCACGAGGTCCGGCAATGCCTGATGTTTCCCCTTTTCAAAGCAGATAACATACCAGTGTAACCGCCTTCAGGTTAACCCGGGTATTTTCATACCGGTTCATCGCTCGCGGGGAATGATACCAGCCGGAAGAACGTATCGGTATTATTTCAGTCTTCCTCAATAGGTTTCGGGTGTCAGGTTTCAGGCCCTCCTGACCCCTGAACACTGAAACCTGAAACCAAATCGTCTGGCGCATGTATACCGATACGTATTTGCGATTGGCATGAGTACCCGAGGAGGAAAACATGGTTCCTTCACGATCCGAGCAACCCGCCAATCCGATCACACTGCTCGTGCAAATCCTTTCGGGCTTCGTTTGATGAGATATGGGCATCAACCCCCTCCCGCACTCTCTCGAACTCTTCCCTCACCGCTTCGGTCTGGCGCCGATGCCGGAGATGCGGCAGCAGGTGTTCCATCGACTGCAGCAAACTGCTCACCACCTCGGGATGGGTACGGCCGTGATGATGGATTTGCCGATACGCAAGACGGGCCAGATTGCGGAAGGCCAGCGGCCGGGTCCGTATGCGTCCGCAGCCTTCGTGATCCATCCGGACATCAGAGGGAAAACGCCGACGAGAACATTCGGCCAGCGCGGCCGTGAGCTGATCGACACAATGCATGGCGGTCATCGGATCATTGATACCCGGCGAAAGTGACCGAATGGCAACCTCCACAATCTGCCCAAATGAAAACGTCACATCCTGGACCGGGGTACGCACCGGACCCTGGATCATGGCCGAAGCGACCCGTTTCCTGGCTTCGTCGGAAAGCCGATCGGCCGGACCCACGCGGGCGAGAATCGCGTTCTTCACATGAAACTCTCCCGGCTGCACAGCCACATCGAGGTACAGATCCTCCGAGGCCAGCCACGACAACAGTTCATCAAAATCCAGCCGTTGTATGTAACCGTCCTTCACGGCGCGAACCGGTTCCGCGGTCTCCTCAAACGATTCGGGAAGCGACGAACGGGTACCGGACTCATCCGTCGCGGCCTCACCACGATCCGCCTCGGGATAGAGCCGGTCTACGGTTTCGCGGAACTCGGACATCACCCGGGCCACAACCTGCTCAGCCTGGATGGAGGTGGCAATATGATGGATGAAATAGATCAGGAGAGCCATGCAGCCTCCGGCCAGCACCAGCGCGACCAGCAGTGAAACATTGGGGACGAAGTCCTCCCCCGGAACTTCGCGAACCATCTTCAACACCACGAGACAATACAGGAAGGTCGCGATGAACGCTCCCAGCACGACCTGGTTCGCGGTGTCCCGCATGAAGTTTCGCAGCAGACGGGGGCCGAACTGGGAGCTGGCGAGGGTCAGCGCGACAATGGTTACCGAGAACACGACGCCCGCCACGGTGATCATGGAGCCGGCGATGGTGGACAGGACCGCCCTTGCGCCTTCGACACTGGAGGCGGTGACAAGATTCCACGGGAGATGCTTTCCCATCACTACCTGCCGGTCGATCGCCGGCATGGCGCCGGCCAGCACCAGCGAGGCCAGCGACATGATGGCCGGAACGAACCAGAGGGTCGACAAGAGCCGGTCCTTGATGTGAACCAGCCGGATGGGCCAGACGAACTTCATGGTACAAACGTCCGACATTCCGGACCGGATGTCCACTTCATTGCCGGACGGCAGGTCCGCGGCGGCTCATGAACGATTGCGTCGGACGGCCCGCGAGGCTTCACGATCCGCCTGTTTTTTCTTCAGGCTTTCGCGCTTGTCGCCCTTCAGCTTTCCCTTGGCGAGCGCCAGCTCGATCTTGATCCGGCCGCGGGTGATGTAGATACGCCGGGGCACCAGGGTACAGCCCTTCTGGGTGACCTGCCCCTGAAGGCGGTCTATTTCCCGGCGGTGGAGGAGCAGTTTTCGCGGCCGCACAGGGTCGAGCTCATCCGTCCGGGCATGGGAATACGGCTGGATATGCATACCGTAGATGTAGACTTCGCCCCGGTCGAACCGTGCGAAGGCCTCATTGAGGCTGACATTGCCGTCACGGATGGATTTCACCTCGGGACCGAGCAGGGATATCCCGGCCTCGAACGTATCGAGAAAGTGATAGTCGTGGGACGCCTTGCGGTTGGTGGCGAGGGTCCCCGTCGACGAGGAGGATGTGCTGCCGTCCGGGGAAGCCATAGGACGGATCGTCTGATCAGAGCGCGATCAGGTTGTCATCCGTCGAAGCACGAGGCGCGGAGGAGGCGGTGAATTCCGCGGTCAGTTTTCCTTCCGCGATTTCCTTCAAGGCGATATCGATATTCGACTGACGGTTGTTGTCCGGCTTGATCAGCGGTCGCTGGCCCTGGTTCAACTGGCGTACACGGCGGGACACCATGTTGATCAGGAGCGGAACGTTGGCAACGCGGCTTTTGGCTTTATCGAGATACGAAATATTCATGCACCCTTACCCTTTGGAAAAATCAGCCCGCAAGCGTACGGGTGACGATCCCGCTGTGTCAACAGGCAAATTGAGGAATCCGCCCCGGCTCCCTGTCGGCACAATCCCCTGTCCTGACGGGGATAACAGGCTCAGAGCCCCGGCGCCCGGTACCCGACCGGCGGCGCCTCGGACCAGCCGAACTGCACCTGGCGGACGCCGCTGGTGGAGCCGATAATGGTCCAGGTCCCGTCGGCCAGGTGGTATACACAGGGGTCGTCCGTCCCGTCCCCGTCGTAATCGCCGGGAACCGGGATCCCGCCGGCCTGGCCCACGGTTCGGGTCCACTCGCCTGCGGTCGAACCCCGGAATGACCATACCGCGGTGGCCGGATTGCAAGCCGCCTGATCGGCCCGGCCGTCGCCGTCGTAGTCGCCCGCGAGGTAGCGGGTACCGGCATCACCGAGAAGAAAGGTATCGAAGCGGTCGGTGGATCCATAGACATACCAACGCGCCGAGGAGGGATCCACCACGCACAGGTCGGTCTTGCCGTCCCCATCGTAGTCCGCGGGTACGGCACGCGTTCCTTCAAACCCGAACCGCTCGAAGCGGAAACCGTCCCGGGACTGGTAGATGAACCACAACCCTCTTGCCGGCTCAAAGACCGCGATATCGGTTGTGCCGTCGTTGTCATAGTCACCGGGGACCGGGACCGTCCCCTCGTAACCGAACTGGGTGGTCCGGAATCCGTCGCGGCTTCCGAACATGTACCAGGTTCCGGAAGGGGGATGGTATGCAATGGGATCGCTGGCGCCGTCTCCGTCGATATCGCCGGAGGCGGCGATCACGCCGGCGAACCCGAACACGAAGTCCTCGAATCCATCGCGGCTCTTGTTCAGGTACCAGCGGGAACCGTCGAGGTAAAAGACCGCCTGGTCGGATACACCGTCGCCGTCAAAATCGCGGGGATCGTCAAAGTGATACAGTCCGCCCGCGTCCGCGGCCACCGGCGTATCGAGATACTGCTGCACCGAGGGATAGGTAATATCAAACCGCCCGTACTCATCGATACCCCGCTGAAAGAAGCAGGAGGAGACTCCCCCGTAAAGCTGTCCGATGAATTCCATGGATCCGTTGAACAACGGACTTCCGCTGCTTCCCGGCTCGGTGACCCCGCTGTACCACCGCACGCTCCAGAAGCGGGAGCCCGGACGCACGACATTGCCGAAGCTGATCCGCTGGTACGAGCCATCGGGATGATGAATCCCGGTGATCGGATTGCCGGCCGCGAGGGCGGCGGACGACCACCCGCTGAACACCGTTCCCGCCGGAGGATTCCCGCGCAAGCGAAGCAAGGCGAAATCGGTACCGGAAAAGCGGTTGGCCCCGGCAAGGAAATCCGCCCCGCCGGAAACCCGCGGTACCGATGCGACCGCGGGCGCCGACCCGTTGCAGGTTTCGGTACGGAACAGCCAGTAGGTCTCGATGGTGTCCGCCTCGGCGGGTCCGGAGACACAGTGATTGGCGGTCATGAAGTAGGGAACCTTGGTTCCGGGATCTCCGTCGGCGATCAGGCAGCCGGTGCAGAAAAGAAACCCGATGCCGCTGCTCACCGAACCGATTCCCGCCACCGACCGGGAGGCGGCATCCCACTCCGGGTGGCAGGCGGTGTCGTTATGACAACCTGCTTCCTTCGGCCGGACCAGCGCGGGGGCAAACCGGTACACGTGAACCGCCCGCACCACCGACGCCTTCACATCGGACGGCGAAGCTCCCTCGGGAAGAAGCAGACCGGCAATCATGCCGTCCTCGAAAACCGATCCGGACCAGAAGGGCTGCCCTTCCGGGGTCGATTCCGGCAACGGCGTCGCACTGACCGGTGTCCCGTCGTCCGGCTGCCAGACAGCCAGCAGGGTTCCATCCGGTGCATGATCGACGGCGAATGCGGCGCGAACGCCCAGCGCCCCCGGCAGCCGGAGCTGAACCGTCCAGCGCCAGCGCCCATCGGGGAGCGGTTCCCACGCCGGCGATCCGGCATCCACCGGGATCGGGGCAGGCAGGGAGCGAAGGATCCCCCACCGGTAGGCCTTGCCCTCGCGGTCACGTACTTCGTCCTCACGAATAACCTCGGTCAGATCCGGAACGGGCAGGGTAACCGTATGGCCCCACCCCGGGGTCACCGGCTCCACGGCCCGGAGGGCTGTCGACGGTTCGTCGAACGGATGATATTCCGCCCCTACCCGCCGGTCGGCGTACACGGCAAGGGCGCTGATGGCGGCAAGACAACACGCCGCCCATGAAATGTGACGTTGCATAGCTTCTCCAATCGAACCGGCCGGTACCTGCGGCCCGGGGAAAGCATACACCCCGATTCCCGTTCCGTCGACCGGCCGGCGATGTTTTGGCGGCGGCAGAAAAAAAGCGGGACGCCCGATGGACGTCCCGCCTTGTTGTCTTTGTATGTCGATCCGAACGGCTTAGCCCGAATGTTGCATCAGCAGGGTGCAACATTCGCCCTTCGGGCTTCGACTCCAGCGACTTGCGCCGCTTCCGCTCAGGGCTAACCCTGAGCAAGGTGCGTAAGCACCGGGTCGAAGCCTTTGAGCGAAAAATTTTTCGCTCAACGGCGCTTATGAAGCGAGCAGCCTGCGGCTCGTGCAATATGCGGGTTAGTACATGCCGCCCATACCGCCCATGTCACCCATGTCCGGGCCGCCGGCCGGCTTGGATTCCTTTTCCGGAAGCTCGGTGATCATGCACTCGGTGGTCAGAAGCAGCGATGCGATGCTCGATGCATTCTGCAGGGCCGAACGGGTCACCTTGGTCGGGTCGATGACGCCGGCCTTGACCATATCGACGTATTCGCCGGTGGCCACGTTGTACCCATTGCTGCCCTTCTGCTTCTTGACTTCCTGGACGACGACGGAGCCTTCGATACCGGCGTTGTTCACGAGCTGGCGAAGCGGAGCTTCGCAGGCCTTGCGGACAATTTCCGCACCGATGGCTTCATCACCCGCAAGCTTCAGGGTTTCGAGGACCGACTGGGCGCGGAGCAGGGCCACGCCGCCGCCGGCGACGATGCCCTCTTCGACCGCGGCACGGGTCGCGTGCAGCGCATCTTCCACGCGGGCCTTCTTCTCCTTCATCTCGGACTCGGTCGCAGCGCCGACGTTGATCACCGCAACACCGCCGGCCAGCTTGGCCAGGCGCTCCTGCAGTTTCTCGCGGTCGTAGTCGGACGTGGTCTCATCAATCTGGCGGCGGATCTGACCGATCCGGGCCTGGATGTCGGCCGACTTCCCGGCGCCTTCGACGATCGTGGTGTTTTCCTTGTCGATGGTCACGCGCTTCGCACGGCCGAGGTCGCTGAGCTGAACACCTTCAAGCTTGATTCCGAGATCTTCGGAAATGAACCGTCCGCCGGTCAGAATCGCGATGTCCTCGAGCATGGCTTTGCGACGGTCACCGAATCCCGGAGCCTTCACCGCGCAGACCTGGAGGGTGCCACGGAGCTTGTTGACCACGAGGGTCGCCAGCGCTTCGCCTTCCACATCCTCGGCGATGATCAGGAACGGACGTCCGCCCTTGGCCACGTTCTGGAGGAGCGGAAGAAGATCCTGAAGGCTCGAAATCTTCTTTTCGAAGATCAGGATGTAGGGGTCTTCCAGCTCGGTTTC
>JAUIHQ010000032.1 GCA_030432155.1 bacterium | reverse complement strand
AACGGGGACAGCCGGTTCTGGTCGGCACCATTTCGGTGGAAACATCCGAGCTGATCAGCCGGATGCTGCGCCGGCGGAACATCCCCCACAATGTACTCAATGCGAAGAACCACCAGCGCGAAGCGGATATCGTGGCCAATGCGGGCCAGGCCGGGGCGGTTACCATCGCCACCAACATGGCCGGCCGCGGTACCGACATCAAGCTGGGCAAAGGCGTGGTTCACATTGACCGCGATGTCATCACCTCCCAGGTATCGTTGAATGACAAGGTTAACGGCGCCAGGTTGAGGGACATCCTGGACGAGAAGCCGTGCGGCCTGTACGTGATCGGGTCGGAGCGCCATGAGTCGCGCCGTATCGACCGCCAGCTTCGTGGCCGTTGCGCCCGGCAGGGCGACCCCGGAGCCTCGCGCTTTTTCGTGTCGCTCGAGGACGATCTGATGCGCCTGTTCGGTTCGGAGCGCATTTCCGGGATCATGGAAAAACTTGGCATCCAGGAGGGCGAAGTCCTCGAGCATCCATGGCTGAACAAGTCGATCGAACGCGCCCAGCGGCGGGTTGAGCAGCATAACTTCTCCATCCGGAAACGAACTCTGGAATACGACGACGTGATGAACAAGCAGCGCGAAGTCATCTACGGCTTCCGCAGCGAAGTCCTCAACAGCGAGGACGTGCGCGAGCACCTTTTCAATGTCGTGGAGGAAACAACCTACGTCCAGGCGCAGCAGGTTGAGGGGTCAACCGATGACGCCCTGTTCGAGAACTTCCTCGAATGGGTGAACGGAACCTTCCCGATCGGGGTCAAGTCGGCCGATCTCGTGGAGGCAAAGCGGGATCCTGATGCGCTGACCGACAAGGTCGTGGAGCGGGTCAAGCGGGCCTATGATCTCAAGATCGGCATGGAAGATCCCGAGCGGATCAACGAGATGGAGCGCCACATCATCCTTCAGGCCATTGATTCCCACTGGCAGGAATACCTGCGGGGCATGGACGCCCTTCGCCAGGGTGTGGGTCTGCGGGCTTATGGCCAGCGGGATCCCCTGGTGGAATATAAGAAGGAAGCGTTCATCATGTTCGAGGACCTGATGGACAAGATCAAAACCGAGATCGCGAACCGCATGTTCCGTTCGGCGACGTCGATGGCCGCGTTTCAGTCGTTCCTGCAGGCCCTGCCTCAACAGTATGTCCACCGGTCGGTGGCCAGCCTGGGCGGGGAAGGGGCGGCGGAACCCGCGGCTGCGCCTGCGGGGGCTCCGGCCCGGGGGAATGAAGCAGCTTTCCAGGCCGCGTTGAAATCCAAGCCTCAGCCGGTGAAGCGTGAGCTGCCCAAGGTCGGTCGCAATGATCCATGTCCCTGCGGCAGCGGCAAGAAGTACAAAAAGTGCCATGGCGCCAATGCCTGATCGCCGGTGACCGGGATGAACGAATACCGGATCGGGCAGGGCTGGAAGGCGTTCAGACGCCGCCTTCCCTGGTTGGGCGCGGCCGCTTCCGGTCTGTTGATGTCGGCCTCCTTCGCCCCCCTGGCCTGGGCCGACGCCGCGTGGGTCGCCCTCGTACCGATGGTCCTGGGCCTCTATTTTCTCGACCGTCGGCAGGCATTGAAAGCCGGTTTCCTGGCCGGCGCGCTCTGCTGGCTGACCTCCATCTGGTGGCTGACCCGTGTGACCCTTGCCGGATGGTTCCTGCTCTCCCTTTACTGTGCGTTGTACTGGATCCCGTTTGCGGTGCTGGTGCAGGGATGGTTCCGGCGGTTCGGAGCCGCCCGGTTCCTTCCCAATGTCGGCTTGATGCTGGGGGCGGCGGCGGTGTGGACGGGATTCGAGTGGGTGCGTGGAAATCTGCTGACCGGCTTTCCCTGGAATCCTTTCGGGGTATCCCAGTCGTCGAATCTTAGTTTGATTGCCCATGCCGCATGGGGAGGGGTGTATGCGGTTACCGCGGTGCTGGTCTGGACCAACATGGGGATCGGCCTCACCGTGTTGCGGTATGTGAACCGGGAAACCCGCCGTTTCCGGCGTCCGCATCCCGAGCTGTTCCTATCCCTGCTGGTGGTCATGGTCGGGATTTACACCGGGTTGAACATGTCCCGGGAGCCGGTGGTAGGCGGCCAGTGGCTCCGGGTGGCGATGGTGCAGCCGAACATTCCCCAGGAGCAGAAGTGGTCGGATTCGACCATCGACCTGATATACGAACGGCTCGGAGACCTGACCGGCAAAGCTCTGGATTTCACCGAACCGGATCTTCTGGTATGGCCGGAAACCGCGCTGCCCGATGATGTCCGATTGAGCCAGCCGAGTTATGACCTTGTCTACAGCCTCGCCTCCCGGGGGACGCCCATGCTGGTGGGGTCCATGGATACCATGTGGGGTGATGACGGGGTGGTGCGGTACTACAACAGTTCCTTCTTGTTTGATGACAAGGGAACGATCACCGGGACCTACGACAAGCGGCACCTGGTGCTGTTCGGCGAATACATTCCGTTTCATGAGCATCTGTTGTTCCTCAGCACCTACGCGCCGGTTCCCGCCAGCTTCACCTCGGGAACCACCAGCACGGTGTTTCGGATTGAAAAACCTTCGGTGACCTTTTCCTCCCTGATCTGCTTCGAGGATACGGTGGCCGCGCTGGGCCGGGAATCGGTGCGGAACGGCGCCCGGTTTCTGATCAACCAGACCAACGACGCCTGGTTCGATCCGTCGGCCGCCTCACGCCAACACATGGCGCACGGCGTGTTTCGGGCGGTGGAGAACCGGGTACCGATGGTGAGAGTGGCCAACTCAGGCGTGAGCTGCGCGATCGATCACCGGGGCAGGGTGCAGGATGTGATTGCCGATGGGGAAGGGAAGGTACGAGTTCCCGGCTTCCGCGTGACCCCGGTCCTGACTCCGCCCGACCGCATGGCCCTGACGTTCTACACCCGCCACGGCGATGTGTTTGCCGTCGCGATGCTGTTGCCGGGCCTGGTTTTCCTGGGGTGGATGGCGCGGGGCGGGACACGGACTGACACGGGCGGCACGGACTGACACGGACTGACACGGACTGACACGGACTGACACCGACAGACACGGTTGTTGGGGATTGAAACAGTTCTTTCCCGACAAACACTCTTCAATCCGTGTGTCTGTCCGTGCAGGTCCGTGTCAGTCCGTGCCGCCCGTGTCCACCCCCGTGCCAAAAAACCTCTTTACAAGTGTACGCGCTTACATTACAACATTTCTCCATGTAGTGGCGCGGTCTTGTGTACTGCGCTTTTCTTCAGGAGTGAAATGTAAGCGATTACAATACGGAGGCGTTATGAAGGTATTGAACATCAGCAGGTTATGCGGGATCGGGGTTGCCGTGGTGGCGTTGGGCGTTGCGCCTCTCCATGCGGAAATTCTCGGTACCTATGACGTGACGCCTCTTTCCACCGGCACGATCACCACGCTGCCGGATCTCGGGGGCATGCCCCAGGTAAATCCGATCAATGCCAATGACTATATCGTCCATTCGCATTCGAACTTTACCTCGTTTTACCAGCTCTCTCCGACCCAGGGATTTGAGGCGGTGTTCATCTCCTGGCCGGACTTCCTCGCCCGTGACCTCTCGGGCATCACGGAGTTTGTGATCGGGGTCACCGGCACGCCGGATTCGGTGAAGGTGGAGTTTGAACGCACCGACGGGGACAAGACCGTGTTCAACCTTCAGAATGTCGCCGGAGGAGCTGGGGTGAAGTATTATACGATTCCCTCTGCGCTGGTTTCGAACGTGAATGAAATCAAGGCGATCCCGATGGTGGTCGACGAAGGGCTCGCCGGCAACACGTCGGGCTGGTTCTCGGTTCTCGTCGATGGCCTGGCCTACCAGATCACCGCAACCGGACAGACCACCGGAACCCTTTCGAGCGTTCCCGGACTCCCCCAGGTGATCACTCTTGGCGGGGCAAATCCCGGCACCGAGGTATCGCATATTTCGACCTCGGAGTTCTCGTTTGTCTACGATGTAAGCAGCGGGTTCGCGGGTGCGACCATCCTGTTTGATGACTTCACCACCGGGACGAATGAGTCGCAGGATCTCTCCGGATTGGGAAATCTTGTGCTCGCGGTAACCGGGACCCCGTCCGGCATCAAGGTGGAAATCGATGATATTTACACCAACCGTGCGATCGTCATTCTCGAAGGCACCGCGTCGGATACTTTTCAGTATTTCAGCATCAACCTTGCTGAAGTTGAGCAGGAAGGTGTTGATATCTCCCAGACCCGGTTCATCAACTTCGTGGTGGATGCAGCACTTGCCGGAGCGGGGAACGAGGCCGGTGCGGCCGGCATCATGATCCATGGGCTACCCCAGCCGGACCTCCGGATCGGCGCGGAGGCCCTCGCCCCATCCTCGCTGATGCCGGGATGTCCGGATGTCATCACCCTCGGAGGCGCCGCCACCAATACACTGGTCGAACAGTTTTCCACCGGCCGGTTCCAGGTGGTCTATCAGTCGATCACCGGGAATCTGTTTACCGGCGGTACGATTCTGTTCGACGACTTCGGGACCCCGGATACCAATGAGTCGGAGGACCTTTCTTCGTTGACCGGGGTCGTGTTCTCGGTTCGCGGCGACCCCGGCCGGGTCAAGGTCGAGTTTGAAGACGCCTTCGGCAACCGGGTGAACGTGTTTCTGGATGATGTCGGCGATGGGTTCTCGTCTTATACCGTGCCGGCGACCGGGCTGGTGGAACGGGGCCTGCTGATGACCCATGTCCGCTTCATCAACTTCGTGATCGACAACGGCCTTGCCGGCGCCGGGAATGAAACCGGGTTCTTCGAGGTGCTGTCGGCGGGGCTGTGCTTCCCGAACTTCGTCTTCCAGCAGCTCGATACCGATGGCGACGGGCTGCCCGACTACTGGGAAGAACTCTACGGCCTTGATTTTCTCGACGACGGCAGCGTAGATCCCGACCAGGGTGCGATGGGGGATGCCGACA
The DNA here is from genome assembly GCA_030432155.1 of bacterium. Classification (GTDB taxonomy): domain Bacteria; phylum Verrucomicrobiota; class Kiritimatiellia; order CAIVKH01; family CAIVKH01; genus JAUIHQ01. The sequence goes on along the minus strand of JAUIHQ010000032.1, from coordinate 14,024 downwards.
TGGACGGGACTGACAACTACAGCGAGTTCATCGCCGGTACCAGCCCGGTGGATCCCTCTTCCGGTAACGGGATGGATATCCTGGATGCCGGTGACCGGCTCGAGGCCGGTATCGACGGCGTCGGCCAACGGACGTACCGGTTCTATCAGTCATCCTCGCTTCTCACCGGCGCATGGGAAAAGGTGGGGCGTACCCGTACCCTCTACGCCGGACAGCGGCTTTCGGTTTCCACGAATGCGGACGGCGCCTCGATGGGATTCTATATGTGTGACATCACGCGGCTGGATGTCACGCCGCTGCCCGAGAGACCGCGGATCAACGCCGTCGGAGGATCCACCGAGGAGTCCACCACCCTGACCCAGGATTCGGGGCGGACTTTCCATTGTGCCTACAACCTGGTAACCGGGGGCATCGCCGGAATCTCCATTACCTTTGACGACTTCGGAACGCCCGAGATCGAGACCGTGGACATGACCGGGATCACCGATTTCACCATCGGCCTTTCCGGCACGCCGAGGACCCTGAAATTCGAGTTTGTCGATGCCGCCACCAACATCGTTCGCGGCACCTACCGGAGTCTGACCAATGACATGCGGCTGTATACCCTGCCGGTGACGTATCTTGAACAGGGAGGCCTTGACCTTTCCTCGGTTCGCCTGTTCAACCTGGTACTCGACCAGGAGTCCGCGGGTTTCGACCGGTTGACCGGTGCATTCGCGGTCCGGACCTACGGTCTCGACTACACGATCGTTCCGGCAGGCGTGGGTACGGGAACCGTCACCATCCTTCCTCCCGGCCCGCCGCAGGTGCTGGATCTCGGCGGGGCGAACCTCGCCGGCAATACCGGACAGCACGGAACCACCAATCTGTTCTTCACGTATGATGTCTCGACCGGCGGGTATGACGGGGTGACTGCTTCGTATGATGATCCCGGCACCACCAACGTCGTGGAGACCGGAGACCTTTCGGGATTGACCACGGTGCGATTCGGAGCACGCGGCCATGCCGAGAGGGTCCGGGTTGAGTTCGTTGATATCGATAACCGGAAAGCGGTGGCTGAGCTGGGCAGCCTGTCCACAGCCTCCAACCTGTATTTCGATATCGCCACCCAGGACCTGGAAGACAATACCCTGAACCTCAGCCAGGTCCACCTGATCACCTTCGCGGTGGAACCGGATCTGATCGGAACCGGAACCGCCACCGGCCGCATCGATATCATCACCGGAGGGTTGGCGCCGTAACCCGGCGCCTTCGCCGGGGAATAGGTACATGTATCCATTGGCAATTAATAATGAATTATCCAGAATGGACAACAGGGTTGCGCGATGATATCATTACGACATGAAGACTTTCACGGCTATCATTGAGCGTTGCCCGGATACCAAATTATATATTGGCTACATTCCAGGCTTTCCCGGCGCACATTCACAGGGTGAAACACTTGAAGAGCTGCATGCAAACCTTCAAGAAGTTCTTCAGATGCTATTGGAAGATGGAGAGCCGAAGCTGGAAGCTGAATTTATCGGAACCCAGGCTGTTGCGGTGTAAGCCGTGGGCTCCCTTCCTGTTCTCAAGCCAAAAGAAGTGATCCGAATTCTGGCACGGCTGGGATTTGAGCAAGTTCGGCAGCGCGGATCTCATCGTCAATTTCGTCATCCGGATGGACGGCAGACAACGGTTCCCGATCATGGCTCGCGAGATCTATCACCCATCTTGCTCCGCCGGATTGCAAAAGACATTGGCATGACAGCGGAAGACTTTCTCAAAAACCAATAAGCCTCCATCGAGAGGATGCCAACATCCCGCCGGGCATACAGGCTACCCATCCGCCGCTTATGAGCCGGGTTCCGCATCACAATCTGTGTGGTTGTCATGTCATCATACATTTCTGTAGCATGTATGAATGGTAAGGAGACTGTATGACGACAGCAACTGTAGGCGGACGATACCAGGTTGTCATCCCTTCGGATGTCCGCAACAAGTTTGATATCCGGGTGGGGGACAAGGTGGCGATCGAACAGGTTGGCGATCATCTGGAATTGAGGGTTGTGGATGCCCGCAGGCTGCGCGGGATCGGGCGGGATATGTCCGGAAGTAAGGATCCGGTCAGCTACGTCCGCGAGCTTCGGGAAGAATGGGAAACCCGACGGTGAAGCGGGCTGCCCTTTCCCCGGATGATTTCGCGGTCATTGATACGAATATTTTCATCTACTTGTTCGAGGATCATCCGACGTTCGGCACCCGGGCTGAAGCCCTTGTCGATGCTGCGGCATCGGGTTACTTTCGCGGCGTGGTAACTCCGGTGACGATGGCGGAACTGGTGGTGAAGCCGCTGGAAAAGAAACGTCCTGACATCGCAGACACCTACCGGCGGGCTTTGCGGACCCTGCGCGGTATTGAATTGATTTCCATCGATCCGGAGATCGGGGTGATGGCCGGCGCCTTACGCGGTGCATACGGGTATCCGTTGCCGGACATGTTTCAGGTTGCGTGCGCCCTTCAATATCCCCGGCCGGTTCTGATTACCGAGGATACCCGTCTCAAGAAGGTGAATGAGGTTGAGATCATGACGATGCAGGCCGTTGTGGGTTGATCGCTCATGTATAGGTAAACGTCGAGCATCCAAATCCTGAATGGCGGATCATTCAACGTTCATTTCGCCGCCACGCGCCCGATACACGTCACCGATCCGTGGATGCGACGCTGTTTGTGTGCTCAGATATGGTTGAAGCCATTCGTGAAGATCCGTGCGATCCGTGGACCCGCCAAACCCGGCTCGCGAGCCGCTCGCCCTCCCGTTTGGAATCAGCGAACATCTGGAGGGGCATGCTCCCGCTTCGGATCTGAAATTCATGTCCCGATCACGCCGCCCGCACCACACCTTTCAACATGCCTTCAAACACGAGCTGGTGCAGGGGGAATATGCTGTACCAGTAGAGCAGTCCGGCGAGGCCGGCCGGGTCAAACATCGCGGTTTGATGAATGGTGGCGCCATCGCCATCCGGTTCGACACGAAACTCCAGCCAGGCTCTTCCCGGAAGTTTCATTTCCGCCCGAAGCAGTAGCCGGCGGTTCTCTTCCAACGCTTCGACCCGCCAGCAATCCACGATATCGCCAACAGCAAGCTGGTCCGGATCCCTGCGGCCACGGCCCATCCCCGGGCCGCCGAACAGCTTGTCGATGGCTCCGCGGCAGGTCCATAGCCAGTTTCCGTAATACCAGCCTGTTCGCCCGCCGATACGACGGATCGGCCGGAAGGCCTGTTCCGGTGTGACATCCGTGTGGATGGAGCGTTGGTCGAGGAGCCGGTTTCCGAACCGGACTCCGGCCCATGACGGTTCCGGACCGAGGGACGACACGGCATCGGCCCAGTGCGACTCGACAAATGCCCGGTCCTCGGTCCGCAGGGCCGAGGCAATGGCATCGGCCACCCCCATGGGCCGGATATCGAAATCCCGCGCGGCATCTTCATGGGTCACCACCGTGGGAAACGTAAGACTCTCCACGAGCTTCCGGCCGATCCGGGCGTAGAGCGGGGTGACCAGGCCCAGCCAGAGGCTGGACAGCCGCGGCGTCAGCACCGGAACCGGAATGAGTTTCCTTTTCAGCCCGCGCTGCCGGGCATATTCCCGCATCAGATCGCCGTAGGTCATGCGGTCGGCGCCGCCGATTTCATAAATGCGGCTGTCACATGGCATCAGCTCCGCCGCCGCCTCGAGGTAAGCCAGCAGGTCGAGAATCGAAATCGGTTGGGCCATGGTTTCGACCCACTTGGGACAGATCATGACCGGCAGTCGTTCGGTAAGCGCCCGGATCATCTCGTAGGAGAGGCTGCCTGAACCAATGACCGCCGACGCCCTGAACTCAACCACCGGGCATTCGCTTTCCTCGCGGAGAATATGCCCCACCTCGTGGCGACTCCGCAGGTGGGGCGACAGATCCGCCTGTTCATCACCGAGACCGCCGAGATAGATAATGCGGTTTGCCCCGGCTGCGCGGGCCGCTCCGGCTAGATTCATCGCCGCTTGCCGGTCCGCATCCTCAAACGTGTCGGACGATCCCATGGAGTGGATCAGGTAATAGATGATATCCGCACCCTCAACCGCCCTGGCAACCGCCGTAGGATCCAGAATATCGCCTTCCACCGCCTCCATCACGCCCACCGCATCACCGGGAGGTTCGCGCAGTCGCGTACGGTCTCGAACGAAACAACGTACCGTGCAGTCCTGTCGCAGCAGACGGGTGAGCAGGCGCGAGCCGACATAGCCGGTCGCGCCGGTCAGCAGGATGGTGGGTTGGCTGGATCCGGACATGCGGCAACATACCGCATATCCCGATCAGGCCCAAACGGTCAGAAGGTGGATCCGACACTGACGACAAAGTTACGGCCGGGCTCGTTCACCCCGGAACCATGAATCCGATAGTCCTCATCGAAGATGTTTTCCACGGCCAGGCTGCAGTCCAGGCTGCCGAAGGCGAAACCGCCCCGGATGGTCGCGACCGCGTAGCCGGGGGTGCCGCCGGGCGGGATGCGCTGGGTGTCGGCGATGTCTCGCTCGGACAATTTATCCGCCTTTTCTGCGGCATCCACCAGTGCTTCCAGCCAGTAATCCGTATCCACCGGTTGATAACGCACGGCAATCCGGCCGGTCAGCGGCATCAGGCGGCTGATGTAATCCCGTTGCTGGTCCGGGTCCGAGGTCGGATAGCCATCGACTTCACCTTCCTGCCACGAACCGCGCAACAGGACCGTCCACTCGTCGCCGATGGCCTGGGAGATGCTCGCTTCGACTCCCTGTACGAAGCCGTCACCTGCATTCTTTTTGGTCACCTCGACCTGGTCATCGATGATGCGACCGGTGGGGGTGCGGACGATCATGTCATCGATCATCGTGTAGTAATACATGACCTCCCATCCCGTACCGTCATGACGGCCGCGCAGTCCGATATCCGAAGTGAGATACCGCTCGGGATCAAGGTCCAGCACCGGAGTCTCAAGCTCACCGCTGCGGGCGATATCAAACCGGGTCATGTCCGAGAGGTTGGGGGCGCGAAAGGCCTCGGAAATGCCGGCGATAACAGACAGCGATTTTGCATCGTCGAGGTGGCTGATGAACCGGAGGGATCCCACAACATCATCCCAGGAATCAGACAGGGAGATGGCATCGCCGGATTCCGGATCGGCGACTTTATCCGCATCAAGCTCGGCATAGGTATACCGGATGCCCGGTGTCACCTGGATCCGGTCTTCCTGGAAGCTGATGGTGTCCTGGATGAAGGCGCCGGCGATCGTGTATGTGGCATCGTCGGCAACCGGTCCCTGGATTCGCGTCTTCTTCAGACTTCCATCGGGATTGTAGTCGCGGCGGAAGGAGTCGACTTCGTCATAGTACAGATCGGCCCCATACACCCAACGGCCGGCATCCGAATCCTGTTCGATCGAAAGATCGGCGCCCCAGGTGACGACATCGAAGCCTTGAAGGTTCTGTTCCCCGGAGCTGCGTATCCGGTCCTCGGTTTCTTCCTGCCGGTGACGCGATACCGTCCACTCCACCGCATCCACGGCCGTTGCTATGTTGGTTCGGACGATACGGGCATAGGTGAGGGTACGGTCCTGGTCGAGGGCGCGCTTGAGATCGCTCCCGTGCTCCAGACCTTCCCATTCGATACCGTATATCGTGCTGTGGGACCGCCATGCATCATCCTGATCCACCGATTGGTGGGCAACCGTCAGGGTGGTATCATCCCAGGGCCGCATGTCGGCACGGAAGTCGTAATCCAACTCGTCGTACCCGGTTTTCTCCTGGGTTCCTACATCTTTTCCGCCTTCGAGATCCCCAAAGGACTTGATGGACACGCCGGCGCGAATGCCGATGTTCTCCGAAGGCATCGCCGAGCCTTCAAGGCGGACCTGGTAAGATTCGTCGGCGGAGGCTGCACGAACTTCAGCTCTTCCGCCATAGGGTTTCCCGAGGTCCAGGGTGGTGGCGGTCAGGGCGTGAACCGCCCCGCCCACGGCATCGCTGCCGTACAGCACCGACGCCGGACCCAGCACCACCTCGTACCGGTCAATGGAAAGGACATCGATGGTATTCCAGTACTGGTTCGGCCCGTCGCGGAACACGGAATTGTTCAGGCGGATTTTGTCCACCGTCATCAGGGTCCGGAACCCGGTGAAGCCGCGGATGTAGGGCGACCCCTGCCCGTATGCAGTTTTCTGCAGCATCACGGAGGGAATGCCTTTGAGGGCATCCGGCGAGGTACGCGGCATTGCCCGATTCAGATCGGTTGATGATACCCGGTATGATGCATACGGAACATCCACCGGATCCTGGGCGAGCCGCAGCGGGGTTACGACGATCGGCGGAAGTTCCTGAACGGCCTCCTGGCCGATGGCGGTCATGGCGCCGGTCACGAGCAGACCGGCCGCCAACCGGCATGCGCGATGTTTTGCGTATTTATTCATGTTTTTCTCCGTGTATGGGTTTGGGGGTATAAAGACCGGGAACCGCACGGCGGCCGGATTGGGTTCGTTGGTGATCCGAAAGGGAGAATCCGCATGATCGGATCGGCGCCGGTACCATTCTCATGCTGGATTCGGTGATATACAGTGGCATCATGATCCGTAACGAATGCTGTCTCGGATCCGTTCACAACAAACGTGAAAATAATCAGTGTTGTGGAATAACCGACCCATCCCTAGGGTGTTGAGCCTTCCATGCGAGACGAAGCAAAACCTCTTGATGACTGGGATCTGCTGGCGCGGCTCCGCGATCATGATGACGAGGCCGCCATGGCCGAATTGGTCGCGAGGCATCAGCAATCGTTGTTGAACTATTTCCGCCGCAGCGGCGTTCAACAGGATGGAGAGGATCTCGTCCAGGAGACGATGATCCGGATGTACCGCCACTGCCGGAGGATACGGAAGCAGGCAAAGTTTACGACGTTTCTCTACACGGTAGCTCGCAATGTGATGATCGACCACATCCGGAAACGATCGCGTAAACAGGATCTGCATGAGCGGTATCGCCTGGAAGCATCGCCGGAAGACATGTCACATCCAGCCCCCGAGGCCGGCCGGTCGATGGATATCAGCGAGCTGTTGGGGCGGCTGCCGGCGGACGCCCGGGAAGCCGTGGTGTTGATCCACATGCAGGGCCTGACGTATCCGGAAGCGTCGGAGGTGATCGGGGTTCCGGAGGGAACCGTGAAATCGAGAGTGTTTCACGCATTGAAACGGTTGCGGGAGATGATACATGAATCGGCAGAATAACAATCAGCACCCATGTCCTCGAGCGGATGAGGCTGCAGCCTATGCGGCGGGGGACCGGGTGGAGGGGATGGAATCCCACCTTGTCGGTTGCACGGCTTGCCGGGAGGTTGTCATGCAGACCCGCGGCGTGATGGAGAAGCTAGCCTCGTCGCCGGATGAGCAGGGATTTGATTTGACGCTTCCGATCCTTGCCCGGATGCGTGACGAAAAACGCAAAGTCCGGACCCGCCTTGTCTGTCTGCGAAGCGCGGCGGCGGTCGCCGCCGTCCTTGCGGCAGGCTGGTTTTTCACGTTTCAGGGAAAGCGGGATCAACCGGTCGATGTTGCTGCTGAACCCCTGCAGGATGTCGAAATGTTATCGGAAACAGGATCTTTACATCCTGAACCGAAATACGACCCGCCGGCCGGTCATCAGGCATCCGGTGATGTGATGGAAGAAAGATCGGGTCCCGGGTCACTCGCTGCAGCTCCGGCGGAAGATTCCGTGGATGCGGCGAAGGAGGTGATGGATGTCGCGGGGGCGATCCGTGTGCCGCGGGTGGCGGACGTCGCCGGGTCTCCGGAACGTTCCCCGGATGAATCGGATACCCTCTCGGCCGGTGATTCTGTTCTTCGTCATGCCGAAGCATGGTTGCTTTCTTCGCAGGGTTCGGATGGCGGTTGGTCCGCGATGGCAGGGGGGGGGCAGCCCAACTATGATGTGGGCATTTCATCCTTGGCCATGCTTGCCCTTTCCACATCCATCCATGCGGATGACCCCCGATATGCCCGGGCTCTGGAAAACGGTTCCCGCTACCTGATGACCCGGCAGAACGAGGACGGCCGATTCGGGCCGGATTGCACCGGATCGCTATACAATCATGCTCTTGCCTGTATTGCGCTGATGGCGGCCCGGGAACAGGTTGAGCCTTCCGGATCGGATGAATCGATCCGGCTTGGTGTGGACCTCCTTGTCCGCTCACAGAAAGAGGATGGCGGGTGGACCTATTTACGGGCGCCCCGGTCACGGCCCAACACCCTTCTCTCTGCCTGGGCACTGCTTGCGGTGACCCGGGCGGATCAGTATGGAGTGAACGGGCTGGACCGCACGCTTGCGCGGGGGATGCAATGGATGGCGGGGGTTGTGGATGCCGAGGGCCGGGCGGGGTATCGCGAGCGGCACGACTATCCGCGGGGTCCCGAAACCCTGACCGCGGCGGCTGCGCTGTGTCTGTTGCGAGGTGACGGGCCCGACACCGGCACGCTGAGGACGATGCTTCAGCAGATACGGGGTGATGTCGCGGTGGACGGGATGGAAGTGGATTATTATCGCCTATTCTTTCAGGCTACGGCGTTGCGGGAAGCCGGTGAGCACGACAGCGAAGCCGCCGGCACGCTGACCCGGGTGCTGACCGAGCTCCAGGACCGTGAGTCGGATATGGCCGGAAGTTGGCCGCCCCACGATTTGTGGGCCAAGGCCGGCGGACGCGTCTACACCACCGCCATGTCCGTCCTCGCCCTCCGCGATCTCGACCCGAGCATGGTTTTCTGAAGGCGGTAAGCGGTCGTGGACGGGAGCGGCTGCGCAGTCGACCGTGCAAGCTCGCGGGATTGGGCCAGGAAAGCGTCGGCCTGCGTAAGGCGGAGAGCCGTGACCATCGCCAACCCGACCCTGTCTCCATCAATCATCATCCCATTCCTTTTCGAGCCCGCTCCTGTTCGTTCTCCTGCAGATCGCCACGGCAATCCGTTGCATCGAACATCGAGGTTATCATCAAACCGGCTCGCGAGCCGCTCGCCCTCCCGTTCGGAATCATTGACCTCCGAGGGGGATGCTCACGCATGCCCGTGAACCGGGTCTGACCAGGGACCTTTGAACGTCTTTGATCAGGCCCGGCGGTCCTTCTGAAAGAACGACCAGATGGTTTCGTTGCCGTTGAGCCGATCCGAACCTTCGCCGACCAGTTGGTGAGGCAGCAGTCGGTGGCCGCCCGGCCAGACATGTCCGAGGTCATCAACGGCCAGAAACACAACTTCGTCCTCCGCACCTTCCCGGCCGAACCGGACGGTCGTGATTCCGTCTTTGTTTGTGGTCACACCGGCATCGAGGGGGTGACCCAGCAGCTCCGCCCATTTTCTTGCTGATGCAATCGCGGGCGGGCGTTGCTCCGTTGCTCCCCACGGCAACTCCACCTTCCCGCCCTCGTAGGGAACGAGAGGGTCGAGTTTCCCGAACAGGGTGATCATGGGCAGGGCAGGGTGGAGTCGGCGGATGTCGGGCAGCCTCATGTGCCCGGCCACCGGCGCAATCGCCGCAACATCCTCCGGGTAGGCGGTCGCATAACGATAGGTCATGGATGCGCCATTCGAAAAACCGGTCATGTAGGTCCGCCGATCGTCGGTGGGAAAGCGCTGGTGGACATCCCGCAGAACCACGTTCAGAAATCCGAGATCATCCACATCGTCCCGGGCCACGTCCGACCCTCCGATGCCTGCGTTCCACATCTGGGGATTGGTCAGGAAGTGAAGCGGCTGGTCCGGGTCGAGGCGCAGGGCTTCAGGATAGACCATGAGAATGCCGCGGACCGATGCAAACTCATTCCATCGCGTAACCTTCATCGCGGTCCACGGCGTCCCCCCTCGTCCGTCCAGCATCACCACCACCGGCATCGGGCCATCATGGTCGACCGGTATATGTACGACATACCGACGCTTCATGCCGCCGGAGTCCACATACACCACCTGGTTTTTCCCCTGTCCGCTCATCGGTTTCCTGCTTTCGGGCCGCTCTTGTATGGTATAGTTCCCTTGTATGGCAACATCGGAGAAAGTGAAGAAGAAACTGACCGGACTTCCCAACAAACCGGGGGTGTACGTCATGCGGGACCGAAGCGGTCGCATCATCTATGTGGGAAAGGCGACCTCGCTCCGCAGTCGGGTCCGGCACTATTTTCAACAGGGCACTCTTCGAAGCGCCGATCCCAAGCTCCGCAGCCTGATCAACAGTATCGACGACTTTGAATACATCGTGGTGCGGTCGGAAGCGGATGCGGTTGTGACCGAGGGCCGGTTGATCAAGGAGCATCGACCCAGGTACAATGTTCATTTCCGCGACGACAAGCGGTTCCTCCTGCTTCGCATACATCCCGACGACCCCGTGCCGAGGTTTACGACCTGCCGGATTCGCAAGAACGACGGCGCGAGGTACTTTGGGCCGTATGCCGATTCCGGTGTGGCCCGCGCGGCCATGGAGTTCGTGGAGAAAACCTACGGTCTTCGTTCCTGCACACCGCGGGTTCCCGATGCCGAAGACTACCGGCATTGTCATAATGACATTATTCGCTTCTGTACCGCCCCCTGCATGGAAAGAATCGATGCCGGGGCGTACCGGGCCAAAGTGGATGAAGCCTGCGCCTTCCTGGAAGGAAATCGCCGGGAACACCTTCAGATGCTGGAAGACGAGATGAAGAAGGCCGCGGCGGATCAGCGGTTTGAACATGCCGCGGCCCTGCGCGACACCCTCCGGATGCTTCGGAAAGCCATGCGGGACCGTTCCCGGGGCTTGCGTGACCTCGCCATGCAGCAGGAGGATGCCCGGGAAGGCCTGCGGGAGCTGCAGAAAGAACTCGGGCTGCCGCGGAAGCCCGAGGTGATTGAATGTTTCGATATTTCCAACATCTCCGGCACCCATGCTGTAGCCAGCATGGTCTGTGCGGTTGGCGGATTGCCGCGCGGCAACCGATACCGGCATTTTCGGATCAAGACGGTTCACGGCATCGATGATCCGGCGATGATGGGGGAGGCGGTCTATCGCCGGTACCGCAGGCAGCTCGACGAGGGGAAGCCGCTTCCGGATCTACTGTTGATCGACGGCGGCGCGACCCAACTCCAGGCCGCCCGCGACTCCCTGAAGGCCCTCGGCATCACCTCGCTTCGCAGCGCCGGTCTCGCCAAGAAGCTGGAGGAGGTTTATCTCGAACCCAACCTGACCGACATGCCGGTCCGGCTCCCCCCTGATTCGCCCGGGCTCAGAATCCTGCAGAGGATACGTGACGAAGCACATCGTTTCGCCCTGAACCACCATCGAGGCCTGCGGCAGAAACGAATCCGGGAATCGGTACTTGATGAGATCGAGGGAATTGGCGAAAAGCGTAAAGAATTGCTGATACGACACTTTGGCTCGGTCGTTCGCCTCGGGCGGGCATCCGAAGCCGAGATCGCCGCGGTTCCCGGCGTGGGACCGGTGCTGGCCGCCCAGATTCGCCGCGAGCTCGATCAGCGCAAAGGCCGCCTGGTTGAACCGACTGCGGCCGAGGAAGGAGAATCTGCGACATGACAATACAACCTATCATACCGGCTGCGATAGCGCTGATCGCTCTCCTCGTGCATGCTTCGCCCGTATCGGCCTCGACCCCCGATTCCTGGGTGGATGTGGAGGATGGAGAGTTCGATACGACGCTCCTGTCGGATGTCGGGCGAAGTGTGCTGAACGATTCCGAGTTCAAGTGGCGGCATGCCCAGTCCGATCATTTCGTATTTCATTTCGAACGGAAAATGTTTGCCGCCAAGGTCGGCCGGATGGCCGAGTTTTTTTATGATCATATCGCCGCGGATCTGAAGGGACGTGAAGACAAGCTGCAAGGCCGCTCCCACATATTCATTTTCCGCTCGGAGGAGGACTGGCAGTACTTCCTCCGCCGTCACGGTACCGCCGCCGAGTGGGCCTTCTCCTATGTGTCCGGACCCTCGATGTATCTTCAGCAGGCGGACAATACATCCTCCAGCGGGGATGTCCTCAGCCATGAAATGACGCATGTCATCTTTAACCGTTTTTTCCCGGGCCGCCTTCCCCTCTGGCTCAACGAAGGCACCGCGGAGTGGTACGAGGAATTCGGCTATGCTGCGTTCAAGGGGATCAAGAAAAGCCGCAGTACGCAATTCGACAGCATCCGCACTCTGTATCCTGTCGAGGCCCTTTTGACCGCTTCATCCTATCCGTCCAGCACCCGGGAAGTGGATGCGTTCTACCAGACCGCCAAGTATGTCGTCGGATTCCTGATGCTGGAACACCCGATCGAAGTGTTTGCTCCGTTTGTTCAGGACGCCGCCGCGGGCCGCCCGGCCGAAGCTGCGCTCCGTGATCACTACGGATACGAAAACCTCAACGCTTTTGCCAAGGCGTTCCACGATTTTATCGACTGATACTCGACGGCCTGGTCTCATGGCTTCCGCCCGCAACATAGATGATTCCATCGATGCCCTGAATCCCCGCATCGCGGTTGCGCCTTCACCCGACCATATTCGCCGGACATCCTCGTATTCGATGATCGAAGGAGCGTTTACCCAGACCTTCATGGTGTGGACGACCGGGAGTATTCTGACCGGCTGGATGCTGTTCCTCGGGGCGGGACCGATGGCGCTTGCCGCCATGGCGAGTTTTCCGCTGCTGGCCCAATTGGTCACTCCGGTGACGACCTGGTTATCGTCGGGGGTCGGCAGTCGACGCAAACTCATGATCTACCTGGCGATCCTCGGGCGGGGGGTGTGGATGCTGCCGGTGCTTCTGCCGCTTTTCCCGGTTGAGCCGCCGGTGATGATCGGCATCATGCTGGCGGTCTTGCTCTTCTCCTCGATTTTTCAGACCGCGGCCGGGCCGGCATGGGTTTCGCTGATGAGTGATGTCATACCGGAGGAAGGTCGAGGCCGGTATTTCGGTCTGCGGAACGGCTTGATGGGGGTCGTGGGGACGGTCACGCTGATCGGGGCGAGTATCTACATTGACCACACCGCAAAGCCTGCGGCATTCCAGGTTGTCTTTTTGCTCGCCGTCCTCAGCGCTTTTGTCGGTATCCGGATGTACGGGTATCACGCCGATCCGGTCTGGTCCGCCCGTCGGCTCTCCCTGGCCCGGACGGTCCGGGAACCATTTTCCGATCCCTCGTTTCGACGCTTCATATTCTTTTCCATGTATTGGAATGCTTCGGTCATGCTGGCCGCGCCATTTGTTCTTCCCTACTTTTTCCAGCATCTGCACATGAGTTTCACCCAGCTTGCGCTGTGGAGCGGCATTTCCGCCCTCGCCACCCTCGTGACGGCGCCTTTGTGGGGACTGCTGGCCGACCAGGTCGGGCACAAGCGGGTACTGGGTATCACAACCCTTCTGGCGGGCACGCTTCACCCTTTGTTATGGATGTTGTCCTGGCCGGGGATGCTGATCTTTATCTGGATCAGCAGTGTCATGGATGCCCTGTCGTGGGGCGGCATCAACGCCGCGATGTTCAACCTGAGTCTCGCCCAGGCGCCGCGCAACCGCCGCATGGGGTATATCGCCGTGCTCGGAGCCGCTTCAGGCCTCGCCGGTTTCCTGGCCGGAACATGTTCGGGGATCCTGCTGCCTCTGCTCCAGAAGGGGACCTTTGTGATCGGGGTGTTCCAGTGGACCGGGTTTCACACCCTGTTTCTGATCTCCGCGGCCTTCCGTTCGTCCGCCTGGCTGTTCCTCCGCTCCGTGGAGGAAACCTCGGAGACCACCATGCGCGCCGCGCTGCGCTTCCTCTGGTCGCGCAGCATGAACCGCCTGCCGTGGAAGTAACCCAAACCATTCGCGGCAACCCGCTCCTCCTCCACCCCCATCCTTCACACACGCCCCCGGGGGCTGGAAAGCCCCCGTTCCTGTTGGCGTGGTAAACTTCATTCGCAGTGGGTGACCAAACGGAGCGGGGGCATTCCTGCCCCCGGCGATCCGCTCCTCCTCCACCCGCATGCTTCACAC
>JAUIHQ010000370.1 GCA_030432155.1 bacterium | reverse complement strand
GGGTACGCTGTCCGGCGGCGGCAAGACCGTCAACTCGGTGGGTGAACGCAGCCTCCTGGGCGCCAACGCCGGCATCGGCATCTCGCTGGGCGACCGTTGCGTGGTGGAGGCGGGGCTCTACGTCACGGCCGGAACCCGCGTGACCCTGGCGAACGGCATTCCGCTGATTGTCCGCGAAGATCGCCGTCTCCCGTTTGTCTATATGAGCGTGGTGTTCGGAGGCGGTCTGCTTTCGGAAACCGAAAACAACAACGGCATTACCCAGCTCACCGCGGACCTGCTGACCCGCGGAACGGTCAAGCGCACCTCGGCGGTCATCGCGGAGGAAACCGACCGTCGCGGCATCACCCTGCAAAGCTTTTCCGGTCGCAACAGCTTCGGCTTGCTGGCATCGGGTCTGTCCGAGGATGCGGAGTTCCTCGCCGAGCTTCTCGGGGAATGCGTGCGGGAGCCGGCGCTGGACGAAAAGGAAATCGAGAAGCAGAAGGACGTGCAGGCCGCGGGAATCAAGCATCAGCTTGAACAGCCGATGACCCAGGCCCAGAATGCGCTTCGCGACCTGTTGTTCGGCGCCCATCCCTACCGGTTCCTTACCGCGGGCGGTGTCGACAGTGTACATGCTCTGACCCGTGATGATGTTCTTCGATACTACCGGGATCATGTGAATGCCGGCAATGTCGTGATTTCCCTGTTCGGGGACATTGATGCGGAAACCGCCTCCAACCTCGCCGAACGGGCTTTTGGCGGATTGACCGGACATGCAATGGATCGTGTGGAACGGCCTCTGATGCCGGACAGTCTTCCTGCGGAAACGGACACCCGGGATGACAGCGAGCAGGCGATTCTGCTGGTCGGATACCGGGGGTTGGAGATTGATGATCCGCGGATCGATGCCATGTCCATCCTCAACCGTGCCATGAGCGGCCTGTCCTCCGACCTCGCGATCGAAGTCCGTGAAAAGCGCGGGCTTGTCTATTACATCGGGGCCATGAACATGGCCGGCATCGATCCGGGTCTGTTTGCCTTTTACGCCGGTACGACCGACGAGGCCATCGCCGACGTTCGCGAGCAGGTTGATGCCCAGGTTGAGCGCCTGGTGAACGAGGGACTGCGGGAAGACGAGTTCAACCGCGCCCGGGAACAGATCCTTGCGTCGCATGCCATGAGCCTTCAGAACAACCTCGAGCTTTCCCAGCTCTGCGCGTTGAATGAACTGTACGGACTCGGCTACGACTATGCGTTCGACCTGCCCGCGCGCCTCGACGCGCTGACCCCTGACGACATTCGCTCCCTGGCCGCGGATCTCTTCAGCGCGGATCGGCGGGCGGTCGTGCGCCTGCTCCCCGAAGAAGCTGATCCCGCCGAATAAGGACCCGACGCATGCGAAGGTGGTTCAGTGAAGCGGCCGGCGAAATTGCCGCCGCAGTCCGCCTGTTGGTCCGGACGATCGCAGAACACGTACGCTCCCCTTCCCGCGTTGACTGGCTCATTATCTGCGGAGGTGTGTTGCTGTCCATTCTTACCATCGGCATCGGGATCATGCAGACCGGGATGTTTTCCAGGTCCAGCCTGTTCGATCCCAGCCGCATCCCTGACGAGGCCCTGATGACCGGAGGCGATATTTCGCTGGCCATGTTCCAGGAACCGGTCCGCGACATGCCCGGCCGTTTTCCGGCCCGCACCCACAAACCGAAGATTGCCGAACGGTATGTTAACGGAGGCCCCGACCCCGACCACTTCTTCCCCGCGCATGATCTCGTGGAAGTTCATGATCCCCGCGTGTGGTGGGAAAGCGAGAACGATGACCATACCGGCGATACGGAAAACGATCACATCATGCACCGCGCCCTCGAGGTGCCGTTGCGCCGCCTGATCGAGCTCGTGGTTGCGAAGGGGGGCACACTGAAGGTTCAGGACACGTACCGGGAGAGTGGAATCCACAACCATCGCTCCCTGCACAAAGAGGGCCGGGCCATCGATATCACCTGCGATGAATTGGGCCTGGAGATGCTGGCCCGGCTGGCATGGGCCGCCGGTTTCGGCTGGGTCTATCATGAAGTGCCCAAACGCGGAGGCGCCCACGTTCATGCCTCCGTTCCCGCCGAAGGCATGTTCCTGACCGACCGCCAGCGGCAGGTCGTGGAAGCGGAAATCATGCGGTTGCACAACGAGCGAACGGCAACCCAGGTTGCTCAGGACGGGTAAGCTCTCAGCAGGATCCCATTCCAGGCATTGGAAATGTCTGAGCGGTTTTTTCCAGAGGTTGGAAACAGGCAGGGATCATACCTTTCCCGGCTCGCGAGGCCGCTCGCCCTCCCGGTTGCGGATCGTCTGGCCGATGGTGGCGACATCAACTATCGCGTGACGCACGAAAGGAATGGCCGCAGGCTATTCCAGATCAACAATATGAGCCTTGAGCATACGATAAAGGAATTGCGTTTTGGGAAAAAGCGATTGCTCATGGGCCAGAGGGCGGAAGCGGTCGCGGAAATCACGAAGCGTCACGGAGGTGTAATCCGTGAGATGGTTCCAAAGATCAACCATGACATTGTGAAACATCGCGCGCCAATCGTTACGGGCATCGCGCATAAGGATTTCCGAGATCTTGGCGGTGGCAAATACTTCAATGGCCAGCGGTAAACGATCGCTGCGCTCGGGTTCTCCCGCATGACCTTTCAACGCTATCATGCCTTGCTGAATGAGCGGCGAGAAGTATTCAGCATCGTAGCGAGGTAAATACCCGACTTGCGTTCCTGTGGTGGTGAATACAGCCACCGCGTTCACGTCAGAGCGATTGCCGGGATCTCGCGCCAAGACAACATCCTGATAAGCAGCGGCTCCTGCACCGGCGTAGTGCTGAAGTCCGACAATCCATGTATCAAGCCTTCCAAACCGCTCATAGCCTTGTTCAATTTGCTCGTTCATCCCCCCCCTACCAACTTTCCCGGTTCCGGATGGCCTGGCCGATGGTGGTGGCGTCGGTGTAGGCGATGCCGCTGCCGACGGGGATGCCGCGGGCGAGGCGGGTCACTTTGATGCCCATGCGGCTCAGCTCTTCGTGAAGAAACTGGGCGGTGGCGTCGCTCTCGACATCGGTGTTGAGGGCCAGCAGGATCTCGGTCACGCCGTCTTCCCGGACCCGGTTGATGAGCGCCTTGTAGCGGATGTGCTGGGGGCCCTCTCCTTCCATGGGTGATAGCTTGCCGAGCAGTGCATGGTAACGGCCGCGGAACACACCGGCTTTTTCAATGACCGGAATGTCCGTCGGATCTTCCACCACGCAAAGGGTCTCCCGGTCACGCCGGGAGTCGGTGCAAAGCGAACAGGGATTTTTCTCCTTCAGGGTGATGCTGCCGCACAGCTTGCAGAGGTCGACCGTCCGGTTGGTCTCGGCCAGGGTTTCCGCCAGCTTCCCCAGCAGGCCGTGACGGTCCTGCA
>JAUIHQ010000031.1 GCA_030432155.1 bacterium | reverse complement strand
TTGCCTGTTCATCGTCTACTTCTCTAAGGACTTCGCTGCCCTCGACACGGTCGACTTCTGGATGGCGAACTTCTTCATCTTCATCTTCGCCACCATCCAGACCCTGGTGTTCGGATGGATCCTCGGCATCGATAAGGGATTCGAGGAGCTACAGCGGGGGGCAGAGATCCGTCTGCCCGCGATGCTCAAGGTCATGATCAAGTTCATCTCCCCGGCATTCCTGTTGGTTGTGTTTGCCATCTGGTGTGTTCAGCAGATGCCGGGACGTCTGAAGGCCATCGTCACCCTGCCGGAGGAAGGCCCGCCGGTGGTGTTAATGTCCATCGGGTTGATCCTGGCTGTAATCACATTCTTCGGCTTCGTCGTGGCTCGGGCCAATGTTCAATGGGACAAGGAGCGTTCATCATGACCACTGCCGGCTGGATCATTATGCTGGGAGCCACCGGAGGCATGACCTTGCTGCTGGTCTGGTGTATATGCAAGGTCCTCCGCACCCCGGGTTCCTCCGAACATCTGCACAGTCCGTCGGATATCGACACCCGGGACAGAAACGCCTGACCCCCTCCGGCATCCATCTTCCCCCCGGGTGTCAAAAACGCTCGGATCCGTTTTTCCCGTCTACCGGCGATGAGCGTTGTCAATGGATGGAGGCGTAGCGCCCCCACCGCGCAAAAACGTGATGACGATGTGAATCACCGTCTTCCCCGGTAGGAAGATACCGCTTGGCAGTGCATCAACGCGCTCCTTTCACCTGGGCTTAATCCATGGGTATGTGGGTCACGCGTATACGCATACAACGTCGAAGCGATAAACCCGCCATGGATCGTCATATACAGGCAACGTTGGCAGGGATTCTGCTTTATCAATTAGCGTGGCGATGGACCGACAGATTCAGCACAAAGGGAGGTGTGCAATGGCCGTCATGGAAATAGCGAAACCATTGCTCTCCCGTATTCTCGAGCTGATCGAATTTGTAGGCGCAGTTATCAGAAACGAGAAAGTTCTGAAGCCTGTCCCCATCGTTATCCCGCCGGCTCATCAAAACCGAAATCAAGGAGGCGTCCGATGAAACGAAACCTGCTGACTATCCTGTCCTGCCTGCTCATACCATTGATCATGTCACCGGTTACATTTGCCGACGGCTTTCTTGATGGATCCATCGGCGACGCCTATGGCGCAACCCGCGCTCTTGATGCACGAGATGACGGGGAGTGCGGGATCAACACCGTCGACCGTGCCTGCGGCCGCGGCGACCTGATCGATCTCAACGCTCTCGCCTGGCCGGGCGGCTCCAGCGGGTATCAATGGTTTTTCGGTTTCACCATTGATTCCCCTCAGACGCTTCTCGCTGCCGGCGGTGACTGTGAGCAGGGTGTGAATTATTTTATCGGCATCGATGTCGGTTGCGATGGCGCCCCCGCACTCGACATGGCCAATCCCTCGCTTGCCTGGCAAAGAAATTTCTCCTGGGAAGTCGATTATTTCATCGCGCTTTATGCCACCGGCGATCACGAGCTGTCCGCTGAGCTCTGGCGCAATACCGGCCTTGGCGTTGTCTCCCTCGGTGATGTTCCGGTCGCGACCTGGGCCCTTGGTTTTCGTCGCCAGGTTGAACTTGCTTTGCCCGATTCGGGCGGCATTCCTCTCGAATTGCGGAACAACACCCCGGTTCGCCTGATGATCGTTTCCACCGAGGACATCGAAGGCACGGATGCGGGCGTGTATGACTGGATCGGCGGGGCGCCGGTCGGCGACTGCCTGGAGACCGGGGAATTCTCCGCCGATGACATGATCTGCACCGGCCCCTATGGCAAGGCGATGGCCCGGCCGATTGAACCCGGCATCAACAGCCTGCAGACCCTCAGCCTCCCGCGCCGCGATGATGTGGAACTTGTTTCATCCGGTCTAACCTGCCTCCAGGGGGGCGGGGTGGTGTTCGTGGACGGACTGGAAGATCCCGGTCGGTACCTGCACCTGACCGAAGCCGATTTTGCCGGCCCATATGCGGGCGGCTCGGAAGAGGACTCCGACGGGATCGAGGAAGCGTCCTCTTTTATTTTCTATAATGACGAAGAAGAAGCGGTGGATCTCGGTGACTTTGACGGCGACGCCGACATCCGCCAGGTCCGTCTCTCATCGGATCCGGATTACCTCTACATCCTCGTCGAAGGACCCTCCGCACTCGGATGGGCAGGCGGACCGGATCTGGCCAACCTGTTCATCGCAATTGATATCCCGGTTCGCGAAACCGGGGCGGACGTCGATCGCGGATGCGATTTCGAAGCCAACGCCCCTGCGGGCCGCGCGGTGAATTTCCGCGGTTGGGACCCGGACTGGGTCGTGGAAGTGCTGGACAGTGAAAGCGCCGCACTCTGGAATTACAACTTCTTCACCGGTTGGTCGGAATTCCGCACCGCCGAAAACGACGAAACGGATCTCGGTGAAGTTCCGCCCGGCTTCTATTACGGCGCGGTTCCCGGAAGCTACGAAATCGCACTGGCCTGGAGCCTTCTCGGCTATGAAGAGGAAGATTTCGAGCCGCAACGTATCCGGGTTTCGGTGTATACCACCGCCGATGAAAACATCGGGGGGCGCAGCGACTGGGACGTGTATGACCAGGCCCCGGGCGTGGGGCAGGGGAGTACCGGCCGTGGAGCCATGGAGGAATTGGGCGACAGCCCGTTCGATAGCGATTGCAACGACGAGTCGCCGATTCAGTATTCGGACCTGACCCCTGCATCCGGAACATCCCAGACCGGCGCCCCGCTGCCCGGCAGCGATCCCGGCTATCCCGAACTTGTCGATGAAGAGCTGACCAGCGGTGATCTCGACACCATCGAGACGTACTACATCGTGGATGTGCAGGAAACGCCGATTATCTGCGCCGGCGAATGCTCGCCGGATGTGAATCCTCCATCCGTGGTTTGCCCGCCGGTATTCGTCGGCGAATGCGATATCCCGCCGGTGGCCCAGTCCATCGAAGAGTTCGACATTCAGGGGGGATTCGTCGTGGATGAATGCGACGAGGAGTTGAGCATACAGCACCTGGGCGACACTGAGATCACGGGCCTCGGCTGCGTGGACGATCCCCTGATCATTCAGCGCGAATACCGCATTTACGACAGCAGCGGCAACAGCACCTCCTGCATCCAGGAATTCAACATCATCGACTTCGATCCCCCGGAAATCGAGCTTGAGGCCGAGGTGGAAGTGGACTGCGGAGAGGATACCGACCCCGAAGCCATCGGCATCCCGATTGTGGACGATCCCTGCGACAATACCGAGCTCACCTATGAAGATGAGGTGGAGCAGGACGAGTGCGAAACCATCATTTACCGCACCTGGACCGCGGTCGATGAGTGCGGCTACACCACCACCGCATCCCAGGTGATCTATGTGGTGGATGTAGAACCACCGGTCTTCACCTTCGAGGAAGAAGAAATCGAGGCATTCTGCGGGGATGACATCAGCCCCGAAGCCATCGGCGGTCCGGTGGTGACCGATAACTGCGCCGGTGATCTGGTCGTTGAGTATGAAGATGATATCGTCCCGCAGCCCTGCGGGTTTGTCATCGAGCGCCTGTGGACGGCGAGGGATGCCTGCGGCAACATCGCCGATGCCGACCAGGTGATCTTCCTCGCCGACAATGTCGCTCCGGTCATGACCCTGCCCGAGGACGTCACCATTCAGTGCAGCCAGGAGCCTTCACCGCTGCTCACCGGCTTCGCGGACGTGGATGACGGTTGCGATGATGAACCCTCGGTGGAGTTTGAGGATACGATCATCGAAGGCGATTGCGATAATTCATGGACGATTGAACGCCTGTGGATCGCCGAAGACAATTGCGGCAACACGACCTCCGGTGTTCAGCGCATCACCGTGGTCGATACCACCGCGCCGGTCCTTGAGATTCCCGAGGATGCCATTATCACCTGCACCAGCGAATCCGATCCTTCGGTAACCGGCATGGCTGAGGCCACCGACAATTGTGACCGGCCGAACGTGCTGTATAGCGATGAGATCATCGATGGCTGCCCGGTGCAGATCCGCCGGACCTGGACCGCCTCCGATGCCTGCGGCAACAGCGTCAGCGAGGTGCAGTTGATTGAAGTGTTCGACCAGGAACCGCCGGTTCTGGTCGTGCCCGCCAACGTGGTCGTGGAAGGGAACGGCAGCACCGATCCTTCGGACACCGGTTCCGCCACGGCCGAAGATGGCTGCAGCGTTGCGACGGTTACGCATAACGACATCATTCAGGGCGGCTGTCCGGGCGAGATTATCCGGACCTGGACCGCATCCGATACGTGTGGAAACGAGGTCAGCGCCGATCAGGTTATCACCCTCACCGATACCGAGCCCCCGGTTCTGACCTGCCCGGCCGATGCAACCGTCGGTTGCGGCGATACCCATCCCGACCCTTCGGTTACCCGCACGGCAACTGCCGAGGATGCCTGCGGCGGAGCGGTGACGGTGACCTACAGCGACCTCGTGGACCCGGACAACGAGAACCGGATTGTGCGGACGTGGATGGCCGAGGATGATGCCGGGAATACGGCAACCTGCGACCAGGTGATCACCCTGGTCAGTGCCGGCGGTATCGAGCTGGTGGGCTGTCCCGAGGACCTGGAGATCCTGTCCTGCGAATCCGTGCCTTCACCGGCCGATGTTGTGGCGGTGGACGCCTGCGGAAACGTCATGCCGGTGACCTTCACCGAAGAAACGATCCGTCCGGTCTATCCCTGGTGGTGGTACTGGTTCGGTTGGGTGAATGACGATGATGAATTCACCATCCGCCGCACCTGGACCGCCGACGACGGCAACGGCGGAACCCTGACCTGTGTGCAGGATATCGTCGTGGTCGAGAGCCGTGAGATCATCTTCTCCGGTTGTCCCGAGGACATCACCCTGACCGCTTGTGACGACGTGCCGCCCCCGGCCGACGTCGCCGCCGAGGATGCCTGCGGCAATCCGCTGGATGTGGTCTTTACCGAGGAAACGGAACGCGACGACCATCATGACGATGACTGGGGCTGGTGGTTCTGGAAGAGCAAGCATCACCAGGGTGATGATGACGGCGATACCATCATCCGCCGGACCTGGACCGCAACCGATGCCGACGGCAACACCGAACGGTGTCGGCAGGACATCCGTATCGAGGAATCCGACGGATGCGTCTCCGGGGTGGGGTACTGGAAGAACCATCCCGAGGCCTGGCCGGTCGATACCCTGACCATCGGCTGCGAGGACTATGAAAAGAGCGATCTGATCGAAATCCTCGACGGCAAGTCAAACGGCAAAAGCAATGGCAAAGGGAAGGGCAAGGGCAACGACAAGGGCAAAGGCGACGACACCATCAAGCTGGCCCGCCAGGTTGCCGCGGCCGAGCTGAATATCGCCCGGTTCGACTGCCCGCCTGATCCCGGCCGGGTCGAGATCCACCTCGCTGAAGCCCACGCCTTCCTTTGCGTCTACCCGATCGGTGAGGACGTGGACAACAAACGGGACCGGAAAGTCATGAAGGAGCTCGAAGAAAAACTCGATGACTTCAACGATGGAGACGCCGGCATCCGCGAGTGCCGGTAACAACTGACAATACATCGACGGCCGGGATCGACCCAACGATCCCGGCCGTTTTTTCATTCCCGCACCGAATAAACGGCCCGGCCGACCCATCAACCCAGTAGAAGGCATATTCGGAGTTGCATTCGGCAATCAAACATCGAAAATCAACAACCTTACGCCCCCGTAGCTCATCAGGACAGAGCGTCGGATTCCTAATCCGAAGGTAGTGGGTTCGAGTCCCGCCGGGGGTATGCCCTTCTCTTTTCACCATGCCCTTACCCCGGCGGACGAGACGTTTATCCGCCGTAGCTCACAGGTTACGTGATTCAGAGCCCCGCTGGGCGGTGATAACCGTAGCTGCTTGCCGCCATGGAACTCCGTTTATATTGCTGTGTTTGAAACGACGGTTTCCACCATAGATTAAAAATGCTTCGCGGGCATCTTCTCCGGCAAGATCTAACCATCTCTCAATGGATTTGAACCAGTCGGTTGAAACGGTGGCGCCGGACTTGATTTCAACGGGTAAAAGCCGGCCGCCTGTATCGGCCAGCACATCAACCTCCAGGCCCGTATTGTTACGCCAGAAAAACAAATTGCTGCTGAGCCCCTTATTCATACGTGCTTTGCACAGCTCCACGACCACCCAGTTCTCGAATAGAGCTCCTCGAAGCGGGTGTGTCACCAATTGCTCCGCTTTTTCTATACCCAGCAGCCTGGCTGCAATACCTGTATCCCAGAAAAACAACTTCGGTGTCTTGACCAGTCTTTTACGATAGTTCCGATGATGGGGTTGCAGAAGAAAGGCAATGTAAGAGGATTGCAACACAGACAACCAGTTACGAACGGTCCCATGATTGACACCGCAATCGTCGCCGATTCGCGTCGCATTAAATAGTTGGCCGATATTTCCCGCGCATAACCCCATGAATCGTTGAAAACGTTCCGCCTCTCGAACGTGCAGGACCTGACGCACATCACGCTCAATGTACGTTGCGATATACGATTTTACCCAAGCTTCAACACGAATTTGCTGATCATACGGAGGAGGATAACAACCGCTGTAGAGCGCCGACTCAACTGTGTCCGGCTCGTACCCGCCGGCTTCCAGCTCATGAAGAGAAAAGGGGAGCAACGATAATAATCCCACCCGACCCGCCAGCGATTGCGTGACTTCCTGCATCATGCCAAGTTGCTGTGACCCCGTGATAATAAATCGACCGGGTCGTTTGGATGCATCAAGTATCCCCTGAAGATACGAGAACAAATCGGGCACACGTTGTGCCTCATCGAGAATGCAACCATCAGGATATTGAGCCAGGAAACGGCGTGGATCCTCGGATGCCAAAAGGCGCACATCAGGGTCTTCCAGTGACACGTATTCGCGGTCTGGAAACGTCATTCGCGCAAGCGTCGTCTTTCCAGATTGCCGAGGCCCCGTGATGACAACAGCCTTGAATTGGGCTGCATATTCCTCCAGAACTGGAGCTATATCTCTTGTAATCACGGAATGACCTTACAATTTGATAATTCGATTGTCAAATTGTAGGGGCGTAACTCGATCAAGCCTTAATCGCCGTAGCTCCCCGGGCGAAGGCGGAAGTCCCGCCGGGGGTACCAGCCTACGTCCCGCAGATGCGTCAATACGGCCGGCATCCCGGATCAATGGGCATGATAAACGGTCTTCCATGCCTTTAAATAGGTCCTATGCGTCAGGCAGGACCCATTGTATCCCTCAAGATCGAATGAAGGTAAAATCCACAAGGCGCTACCATTCAAAAAGATATGGAATTTATCAAAATATTTATCTTTTTTCTAAACACATTTGCGAATGTGATGTACAGTATAGGTATGAACGCGATGTGGATGGTGCTGACATTGCTGGCAGGGTGGGGGCGCAGGGCTCGCTTCCACACCGGACATCCCATCGCTTGGAACAATCTCGCAACGACACTGCTGCCGCTCCCTCCCCCCCCATCAGCCCACGCGACTTCAGTGTCGTTGCCCCTTTCCGCTTGTCCCGCCGCTACAGCCAGTGATTTTTCCGGAAGATCCAGACTTGGATCGCGATAATTACGGCTAGAAACCCGCTGAAGATCACGAATGCATGGGTGTTGTTCGCCCCGGGGATACCGCCGACATTGATGCCCAGCAGGCCGGTCAGAAATCCCAGCGGCAGGAACAGGGCGGCAATCACCGATAGCACGTACATCCGCTGGTTCAATTGCTCGGACATGCGGCTGATGATTTCTTCCTGGGTGACCGCGGCCCGCTCCCGTACCGCATCGAGATCCTCGATATGGCGGATCAGCGAATCCTGAACTTCCCGCATCTGCAGGCGTTGCGGGTCGTTGATCCACGCGACCGGTTCGGCATAGAGCCGGGTCATAGCCTCTCGCTGAGGCGCGAGATAGCGGCGCAGGGTGATCGCCTGCCGGCGTAGATCGGCCAGCTCCCGCCGGATGCTGCTCCCCCCTCCGCCCATGGCCGCATCTTCAAGGTTGTCGACCTGGTCTTCGATATCCTGGATGGCATTGCTCATCCGCCAGGTCAGACGGTCCAGCATCATGACCAGAAATCCGCCTTCGTCCTTCGGTCCTCGCCCGTCCTCGAGAGCCTCAAGAATGTCATCCACCGACAGCAGGGTCCGCTTGCGGGTACTGACGATCCGTCCCGGCTCAATCCAGATACGGATGGACACCATGTCCTCAGGTTCGGACCCGGGGGTCAGGTTCACCCCGCGCAGGGCGAGAAGCAGTCCGTTACCGATGGTGATGGCCCGAGGACGGGTTTCCTCGGTGATCAAGGCGCTGGTCACGATCGCGGGAAGACCGCTTTCGGACGCCAGCCATTCCGCCGTTCCGGGATGGGTAAAATCAAGGTGGTACCAGGCGAGACCGTCCTGGCTGCCGGGGGCGTCGGTTCCAGGGGGCGGGCCGAACCGCGCCGGTCCAGCATCAGTGCATGCAGCATTCCATCCATTCTCGAGGCTCCTCTCTGCTGACGCCATTATCGCCACCGGGTTGCGTGAGGCAAGGGCTATCCGAGCCAGGAAGACAGCGAGATTTTGCCGTCGTGCCGGCTGGACAGGACAAAATTCCATTGTACGTTGCCCCATGCAAACAACGCTTCCGATCCTGTCCGGCCTCCTCGGCCTTCTGTTCCTGTGCGGATGTGCGACGACCCGTACACCATTGCCCACGGTGGATAAGGTCGACATCGACCGTTTCATGGGCGACTGGTATGTCATCGCCGGCTTGTTCACCCCGTTCGAGAAAGAGGTTCACAACGCGGTGGAAACGTACGAGCGCAAGGATGACGGTTCCATCGCCACAACCTTTCGATACCGCAAGGGCGGTTTTGACGGACCCATCAAAACCTTCCATCCCACCGGGTTCATCTACGATGAAGAAACAAAGGCCGAGTGGCGTATGCAGTTCATCTGGCCCTTCAAGGCCGCATACCTTGTGATCTACCTCGACGATGACTATCAGCATACCGCCATCGGTGTGCCCAGCCGCAAATACCTCTGGATCATGTCGCGCGACTGGAACGTGCCGGAAGACGATATGGCCCGCATCCTCCGCCGGGTGGAGGAACTGGGATACGCCACCAACAAGATCGAATACGTCCCGCATCAATGGCCGGAGTAAGTACCCGTGCGGCGGGTTCTTTCCCCGCCTTCACTACGGATTGTACGAATCTTCACGAACATTGATGGCGCTGGTCTGCGACCCTTCGGCTGTGAAAGATGGTGTTGTAGAACGTACATGAAATGGGTAAATTTATTGTATGAAGCTTAAGGTTGTTCTACTGCCAAGCGAAGAAGGAGGGTTTACAGCGCTGGTTCCCTCCTTACCCGGTTGTATAAGCGAAGGTGAGACGAAAGAGGAAGCAATGGCGAACATACGTGAAGCCATAGAGCTTTATCTGGAGCCGGTTGAAGATGATGGATCATTCCCAGCTGATTCGGAGCAGCTGGAGATTGCGGTATGACCAAGGTCCCAAGCCTTCACTACCACAAACTTATTCATGCGCTTCAGCGAGATGGCTGGGTAATTGTTCGGCAAAAAGGCAGCCACATTCGACTTCATAAACACACGAGCACTGAAACGCTCCGCATTACGATACCTGCACATAAGCCCATAAAACGGTCGACACTGTCTTACATACTCAAAGACGCAAAGCTGTCAGTGGATGACTTAATAAAGCTGCTATAAGTTGAGGCTAACCCGCATATTGCACGAGCAGCGGACTGCTCGCTTCATAAGCGCCGTTGAACGAAACGTTTTTGCTCAAAGGCTTCGACACGATGCTTACGCACCTCGCTCCTGGTTCGCCCTGAGCGGAAGCGACGCAAGTCGCGGGAGCCCGAAGGGCGATGTTGCACCTTATTGGTGCAACATTCGGGCTGATCATTCTGATAAGAGTATAGACTCGAAAAGGGTTTCAGGCTCGGTACTGGTCTGCGACTCCGGAAAGGATGCTCTCGATCTTCTCCAGTTTTTTCCGCAGTAAATGTTTTCGAGCCTTGGCTATGGCGGCTTTTGACATGGAGGTGCGTTTGTTTTCCCCCAGCAATTCCCCGAGATACACCGCAATCTGATGCGTGTTGCGGGGGCTGTCCACGACCCAGCCGTCGATACCCTGGTCGATGATCTCGTGTCCGCCGTTGGCGAGGGTGGTGATGACCGGCAGACCCCGGCCCAGCGCTTCGATGGTAACATTGGCAAAGGGATCGTGATGGCTGGGGTGAATCAATACATCGCCGGCGGCAAAGACATCGTCCGGCTTCTCTGATTCCCCGAGAAACGCGGTGGCGGCATCGATCCCCAGGGAGTGGGCAAGGGCCCGGTACGGACCGGGCCGGTCCCGGCCGGCCACAATCAGTTGGAACCCGCAGGACGGCGCCCGCCTACGGACCAGCGAAACTGCCTCCATGGCATGAGCCAGTCCCTTGCGCCGGAAATCATGACCCATGAAAACCGCGGTGGGGCAATCAGGGTTCAGGTTCCACCGGCTGTGAATCCGTTTTCTGGTGTCCGGCATCACCGGCTTATCCACTCGCTCCTCTTCCACGCCGTTGTGAACGACATCAATACGCCCCTGTAGATTCGGGTAGTGGCGGAGCAGGGCGCTGCGGACGATGGCTGCATTCACGATCACCCGCTTCAGGGAGGGATGCCGGTATCCATTCGCTTCGGCCTTGAGATCAAAGAGTCGCTTGGTATGCAGATGACGTGTCCAACCCGGGAGCTGGACACCGAACGGCCGGAATTGTCCGTGAACGTTCCAGTAATCCTCTTCCACCCCTCCGCCGGGGCGGATCACATTGGCACCCCAGGTCTTCTGCTCGCCCCAGGTCACGTCCACCCGTTCCGCAGCCAGTGCATCGGCGAGGACCCGGCCGGTGAAGTAGTCGCGTGAAGCGCGGGGGGTGAAGCGGGGCGGGGCGACCCGTACCAGCTCGATGCCATCCATTGGTTCGGCTTTGATGGCAAGCACCCGAACCCGGTGGCCGCAGTCCAGCAGATGCCGGGCGAGGCGAAGGGAGAACTTCTCCGCACCGCCGGCCGGCCGGAATTGCCGCACCGCCATGGTGATGGAGAATGTCATGCTCCGGCCTTGTCCTTTCGATATACCGCCCGCCGGTGCCGTCCGTCGTGTCCCTCCATGACCCGTAGATATCCCGCCGCATCCAGCACGGTCCGGTATCGCTCTTCATCCGGGACAACCATGAACATCGGCCCGTTACCCCCCTCGATGCCTTCCGGTTCCACCGTGGGAACCGGACGACGGAAATACAGCAGGAACTTCTCGTCCGGCTTGTCCTTGTAGTGGCCGGCATCCGGAAAATCGATGTGTCCCACCGATTGACCCTCGGTCAACCTGCGTACGTCCTCAGTGAAAGGTCGTTGCTCGTATCGGCCGTGGTATGACCGTGCATATCCATGATAGGCATAGGCCCCCAGGATCATCATCCATAATGCGGTCAGCCACGCGGTCCTCATGCCATCGCCCGCCCCGGCGGACCGATGAACAAGTCGGGCAACCATCCACAGAATCACGGCAGCAACAAGGCTCACCGGCAGGGGCGTCCCCGCGATCTCCGGCTTCTCGAGAGCCCCCCATCGGATCATGAGAGGTTGAAGCATCACAAAGAGTGGAAGCAGGATCGACAGAAGCATCAGCGTCCAGGCATGAATGGATCCCGGCCGCCACCGGGCTTTCGGATCCGTTCTCATGACCCGCAGCGCCTCCGCAATCAACAGTGCCGCCGCGGGGAGAATGGGAACAATGTACCGCTGCTGTTTCGCACCGGGGATCGACATCACGATGAAGATGGCGAGGAACCAGATCATGGCTTCCCAGCCGGCGTCCGCCTTGAGGGAGCGGGATCGGATCGACGCGCCAAAACGGTCGATGAACCAGAAGGTCCACGGCGCCACCAGGGCGATCAGTGCGACATAATAGAACGGAGTTTGGTAGTCCGAGCGTGTCGCCTGGTATTCTTTGACCAGGCGGTTGCCGGAATGGCCGATTTCCTCGAGGATGTAGGCATACCATGGAAGGGCGACCGCCGCGGCAGTCAGGACCGTCACCCCGAGCGCAAGGAGGCACATCCCGCGCGATGGCCGGCGCCATCCCAGCAGCAGTACGCCCGGCAAAAGCACGAAGAGGATGGCGAGGGGCCCCTTGCTGAGAATCGCGAGGCCGAGGGCCGCCCCGGCGAGAACGGCATAAAGCCAGGGCCGCACCCCGCCCGGACGGATTCCGGTGATTCCTTGCCGGGCCGCGAGGAGTGCGGCCATGGATACCGTGGTGAAGGCCGTGAGGTAGGTGTCATAGGATGCCATCCGGAACTGCTTGACGAACAGAAACATCGTGGCGAGGGCCAGGCCCGCGATTAATCCGGTCCGCATGTTGTGGAGCGTCCGTCCGGCCCAGATCGTGGCGAGGATGGTCAACAGACCAAGGCCCACGCCGAACAGGCGGGCCCGGTAGGCCGCGACATTGGGATCGGTCCGGTCGGGGGTGAGGCCGGTCCAGAGGAGGATCTGGCTCCACACCGTCAGCGGTGGCTTGTGGATGCGGGTGTGGCCGTTCCATTGCGGGACCAGCAGCGCCCGGGCGTCGCCTTCCTCCACCGCCCGCCAGGTATGCAGGCCGGTGCCGACGGTTAGAACTTCCATGTGATAGGTCACATCCGCGTTCCGCAGGCCGGAAAGAAGGGAGGGGATGGCCATCAGCAGAACGAGGATAACCATCCCCGCGGCGCGGCCCCGGGTCAGCGGCGGTTCAGAAGCCGAAAGCTGGTCTCTTTTTTGCATCAGGACATTTTTTTCGTGGCACGTTTGCTTCGGCCCGCCATTATGAGCCACGGATAACCGCTGGCAATCATCTTCCATGGAGAACCGCACCATTATTCGATCGGCGATGGTGATCGGGTCGTTTACGACCCTGAGCCGGTTTCTGGGTATGATCCGCGACCTGTTGACCGCCGGGCTCTTTGGCACTTCGCTGGCGATGTCGGCTTTCGTGATCGCCTTCCGTATCCCCAACCTGTTCCGTCGCCTGTTCGGGGAGGGCGCCCTTTCCTCCGCATTTATTCCGGTATTCATGGAAACCCGGACGAAGGAGGGAGACAGGGAGGCGTGGAAGCTCGCGGCCAAGGTCATTTCGCTCGTCGGCCTGGTGCTGGCCGCGGTGACGGTCATCGGGATCCTGACCGCTTCGTTCCTGATGCAGGACGTAGAGCCGGGAACTCAGCGGGCGCTGATCTATCCGCTGACCCGCATCATGCTTCCGTACATGCTGTTCATCTGTCTCGCGGCGCTTTCGATGGCGATCCTCAATTCGTTTCACCATTTCACGATTCCCGCGCTGACCCCGACCCTGCTGAACGTGGTGTGGATCGCCACCGTGATCTTCATTTGTCCGCTGCTCGGGGATACCATGGAGGAGCGAATTTACGGTCTCGCCTGGGGTGTATTGTTTGCCGGGGTGATACAGCTCGGGATGCAGTTCCCGGTGCTGCGTCGGTACGGGTTCCGGTTTCGCTTTTCGCTGGACTGGCGCGACCGGAGAGTCTGGAAGGTTTTCCTGTTGATGGGACCGGCCACCCTGGGGCTGGCTATTACCCAGATCAATGTTCTTGTAAACAGCATTCTTGCCGCGTGGATCGGTCCGTGGGCTCCGGCGGCTCTATTCTACAGCGAGCGCTTGCTCTACTTTCCCCAGGGCATTCTCGCCACCGCGTTGAGTACGGTTCTGCTCCCGGTGTTTGCCGGTCATGCCGCGAACAAGGACCCGGAGAGCATGAAGACGGCCATGGGCCACTCGCTGCGCAATCTGCTGTTCGTCATGACGCCGGCCGCGGTCGGCCTGGTACTGCTGGCGAAACCGATTGTACAAATGTTGTTTGAGTGGGGGCAGTTCGACAAAGCTTCAACCGATCTGACTGCCATCGCACTGCAATGTTACGCCCCGGGCCTGCTGGTCTTTTCCTTCGCCAAAATATTCGTCCCGGCGTTTTACGCGATGCAGGACACGAAGACGCCGGTGAAAGTCGGGCTCCTGTGCGTGGGGATCAACCTGGGTCTCAACATCCTGTTCATCCTGACCCTGCCGCTTGAGATCAAGCATGCCGGCCTTGCCTTCTCAACTGTGGCCGCGGAGTTCGTGAACGGCGCAATCCTCGCGGTGATGATCCACCGCCGCATCGGGACGCCGGGGTGGGGGCGTATCGGGGCTTCGATGCTGAGGGCGCTGTTTGCCGCTGGTGCGATGACGCTGGCGATTCTTTTCATCTACCCCCGCATGACGTCGGTTGCGGCCGGTGTGTTCGACGCCGCGAAATTCGCCCAGATTGCCT
This sequence comes from bacterium, assembly GCA_030432155.1. Lineage (GTDB taxonomy): Bacteria > Verrucomicrobiota > Kiritimatiellia > CAIVKH01 > CAIVKH01 > JAUIHQ01. The sequence continues at coordinate 4,647 of JAUIHQ010000031.1, read as the reverse complement.
CGGTGCTGGTATCGGTACTCGTCGGCATCGCGGTTTTCCTGTTAGCCGCCCGCCTCTTTCGTTGCCCGGAAATGAATGACCTGATGGATGCATTGCGGCGCCGGGTGAACCGCGGCGATGCCGGCGGGGCATCGGTTTGAACCGGCAAGCCGACAGCGGTGTTTTCCAATCATTGGAAAAACCGGTCCGCTACATTTCCAATCATTGGAATTTCGCGTTGCCGGTTTTCTGCGTTCTGATCCTGTTCGCGATCCGGGTCACCGGTCCGTCCAACCTGCTCGACAATGAGCAGGAGCGCCCGGCTTCGTATGTCATGGATATTCTGCTGAATGGAAACTGGCTGTGCCAGTTCGACTACAACGGGGATGTCATGTCAAAGCCGCCGTTGTTTTCCTGGATCGCGGCTGCGGCATCGATGTGGACAACACCGGGCGAAGCAGCGCTCTACGCCCCGTGCCTCGTGGCTTCATTGATCATTGTCATCGGTATGATGCGCGCCGGGGTATGGCTCGGGAATCCGCTGGTCGGGGTGGTCGCCTCCATGACCTGGTTGTTCTCGCCATTCGGCTTCAAGCATCTCGCCCTGGCCCGGACGGATGCGCTGTTCGCCGCGCTGGTGTTCGTATCCTCGCTGCTGGTTTACCGGGCGATGCGGGAGGGACGGGGGTGGATCTCCGCCTGGCTGGTCATCACTCTGGCCGTGTTGACCAAGGGTCCGCTGGCTGTTCCCCTTGCCTTGTTCGGATTGCTTGCATTCGTAGTTCGAGGAACGCCGCCCGTCGTGAACGTACCATGGCGTCATATTGTCGTCGGCGTCGGGCTGATGCTGGGCATCGCGGCCGGATGGTTTCTGATCGCATACCTCGAGGTCGGCCGCCCGTTGGTGGATACGATGATTTTTCGCGAGCTGGTCGGTCACGCGGTCAAGGAAACGGATGGCCGGTTCGGCGAAGGATTCATCAAGGCGCCGCTGTATCTGTTCTCCCGAACGTTTCCGTGGAGCCTGCCCGCCGTGGCCGGACTTTTCCTGGTTCTGCGTCGCCCTCGCTCGGCGGAGACGCCCCGGTTGTTGTCGTTTCTCTGCTGGTCGGTTCTCGGCGGATTGGCGGTTTTATCCTTGGGCACCCATCAGCGGAGTGACCTTGTGTTGCCGCTGGTTCCGGCGTTTCTGCTGGTCGGAGGGTGGTTGCTGGTGCGATGGATGGGTCACGGTCTTGGGCCGATCAAGATGACGGTTGCGGCGTTGGTGTTGCTGGCCGGATTCGCAGTCTACGACCGGACGGTGTTTGCGGCGGATCAGGTGGTGGCGGAATCCACCCGGACAAGGGCGTTGGCAACGGCTGCACGAAACAAGCTTCCCGCCGGGGTGGATGTGTATCCCGTCGACACACGGTACGCATTGCTCTTTCATCTCCGTCGCCTGCAGAAGCCGATATCCTTTCCCGAGGCGGCAGCCCGGTTGCGCGGTGAGGAACCGGTGGTGATTACTGTCTCCAATGCGAGGCAACTCTACCGCCGGTTGGGAGGGCGGATGGACGGGATTCATATCCTCGCAGCCGGCCCGGTTGCTGATGATCGGATGATCTACATCGTGTCAAATCAGCCCCCCGATTCATAATGAGTCGGCTGGTCATCAGGACAACACGCGTTCCTGCAGAATTCGGGCAAGGTTTACGCCCATCTGGGTATGGCCGTAATCGCCCGGATGAATCAGGTCGCGGTGCATGCCGTCATAATCCGTGAGCATATCCGTGCCTTCGACCAGGTGCAGGTTGGGATGTTGCAAGCGTTCGGCATGATGCCGTAGAACGTCATTGAATTCATTCTCACGCGTTTGAGCATCGCATGTCTTCACGGCATTCCGGGTACTTTGCCCGTTGGGAAAAATGGTGATCAGGACGATGGGCTTGTCGGGGTGCGACTTCAGGATGCTTTCGATCAGGCGGCTGGTCCGTTCCCGGAATTCGTCCTTGCTGAATTCACCTCGCATATTAATGCCGAGTTCAAGCGTGATGACATCCCAGTCATCGCGGTTGGCCAGAAACGTCGCCATTTCCGGTTCACAACGGCACGATCCCGATAAACCGAGGTTCAATGCGTCCATGCGCAACCAGCGGGCGGCCTGTTGAGCATAGCACATGTGATTCATGGTTGCGCAGGCGCCGTGTGTGATCGATGACCCGTAGGATAACATCCGGGACCGGGGTTTTTCCTCCGCTGCGGGCGGACGGATCGGGTGACCGTACGTCTCAATCTCATGAAAAAGGGCTGTATAACGTCCGAAATAGATGCGCCATACGTTATGGTCGAAGTATCCTGCATTCTGTACCGTCGGTTTCAGAGCCTGGAAGGCTTGTTTCATCATCCCGCCGATATCGGTGAGATGCAGATGCTGCATCCGCCCGGGTTCCATTCGTGTCACCGAGTGGTAGAACGGGCCTCGGAACACAACGACATCGAGATGATGGACTTCGTGCGGAGCGAGGGCGCAGGGCAGGGCGGAAACCGATACCCGTATGTTCTCGGCATCGGTGACGAAGCGCACTTCACACCCGGTGGATTCCTGGGCTACCAATTGGCCGAGAGGAGAGAGGCTTCGACGAACATCAGCGGGGAAGCGGCGTAGGGCCAGGCCTCCAACGGAAACTGGGTCGAGATCCATGGTGTTGTGAAATTCGACATTGTTGTGAATCATAGTTGTTCCCTGTTTATATAACCTGGCGTGTTGATGTCTCTGAAGTAACGGCCGGTTTGTACATCACATCAATGCTCGATCCTGTCGCTTGCCCGGAGCGGATGTCAAAGGATGTATCTTGATCGAAAGTCATGAGATCTCGGGTAGGGTGGACACATTGCGACAGGAAAATAGTCAAAATATTCACGGCCTGCAATCCATGGACCATGTGGTGATTGCTCAATGCCCGATAGAAAATTATGCTGAAAGCAGTATTTGGAATGTAGGATATACAACAGTATTCCGTCGTAATATCTTCATGTGTCGGGTTTAACGGTGTTGAGCTACCGGGTGTGTGATTTGCTACACTTCGACTCGAAACAGGAGCAACCGATGCCGAATCACACCAGCAGCCGTTCTGACGAAACCCTCGAATTTGTTCGCGGCGCGAATTACGTCCCCACCCGCCGCATGAACACCTATCAGGTCTGGCGCCAATTTGACCCTGACCTGATCGATACTCAAATGGGATTTGCGAGCCGACTTCATCTCAATGCCCTTCGCATGTGGCTGAGTCCGGAGCGATGGTGGGAGCAGCCTGCCGAGGTGGAGGAGCGGCTGGATTCTTTGCTGTCCATCGCCGACCGGCACGGGATCCGCATACTGCTCTGTCTGTTTAAGAACTGCGGGCCGGTTCATCCGTCCCCGGAGGTTCTGCTCGATGACAGCCCGGTCAGCGGTTATGAATTCCATTCTCCATCCCGCGAGATTCTTGGCGATCCCGCGCAATGGGGACTCTGCCGGGACTATATCGACTGGTTTATGTCCCGCTATCGTAGCGATCGCCGGTTGCTGGCGATCGAAATTATGAACGAACCGGGGCTATACGATAAAGAGAAGGAGTTCGCCTTTGCCGAGGCTATGCTTGGCCGTGCAGCCACGCAGAAAGGGGATCTACGGTTGACCATCGGAAATTTCACGCTTGAGAACAATCTTCGCTTTCTGGACCACGGGTTGGAGATCCTGCAGGCCCATCCGAATTTCATGTCGTCGGAGGATGCATTCTGGCGGTTTGATGAACAATGCCGTGAAATGGAAGCGAAGACCGGGCTGCCTTGTTGGTCGACGGAATGGCAGCGGATTCGGAAGGGTACACTGGGGTGGGAAGGGATCTTTCCTGCCGGTAATGAGTGGCAGCCCCATCATGCTTCCCTCGCGCCCTTGTATCATCGCGCCCGGCGCGGGAGTTTCTTCTGGTCGCTGATGCTTCGCCCGTCCTATCTAAAAATTCATGAGTCTCAACGCTGGCTGAATGGTGTCTTTCATGAAGACGGCGCAGTCTATTCGTTGGAGGATGCCCGGGCCATCGCGAATGATCCGTCGCTGGAACTCGAGGAGCGGCGCGAATGGCCGGCTTGGGCCGCGGAAACCGGCCGCCGGCTTGACCTGTTTTTACACGAGCGGGATGGCGTGGAGACAACCTGACCTGTTGGTCAGGTGTTGCGCGGGCGCGGCGCCGGTAGAACATTTCGCGAGGCTCGTGACCGCTGTGATCCAGTCAGGTTGGTATCAACCGGTATCCAGGCATGGGAGGTTTTTACCCTGTTCGTCCGCAGCAGGCCTTAAACTTCTTTCCGCTTCCGCAGGGGCAGGGGTCATTCCTGCCGGCGGTGTGCAGGGCCATCTTCCTGTCGTGCTCACGGATCATCGGCATGATGTCTGCGGCGGGCCGCCGCTGGCGGAGCAAGTGGCTCATGGTTTCCATGTAGGGCGATACATGGTGAAAGAAGGTTTTGTATCCCGCACAAAGGTAATTGAGTCCCGAGTCTCCGTCCGGGGTTTTGATGAAACGGTGTTTGGGGCATTCACCGTTGCACAGGTGCCGGACATCACATTCACGGCAGAAGCGGGGGAGGGTATCGCGTTTATCCGTGCCGAAGGTTCGCTGGGCATCCGAGCCGACCATGTCGCCG
>JAUIHQ010000369.1 GCA_030432155.1 bacterium | reverse complement strand
GGGCGCCACCTTCTGACCCGCAGCAATGATTCATCCGAGCATAACGAGCATAGTTCCATCCTCATCGAAGGCAGCCACCTGCGCTGCCTCGTGCGACAGATCGTCGGTCCGATCGTCCGCCGGGTGGTATACTGGCTGGAGGAACAACAATCACTCAAGCCGGGCGACCGCATCGGCATGATGAAATTCGGTTCCAGGCTGGACATTCACCTCCCGGCGTCGGATGTTGAACCGGTGGTGAAACGGGGCGACCGGGTCTATGCCGGCATCACCGTGATCGCCCGAAGAAAGGCTTTCCAACATGATTCGTAAATGGATTCCCAACTCATTGACCGCAGCCGCCCTGCTCGTGGCATTCGCCTCCCTGGTGGCCTGCGCCGAATCCCGATACCTGCTGTGCGCCCAACTCCTGATGATCACCCTGATTCTCGACGGCCTGGACGGTATGACGGCGCGGTTGCTTCGCACCACATCCACCTTTGGCGCGGAGCTGGACACCTTTGTTGACATGACGGCCTACGGACTTGTGCCGGCCTACCTGGTCTATCAGATCGTCGTGCCCGAAGCGGGCTGGTGGGGTCACCTGCTGGTCGCCTGCACCCTGCTGTCAGGTGCGGGAAGGTTGTCCCGGTTCCGGGTCGTCGATCCATTCCGGGGGCAGAAGGGGTACCGAGGGCTGCCGATCACGGTGAATGCAGGCTGGGTGGCGATGTTCGTCTTCATCTTCCAGTCCGACCTTTTATCCGATGCGACCCTTTCCCTCGCTCACGGCCCGCTGGCGACCTTTGTCTGGGGATGCTCCGCCGCCTTCCTGTTTCTGCAGGTATCCAACGTCCGCTACGGCAAACCGACCAAGACCCCGGCGATCTTTATCTCCGGCATCATCATGATTACCCTGCTGTTCCTGCGCGTTGAAATCGCCGTGGCCGCAGCCTTCGCCCTGTGTGTATACGGAGTATACTACGCATTCATCAGCCCCTTCCTTCCCCGACAGCAAACCTCGGTGGATTCATCCGAAGAGGAAGAGGAAGCGGTCAGCATCAGCCATTCGTAGCTGCTCCTTTCCCAGCTTCATGACCGATCCCCTCCCGGGGAGGGGTGCCCGAAGGGCGGGGTGGGTTTCTGATCAGCGGCAAGCTGAACGTTACGTCTATTCCGACCTCAGCCCGACCGGCGGGCAGTACATGCCGGCCTCCTCCCTCACCCACCATGCTCCGGTCTCCCGCCACTCGGCGATGGTGCTGAACCGATATTCGTACCGGACAGCCCGCATCAGCTTCGGCGGGGTATCGGAAAAAGGGTTGGAGGCGAGCAGATGCTCCACCGGTTCCGAGCCTTCGAGCAGCCGGGCCATGAATTGAATCATCCACCGATTGCCCCGGATATCGCCAAGGGCGGCAAACCACATTTGCCAGTCCAGCCGTGGCATGTGCGGGGCGACAAACCCCGGCATGCGCTTCGGGTCACCCGCCTTATACCGGAATGTATAGGTTCGCCATTCGATACCATCCGGACTTCCCTGGATTTCAATCTCCGGCCGGGATTTGGTCATTGATGCAAACAAACCGTAGCCATTGATCGTGCGGAAGGGAGCGATCGCTCCGTAGACCTGCCTCAGCGTCTCCGGCATGACCGGCCGCCGCGCCACCTGTCCGCCGAACACGGTGAGGGACATGACGAGGAGAAACAGAAAAACCGGGAACCGGCAAAGAAGGAGACGGCGGGAGGAAGGAGAACGAGGCATCTCCTCATCCTGTGTGTCCGTCACCCGGCGGAGACGCTGCCAGACACCGTCATCAACCAGCGGTATGCAGAGAACGATAGAGAGCAGATTGAAATACCCATAGTTGCCTGTTGCGAAGATGATCACCTGCAGGAAGACCAGCAGGGCGGCGGCAGCTCGCCGACATGCCTTCGGGCCGAAGGCGAGAAAAGGCACCACGAGTTCGATCACAAACATGACCGCGCAGGAAACCTTGTGAAATCCCAGGGGCAGCTTGTGGACCCACCAGGCCGTCCATACCGTGATCGGCTGAGTCCAGTAGTGGTAGTCCAGTGCGGTCAAATTGCGCCAGGACGGATCCCCGCTGGCCAGCTTGACCCAACCCGATGCGAACATCAGCCGGAAAACCAGTCCGTAGAGCAGAAACAGAAAGAGTCGGGATGGCTGCGGACGGCGATGCCTGTCCATACGCAACACCGGCGGCGCGATCCAGATGGAGAGGAAGCCTGCTTCCAGCAACAGGTTGTCCCACTGAAACCCGAGGAAAACCTGACCGCCGGTGGTCAGGGAAAGGTAGAGCAGCCACAGAATCACCGTACAGGCCAACGGCATATACCCGAGGATCAACCCCAGCGAGACCAACACGCCGGCCGCACAGAGAACATGCAGGGCGACATCACCCGGGTTGATCAGCAGGATTGACGGGAACCGGGTCCAGCCGCCCGCGCCGAACTGCTCATGGACCGCGGCGACAACGTCGCGGACAGGCAGAATGCCCTCCGACCCCACCAGCCCGTGAATCTGCGGCCACAGGGACGCGATCGCCAGCAGATAGATCAGACCGAGCGACCGGAGATACAGGTCGACGGCCATACTGTATGGGGCCGGCTTTATTCCTCGTCCTTCTCCTTGCGTTCGGCAAACCGGCCGCAGGTATCGGTGGCTTCGACTTCTTTGCGGTGAAGCCCGCACCATTGCTTGAACGGATTCACAATGTAGTGAAGGCAATATCGGCATAGCCGCCGGTTTTCTCCTTCATCGAATACGTTGACCGCGGGTGAACGATCGTCATCCCCGAAAATGCAGGGTTTCACCGGACCAGCCGCCTTGAGCTGCTCCTCTTCAAAAGGCGTTCCACAGGTCGCGCAAACCACTTGGTCCCCGACCTTGGTGAATCCGTCATATACCGGCTTCTCCAGAGCCAGGGTATCCCGGCCGCACCGCTCACAGAATTGTTCCGCCGAAAATGCATCCGTCATCATCCGGTCTCCTGTCCTGCAGGCTATACCTCAACCACCGGATCATCAATCACGAACCCGAGATACGGTCTATCGGTAGAAACCCCGACGGACATAGGGGACGGGCCATGTTCCATCCGGTACCGACCGGCTTCCATTCCGGACCAGGTCGAGGCCGTGTAGAAACGGGGCCGGATTCAATTGCAGAAGCAAAGGGGATTCCATTTTCAGCGTGGATTTCCTACATTTCGCCCATGAAGTGTTTCACGACCCGCTTCATCACCGGAACGAGATGTACCTGTGCCCTGATTGTGCTGTTCGCCGCCGGGGCATTCGCACAAACCGGCCAGGTTATCCGGGTCGGCATCGATCCGTCGTGGCCGCCCTTTGCGTACTATGATCAGGATGGACAGGCCCGGGGTATCGATGTCGACATCCTCCATTATCTCGAAACGGTCTCGGATATCCGGTTCGAATTTGTCCGATCGTCATCATGGTCTGAAACCTGGCAGTCCCTGGTCAGCGGCCGGGTCGAT
>JAUIHQ010000368.1 GCA_030432155.1 bacterium | reverse complement strand
CCCAGATGTCGGAGCAATACGGGATTCCGGTGGTGGATGGCGTGATCGGGGCGCGTACCATCGAACAGGCCATGGAGCGCAGCGGGGCCAAGCAGGGAAATCGCGGCTGGGCCTGCGCCCTGGTTGCCATCGAAATGGCCAATCTGCTGAAACAGCTTTGATCATGGTTCCATTCCCGTGCATGATCCGACGCCCGGATGACGGCCGGGGGACATAGGATTTCTCACACATGAGTTCACAAGGAAGACACGAAGCCCGTCTGTGGGCGGTACAGTTTCTCTACCAGGTCGAGTATAACAAGGGCGACCGGCGTGAGGCGCTCGATCTGTTCTGGGCGTCCCGCAAAGCCGGCCCCAAACTGGTGGCCTTTACCGAGGAGCTGGTGGATGGCGTTATCAGCCACCGTAAGGAAATCGACAGCCTGCTGGCCCGGTATGCCGAACACTGGGACGTCAAACGCATGGGCATGGTGGACCGGAACATCATGCGGGTGGCTTTGTACGAGATGCTCCACCGGGATGACATTCCGCCGGTGGTATCGATCAACGAAGCGGTGGAGCTGGCCAAGCAGTTCAGCGGCGACGAATCAGGCCGTTTCGTCAACGGCATCCTTGACCGGGCCCGGAAGGATCTGAAACGCCCGGCCCGGGCCGCCGCGGTGGTGAACCCCAACCTGAAAACGGATCCGTCCTGATGGCCGGCTGGTTCCGTGCACTCGGGAAAACCCGCCGCCAGCTTGGAGGACTTCTTGCGAAGGTCTTTGGCGGGAAGCTCGATGAAGACACGCTGGAGGATCTGGAAACCCGGCTGATTCAAGCCGACATCCCGGTGAGGATTGTCCAGTTGATCCTCGACGATCTGGAAGAGGGCCGGCACAACTCGCCGGAGAAGGCGAGGGCGGCGGTTCGGCATCACCTGCTTTCGCTTCTGGGTGAATCACCGGACATGCAAACTGCCGGCGCTTCGCCGTATACCATCCTTATCGTCGGCATCAACGGAAGCGGCAAGACCACGACCTGTGCCAAGCTCGCCGCCGCCTTCAAGCGTGAAGGGAAAAAGCCGATGCTATGCGCCGGCGATACGTTCCGGGCCGCCGGGTCCAGCCAGCTCGGTCTTTGGGCGGACAAGGTCGGGGTTCCGGTTGTGATCGGCGCCACCGGGGCCGATGCCGCGGCTGTGGCCTATGACGGGATGGCCTCCGCGGTTGCCCGCAAGGCCGATGTGCTGATTGTGGATACCGCGGGACGAATGCACACCAAGGCCCCTCTGCTGGAGGAACTGAAAAAAGTGAAGCGGGCGTTAGGCAAGGTTCGCGAAGGCGCACCCGATGAAACCTGGATCGTGCTCGATGCATCCCTCGGCCAGAATGCGGTCAACCAGGCCCGGGTCTTTCATGAACAGACCCCCTTGACCGGCTGTGTGATCGCCAAACTCGACGGCTCGGCCAAGGGCGGCTTCCTCTTCGCCGTCCGCAACGAGCTCGGTATTCCCATCCGTTACGTCGGCCTCGGTGAACAGATGGATGACCTCGCCCCCTTTGACCCCGACGCCTACGTGGATGCCCTTCTCGGTCGTGAGGAAGATTTGAAACCTGCAACCCAAACCTGATATTCACCTCAGGCGCCATGCCTTCCGATCCCAACCAGGATGAGATGTTTATGATGGCCGCACTGGAGCAGGCGGCGAAGGGGATTGGCCTAACCCGGCCGAATCCTCCGGTAGGCGCGGTGATTGTGAAAAACGGCCGGATCATCGGCCGGGGATGGCACCGCAAGGCCGGCCGACCCCATGCCGAAATCGAGGCATTGGAATCGTGTGGGTGGAAAGCCCGTGGATCAACATTCTATGTGACACTTGAACCCTGTTCTACCCATGGAAGAACGCCACCTTGCACTGCATCGATAATCAAGTCCGGTGCGGTGGAGGTTGTGTATGGGGTTCGGGATCCCAATCCTGACCATGCGGGCGGTGCGGATGCGGTTCTACGGAAAGCGGGTATCCGGGTCCGGTCCGGTGTATGCCGGGAAGAGGCGGAGGCGCTGATTGCGGCGTTTGCCTCCCGGATCGAACGCAACCGCCCGTGGGTGACCCTCAAGCTGGCGATGACCCTGGATGGCGCCATTGCCGACCGAAAGGGGCAGTCCAAGTGGATTACCGGGGTTCAGGCGAGGAAGGATGTGCAGGCGTTGCGGCGGACAGCGGATGCGGTCATGGTCGGTGCGGCAACGGTTCGGCATGACGATCCTTCACTCATGCCGCGTCCCGCCAAAGGCCGGAAGCCGTGGCGGGTCATTCTGGATGGAGAGACCCCCCTGGATCCGGACTACAACGTGTTCACCGATTCGCATACGAGCCGGACGATTCTTTTCACGGCCCATGAGAAGCAGGTATCGCGGATGCCGGTCGAGGTCGTGGTCCTGCCCGCGGTGCGCGAGGGGTTGCCGCTGCCGAAGATCATGAAGGAGCTGGCCGCTCGCGACATCATGCACATGGTTTGTGAGGGCGGCGGACGACTGGCCGGGAATCTGGTGCGGAAGAAGCTCGTGGACCGGTTCGTCCTGTATTATGCGCCGTCGATTCTCGGCGGTGATGCGGTGCCGGGATTCGGCGGTACCGGGTACCTGATAGACCGGAAAACCCGGTTGGAAATTGAGGATGTGGAACGGCTGGGCGATGACCTGCGGATACGTGCACGCCCCGCGTCCGATCAGGAGACATAGACATGTTCAGCGGAATCATCGAGAAGAAGGGACAGGTCAAGTCCATCGTACGGCGTGACAAGGACGGGGTGCTGGTCATCGACGGCGGTACCTGGGACCGGGAGCTGGTGATCGGGGAATCGATTGCCGTGAACGGTGTATGTCTCACGTTAACCCGGCACGAGAAAGGATTGCTGTCCTTTGACGTATTGAATGAGACGTTTGAGCGGACCAACCTCGGTGACCATCAGCCGGGTATGCCGGTGAATCTCGAGCGATCCTTGCGTGTCGGGGATACCGTGGGCGGTCATTTTGTGACCGGGCATGTGGACGGCACCGGGGTGACCGATTCCTTTACCCCGGTGGGCCGGGACCGGATCTGGAAGATCGCCTGCGGCGAAGATCTGACGGCCGGCATGGTCCCCAAGGGAAGCATCGCCTGCGACGGTATCAGTCTGACCATTGTCGATCTCGGCCCCGGCTTTTTTACCGTGCACTTGATCCCGCATACCTGCGAGGTGACCAATCTCTCCGCAGCCAAACCCGGGAACAGGGTGAATCTCGAAACCGACATGCTCGGCAAGTACGTCAAACGAATCCTCACCGGCTCATCGGCAGGGCAACCCGGCCTGACCTGGGAGAAGCTGAAGGAGCATGGGTTTGGGGGTTGATAGATTTAGGGTTTCAGGTGTCAGGTTTCGGGCCTCCTGACACCTGAACACTGAAACCTGAAACCAAATCGTCGGGCGCATTTATACCGATAAGAATTTGCGATTGGTATAACATAGAACCAGGCGTGGAGAC
>JAUIHQ010000030.1 GCA_030432155.1 bacterium | reverse complement strand
TCGATACCGGCGGCCTCGGCATGATCGACCGCGAACGTGCGCCCGATGTCATCGAGAACGGTATCCGCACCCAGGTCGCGGCAGCATTGGAAGACGCCGCGGTTTTCATCCTGACTGTGGATGTGACCGCCGGGGTCATGCCGCTGGATGAAGAGGTGGCCCGCCTTCTCCACGCCTCGGGCCGTCACGTCGTCGTGGCCGCCAACAAGGCCGACAACCCGTCCGTCACCGAACAGGCGGATGAATTCGAACGGCTGGGATTTCCGGTTTACCCGGTGGCTGCGCTTCACAACCTCGGGTTCGACGAGCTGCTTGAAGATGTGGTGAAGCATCTGCCCGTGGCGGTTGAGGAATCCCGCATCGAGCCGTTGCGGGTGGCGGTGGTGGGCAAGCCCAACGCCGGGAAATCCTCCTACATCAACCGGATTCTTCGCAGCGACCGGTTGATCGTGTCGGACATTCCGGGCACGACCCGGGACAGCGTGGAGATCCCCTTTAGCATCGGGAAAGGGGAGGGAGCCCGTCATTACCAGTTGATTGATACCGCGGGTATGCGGCATGTCCGCCGGGCCGATACCGCGGTGGAGCTGTTCAGCGTCATGCGGGCCAAGGGCAGCATCGAGCGGGCGGACATCGTCGTGCTGGTCATGGATGCGGTCAAGGGACCGTCCAAACAGGACAAGAAGATCGCCGCCTATGCCATTGAGCACCGCAAGGGGTGCGTCATCCTCGTGAACAAATGGGACCTGGCCGAGGGCCGGGTGACCCAGCGGGCATACTTTGCCGCCCTGCAGGAGCATGTGCCGTTTCTATCCTTCGCCCCGGTGCTGTTCGTGTCCGCGCAGAGCGGGTTGAATATCCGCAAAAGCATCGACGTCATCGACAAAGTCGCTGCCGCCGTCTCCACCAACATCACCACCGGCACCCTCAACCGGGTGCTGCATGACGCCATGAGCCGGGTGCCGCCGCCCGCCTCCGGCAACCGCCGGTACAAGTTCTACTACGCCACCCAGACCGGGGTGAAGCCGGTGCGGCTCCAGTTGTTCGTCAATTATCCCGAGATGCTGCCGCCGAGCTATCTATCCTACCTGGAAAACCGGATACGTGATGCCTTTGACCTCAGCGGTGCTCCGCTCGTGCTGCAGTTCAAGTCCAGCCATCAGCGGCGCGACGGCACAAGGCCGCCGCCGCGCATCCCGCCCGGTCGGGAAACCCGGGGACGCAAGCGGTCCAAGCCCCGGCGCGGACCGGGCCGGCGCGGCGGGAAAAACCGCTGACCCGTATTCCGGGCCTTCGATTATCCATCCGTACGAAAAGGAGATGCGGGGAGTCCCTCACTGTTAAACAGGGACACCTCCGGGTTCGCGGCCCAGGCGTAGCGTGCGGCCTGAGGATGTTCCACCTCATCGCTCCAGATGATCACCCGGTTGCCATCTATGCGCGCTTGTGCAGGTATGAAATTTCCATCCTCACCCGCGATGACGAAGCCGGTCAGGTCGCCGCCTTGTGCCGTCAATCCACTGCCGACATGTTCAAACGCCACTTCGATCCGGTCGCCGTCAATCCGCCATGAAGTCGGAACCGGCCCGGAGGCGACGATGTCTTGCTTGTAGGCCAGCTTGCGGGCGAGCAGGGCCAGTCGGCGACCGACCTCCGGCTTGTTGGCGGGATGAATGTCGTTGGGGTGTCCGCTGTCGATGGTTATCGCCATGCCGGTATGGGGCGTCGAAAGAGATTTCAGCATCGACTCCCTCAGGAGGGTCCAGTTCTCACGGTTATACACAGGAAGCTGTACATAGAGAAAAGGGAAATCTCCCTGCCCCCAGGCTTCCCGCCAGGAACGGATCAGCAACGGCAGGAGATCCCGGTACGCTTCGGGTCCGCCGGTGATTTCACCGTTGGTTTCTCCCTGGTACCAGATAACGCCCCGAATGCCGAAAGGGATGACCTTCTCGATGGATTGACGGTAGCCATAGCCGATTCGTTTCGGTTTATACCAGTCGTAGTCCGCCCGCGAGATATCCTCAGCAATCATGGCGCCCGGCGCCTTCGGCGCTGGTTGATTCTTTCGCTCTTCGGGCGTCAGGGCGCGCCATGCCGTCAAGGCTTCCCGGAATTCCTTGTAGGCCTGTTGATGGCGCTCCCGTGCATCCGCGAGGGCAGGGTCGGCGCAGCGGGCTTCCATGGCCCGGACATACGGCAACGTTCGCAGGGCATCCGCCGGCGCCCAATGCTCCAGCGGCGTGCCGCCGTGGGCACGAACGATTAACCCGATTGGCGCATGCACATGGCGGGAAAGCTCAACCGCGAAGAAGTGAGCGGCGGCGGAATTGGACCCCTTGCTTTCATCCGTCGTCACAACCCAGTCCGGTGTCCGTCCCCGGTTGAACCGAATTTCCGGAGTTGGATCGGGTAGCGGAATCCGGTTGGCCTCCTTGTACACCTCCAGCGGCATGTCCATGTTGGACTGGCCCGCGCACAGCCAGACCTCGCCAACGAGTACATTTGTAAGTATCAGAGACTCGCCTGACGAGGAGATGATGAGCGAGCGCTCATCAAATGAAATCGGCATGGAATCAAGGGTAACCCGCCATGAACCTGTCGCATCCGCTTTCGCCTGCGCCTTCCGTCCGGCGAATTCGACAACAATATCCATTCCCGGCTTTGCCTCCCCCCATACCGGAACCGGCATGCCGGACTGAAGGACCATGTTATTTGAAAAAACCGGGGGCAGGCGTATCGATCCGGCCTGCGAATGGACTGTCAGCGCCAGTACAAGAAATAGCAGTCGTTTCATGGGTAATTCTTTCCGTATGGATGATTGTTCGCACCAGACTGCATGAATGTTCAGCATGCTTCTACAAAGGAAACTGATGTTCGGTTGTTGAAAAACCGCAAATCACATCGGTCGGCCGGAAACGGTACCAACGAGACGGTTTCATGGGGTGGGGGGCATCAAGCTGTAGAAGATGCGGAAATCGAATGCCAAAGAGGTTTCCGCATGTTCCTTCCAACCACCCATGACCGTACAAAATTGAACACACAAAGATGGTTCGGTGTTATCATCATCGAGGCGTGCTGATGTTGGCAGACATAACACGCCTTGTTTCATGCGTTTATAAAAACCTGGAAAATATCCTTGAACACCACAACCTGTAGCGTTATTTGTTAACAACGCGTTAGAAATCACCAATATGTTGTGGGGTCTGATTTCTAACTTTCGATTCATCAAGAGGTTGGAATTCACCGTATCAGGAGGTAGGACGTAATGCTTGAGACCCGGGAAACCGCTGGCGCCGGCAATCGCACCAAAACCGCAAAATCAAGGACGTCCCGTTCGAGTGATGCCGCACGAGGGCCGCAGGCCCGGGGAGGCAAAGCCGGTTCCGGGAAGGGCCTCACGATCAAACGTGTGTTCAGCACCGAGGGAGTCAACCCGTTCGATCAGGTCGAGTGGGACAAGCGCAAGGCTTCAATCACCGATGATAAAGGCGGCGTCATTTTCGAGCAGGACAATGTCGAAGTGCCGAAAACCTGGTCCATGCTTGCCACCAACGTCGTCGCATCCAAGTATTTTTATGGCGACCCCTCCAAGTCGGAACGGGAATTTTCCGTCCGCCAGTTGATTCACCGTGTGTCCCGCACCATCGCCGACTGGGGACTCAAGGACGGTTACTTCAAGACCGCGGAAGATGCGGAGATTTATTATAACGAGCTGACCTGGCTCTGCCTCCATCAGTACGGAGCCTTCAATTCCCCGGTATGGTTCAACTGCGGCCTTTACCATGAGTACGGCGTCGGCAAGGAAAGTGGAGCCGGCAACTTCTATTTCGACCCGAAGGCCGGCGAGATCCGCCAGGCATCGACCCAGTATGAGTACCCCCAGTGCTCTGCCTGCTTCATCCAGAGCGTGGATGACACGATGGAAAGCATCATGGAGCTGGCCCGCAGTGAGGCGATGCTGTTCAAGTTCGGCAGCGGCACCGGTTCCGATCTTTCCACCATCCGTTCGCAGCGGGAAAAAATGAGCGGCGGCGGCAAACCCAGCGGACCGTTGTCGTTCCTCAAGGTATACGACTCGATCGCCAGCGTGGTGAAATCCGGCGGCAAGACCCGCCGGGCCGCGAAGATGAATACCCTCAAGTGCTGGCACCCCGACATCAAGGAGTTCATCAACGCCAAACCAATGGAGGAGAAGAAGGCCTGGGCGCTCATCGAAGAGGGATACGCCGGCGACTTCAACGGCGAAGCCTACGGCTCGGTGTGCTTCCAGAATGAAAACCTGAGCATCCGGGTGACCGATAAGTTTCTCGAAGCCGCGGTGAACGACAAGGACTGGCACACCCGCTGGGTGACCAATCCCTCCAAGGCCGGCCCGACCTACAAAGCACGCGACCTGCTGAAATGGATCGCTGAGGGCACATGGGTGTGCGGCGATCCCGGCATGCAGTACGAAGACACGATCCAGACGTGGCATACCTGCAAGAACGACGGCCCGATCAATTCGAGCAATCCCTGCAGCGAATACATGTTCCTCGACGACACGGCCTGCAATCTCGCCTCCCTGAACCTTATGAAGTTCATGGATAAGAAGGGTTCATTCGATGTAAGCCGGTTCAAATCCGCGGTCGAAATCTACATCACCGCCCAGGAAATCATTGTCGACAACGCCAGCTACCCCACGGAAACCATCGCCGCCAACAGCCACGTCTACCGGACCCTCGGCCTCGGCTATGCGAACCTCGGCGGCCTGCTGATGTCGCTCGGTCTGCCGTATGACAGCGATGAGGGCCGGGCGATTGCCGGCGCCCTGACCGCGATCATGCACTGTCACGCCTACACCCAGTCCGCCCGGATCTCCGGCATCATGGGTCCCTTCTCCGCGTATGAGCGGAACCGCGAACCGATGCTGGATGTCATCAAGCTGCATCGCGACGCCACCCGCGAGATTGACGAATCCTGCCCCGGCGATCTGTTGGCCGCCGCCCAGTCCTGTGCTGACGCCGCACTGGCCGAAGGCGAGAAACACGGCTATCGCAACGCCCAGGTCACGGTCCTGGCCCCGACCGGCACGATCGGGTTCATGATGGACTGCGACACCACCGGCGTGGAGCCGGATATCGCGCTGGTGAAATACAAGCTGCTTGCCGGCGGCGGTATGCTGAAGATTGTGAACCGCACGGTCATGCCGGCGTTGAAACACCTCGGGTATGACGACAAGGAAATCGAGGACGTCGTCAAGTTCATCGAGGACAACGACACCATTGAAGGTGCGCCGCATATCAATGACGCCCACCTCCAGGTATTCGACTGTGCGTTCAAGCCCCGCAACGGCGCACGGTACATTCCGTATTCCGCGCACATCCGCATGATGGCCGCGGTCCAGCCGTTCCTTTCGGGCGCGATCAGCAAGACGGTCAACATGCCGAATGAGGCGACGGTTGATGAAATCATGCAGACCTACCTCGATGGATGGAATCTCGGCCTCAAGGCCCTGGCCATTTATCGCGACGGCTGCAAGCGGAGTCAGCCGGTCAGCACCGGGAAGAAAAAGGAAGAGGAAAAGAAGAAGGCGGCTCTCCCGATCGAAGACAGCGGGTCCAACGGATCCAAGGCGCGTCCGCTTCGCAAGCGTATGCCCAGCACCCGCCGTTCGGTCACCCACAAGTTCGACATTGCCGGCCATGAGGGATACCTCACCGTCGGCCTGTACGACGACGGCACCCCGGGCGAGCTGTTCATCACCATGGCCAAGGAAGGCAGCACCGTCGGCGGGCTCATGGATGCGTTCGGCACCGCGATTTCGATGTGTCTCCAGTATGGCGTACCGGTGAAATCGCTTGTCGAAAAATTTGCCCACACCCGGTTCGAGCCCAGCGGGTTTACCAAGAATCCCGACATCCCGATCGCGAAATCCCTCCCGGATTATATCTTCCGGTGGTTCGGCGCGACCTTCATGGATGGCTACAAGGAACCGGCATCGATCAAGGCGCTCAGTCCCGAGCCGGTGTCGCCGAAACCGGCCGATGCCGCCGCCGAGGCCCCGTCGCAGCCGGCTTCCCCGGCGCCGGCCTCGGGGCGGGCCCGTATCGACAGCCAGTTCGACCACTTCATGGAGGATGCTCCGGTGTGCGACAACTGCGGATCCATTACCGTCCGCAACGGCGCGTGTTACCGGTGCTTCAATTGCGGAAATTCGATGGGATGTTCCTGATCACATAATCATACGTCCACCCCACCCCAACCCGGCAGGCCGCGGTGAGTCCTATTCTCCCGCGGCCTGCCTTTTTTCATGACAATCTTTTTACGATCGTTTGACCCGGCGATGACATCCCCGCCGACTGCATCCGCCATGCTGGTTTCCAACACAAGGGACAAATCGGTCCCGGAAAGGAGATCAGAATGAACAGGATAGCAACAGGTGGAATCGCGATGCTCTTGATTGGCGTGTCGGCGATGGCGAAGGAACAGGTATGGCAGCCGGTGGTCGAACCCAAACCGTTGAGCGAACAGGTTGAGAAGGGTATCGCATGGCTGGTGGAACATCAGCATGCTGACGGGGGCTGGGGCCAGGGCGAGGAGTCGGTGGCCATGCAGCGGGGCGGTCGTGAGAATCTGCGCGAAGCCTCCAATGTCGGCGATACCTGCATCAGTGTGATGGCGTTGGTACGGGCGGGCAGCACCCCGGCGGAAGGAACCCACGCGCTGCAAATTCAGAAAGGCGTGACCTTCATCTGCCGGGCCGTGGAACATTCGGATGATGATTCCTTGTGGGTGACCGATATCAAGGGGACGAGGTTGCAGGCGAAGCTCGGGTCGTTCATCGACACCTTTCTCGCCTCGATGGTGCTGGCTGATGTGAAGGGGCTGATGGGATCGCCGGAAGACGAGGCAAGAGTGGATGCTGCCCTGGCCAAGGTTATGCGGAAGATGGAACGCAATCAGCGCGACGACGGCAGTTTCGGGGGGGCCGGTTGGGCCAATGCGCTTTCCCAGTCCGTGGCCGGCAAGGCGTACAATCGTGCGGTTCAGAAAGGCATGGACGGGGATGAGTCCGTGCGTTCCCGGCTCGAGGATCATGCCGGAGGCAAACTCGACCGAGTGTCCGGAGCCTTTGATGCCTCCGACGCTGCCGGTGTTCCCCTGTATGCCGGGGCCGGGTCGCTTGGAACCCTCCAGGAATCGGACAATGCAAACCGGGTGAAGGAAGCCGAGTGGCGGGAGATCGCACAGTCATCTTCCGATTCAACGTTGCGCCGCCAGGCTCAGGGGCAATTGGAACGGTTGGAACAGAATGCGGAAGCCCTGCAGTCGGTTCGCCGTTCAATTGTTGATCAGCTCGATGACCAGGGCTTCATCTCCGGTTTCGGCTCCAACGGCGGGGAAGAGTTTCTCAGCTATCTCAATATTGCCGAGTCCCTGGTCCTGACCGGCGGCGAGGATTGGCAGGCGTGGGACCGCAAAATGACCGCGAATCTTGAGCGCATCCAGAACGAGGATGGAAGCTGGACCGGGCATCATTGCATCACCGGCCGCAATTTCTGCACCGCGGCGGCGTTGCTGGTGCTGACGGCGGATCGCGCAACCTTCCCGGTTTCCCAGCATGTGGCAAGGCGGTGAGGTGTTTCGCGTCCATCGCGGCGGTTGTGCTGGCCGGTATGCAGGTGCATGCCGGCCGGCCGGCGGATCCCGGGCCGGCCGGCGAGATCCACCGGGCGCTGGCCCGGGCCGGGGCATGGCTGGCGGGTGAACAATCGGAGGACGGTTCATGGCGTTCGTCTCACTATGTGTATATGGAGGACGGGTTGAGCCTGACCCCGCTGGCTGTCACCGTGACCGATGCCCTTTCCCGTTACGGACTGGTTTCACCCGATGTCGCGGAGCGGGGAGCCGTCTTTCTTGCGGATGCCGTCATGGCGATGGATTCCGCTGAGACGTTGTCCTACCCGGTGTATGAAGCGGCATCCGCGAGCTGGGCGGTTACCCTGGGATCCAATGGCGTGTCCCGCACCGCCGCACGAACCCGATGGCTCGATATCCTGCGGCTCTACCAGCTCAGTACGGATCACGGTTGGCGGAATGACGAACCTCAGGCCGGAGGGTGGGGCTACAGTCCGCGTCCTCCACACAAGAAAGCCGACGAATCGGTTACACCCTACACCGCCAATCTGTCGGCCACCCTGTTTGCGGTGGCTGCGCTGCGGGGCGCGGGGTGGGAGGCGTCGTCGGAGGTCCTTCAGCAGGCCAGAAGGTTTGTTCTGCGCTGCCAGAACCTTGGGGCCGGGACGCCGGATGACGGGGGGTTCTGTTTCAGTCCGGGCGATGCCGCCGCATCGAAAGCGGGCGAGGCACAGGAGGGTCTGCGGTCATACGGGAGTGCAACCGCTGATGGTGTGCGGGCGCTGCTGGCCCTCGGTGTTCCCCCCGAAGATCCGGCCGTACGGGCGGGTGCGGCATGGCTGTGTGAACATTTCGATCCCCGGCATGTTGCCGGTACTTTTGCCCCGGGCCGGGAAGATTTGCGCGATGCCTACTACTTCTACTATGCTTGGACCCTCGCCCATGCCCTTCACACCTTGGGCATCCGCGAGTGCGGGGGGCGGTTGTGGGCGGAGGACCTGGCGAGGGTTCTGCTCGAGAAGCAGGCCGACGACGGATCGTGGCGCAATCACGGGTCCGATGCCCGGGAGGATGACCCGCTCGTCGCCACGCCGCTGGCAACCGCCGCCCTCGCTGTCTGCTATCGGAACCTGCTCCTGCCCGCCGAAGCTCCCCGCATTCCGTTTCACGGCCGTTAGCCTGTATATTGCGCGAGCCTTCGTGCCACCGCCGCGGGCAGGTTAGAACGATCCCGGATACAGATACAATCGCTTCGCCACTTCAAATGCGCCCCGTTGCATGCTTTTCTCCGGGTGCAGGCTGACATGAACCGCCGGCATTTCGTCCGCTTCATGGATGGCTTTGCCCAGGCCCTCGCGTATGGCGTCGCTTGCATCGTGAATCATCGGGGCCATCGGGCCGGTGATGATAACATTGCGGACCCTCAACAATTGAACGGGCCATGTGAGTTCCTCTCCAACGATCGAAGCGGCCCGGCTCACGGCCTGCCGGACGGATTTTCGGTCGGCGGCCGACGCGAGATCAGCCAGCGTTCGGATCGCCGGGTCGTTGAGGTTTCGGAGAATCGCCCAGCCGCCGACATGCGCCTCCAGGCAACCGTTACGCCCGCAGTGACAGTCCGGGCCCGGACGGTTGAGCCGCGTATGACCGAATTCATCCCAGCAGAGATGGCCCCCTTTCTCGCCGGAACCGTAGCGAATCAGCTCGGGCCCCTCGCCGCACAGCGCTCCGATGCCCAGGTCCCAATGGATAAGCAGCGATGGACCCGTCGTCTCCGCGGCCTCGGACTCTCCATAGTAAAAAGCAAGTCCCAGAGGTCCGATGTAACAGGGCCAGTCCCCGTGTTTGGCGACGACCTCCTGAACGTTCAGCCCGTTGAGCGCGGGGAAGTTCACGGCCTGAACCACCGAACCGCTGTGCGTGTCGAGTATGCCGGGCATGGCAGCGAAGGCCTGCCGTACCCGGATGCCTTGCCCGGCGGCCATCTTGACGACCCGCTCCAGAAATCGGTCCAGTCGGCGGGTTACGGCTGCCCGGTTGCGAACCGACGAAAGATCGAGCCGGTCTTCCACCAGGATCCGCCCTCCGAAATCGAACATCGTCACCTGCATGAATGGGACATCGAAGATGATCGTCACGCAGGCATTGGCTGCATGATTGAGATCCCACACCAGGGTGGGGCGGCCCCGGCCCGCCCGTATCTTGTCCACACACCGGATCAGCCCCTCATGGGCCAGGCGCTGGAAGTGCAGGTTGCAGGCCCCGGTCGACATCTCCAACGCCGCCGCCGCCTCCGGCTGCGACATCGCTCCCCGCTCCGCCAACAGGCGCAGCAACGCCAGAGAGCTTGTCAGGTCGCCAAAGTCCAGCCGCTTGCGGATGTAGGATGGGACGTCTTCGGTCACGACTTAATTTGACCACTCTTCGGAAGTCCCCGTCAACGCGTAGTTTGTTAACCTTTAGCATTCTTCAGGTCTTTGGTCTTGGCCATTCCCTGCTCAGGCGACACGTTCTTTCAGTGTGTAGCGGTAAACCGGAACGTGTCCGCGAGGCCTTGGTTGTTTATCTGTTTGTTTATCAGCCGAGCGATCAGTTAAGCAAAATTAAGAATTGATCTATAAACACGTGGGGAGTTGTCGGCTATTTTGATTCAAACGACAGGAGGTTGCCATGCAGATATCCAGGCGTAATTTTCTTAAGTATTGCACGATGTCGGCGGCATCGATCGGTTTGACCCGTTTGGATCTTGAAGCGTTAGCTGCGGTTCTGGCCAAGCCGGATGCACCGACGGTTCTCTGGCTGCATGGGAGTTCCTGCACGGGCTGTTCCGTTTCTCTGTTGAACTATGTTTCAGATACGGCCCCCCATGATATTACCGAGGTTTTAACGCAGAGCATCAACCTCGCATTTCACCCGACGATTATGGCGTTGTCGGGTGAGGCGTCATCTGCGGCGCTCCATCAGGCGGCGGCGGCCGGCCCGTATGTTTTGGTGATCGAGGGTGGTATTCCAATGGCATACGGCGGGCATGCCTGTGTTGTCTACAGCTATAACGGGCATGAGGTCACGATGCAGGAGGCGGTGCAGCGATTTGCGCCGGGGGCGGCGGCCATTCTTTGTGTGGGAACCTGTTCGTCCTACGGAGGCATTCCCCATGCCGGGTCCAACCCGACGGGTGTGGTGAATGTTCGGGAACTGACCGGCCGGCCCACGATCAATATCCCCGGATGTCCGGCCAATCCCTCGTGGGTGATCTGGGCGGTTGTGCAGTTGATTCTCGGCAACCCGGTTCCGCTTGATTCGGTCGGCCGACCGGTCTTTCTTTATCACGCCAATGGAACCATTCACCAGAACTGCCCCCGGAACCCGGCGGTCGGCGGCGAAGAGGCGGCGGGTTTTGAGGATTGTCATCACAAATGTCTGATCAATCTCGGTTGCCGCGGACCGTTTACCGAGGCGAAATGCGAGAACTGCTGGAACGGTAAGGAAGGTCAGGGACATTGGTGTATCGGGGTGAATGCCCCCTGCCATGGTTGCGTCGAGCCGACATTCCCGGGGCCGCAATCCTTCTACGAGCCATATCTGCCGGAATCACCCTAGAAGGAGAATGTAACGATGCCGACGATTACCGCTTCCATCGATCCCGTGACCCGGATTGAGGGTCATCTCAAGATCGATATTGAAATCGACACCGTGAACGGCCGGCAACAGGTCGTGGAGGCAAAAGCAATCGGAACCCTGTTTCGAGGATTCGAGAAGATCCTCGGGGGCAGGGATCCGCGGGATGCCGCGATCATTACGTCGCGGATTTGCGGAGTATGCCCCACATCGCATGCCTACTGTGCGGCCAAAGCCATCGATGCGGTGTGCGGTGTGTATCCGAACACCGCGGCTCGCCTTCTCCGAAACCTTGTTCACGGCGCCTGTTTTCTCGAATCCCATCTTCTTCATTTCTACCTGCTGTCGCTTCCGGATTACATTGACGGCCCGAAAATGGCGCCGTGGATGCCCGGTCTTTCGTTTGACAAGAGGCTGGATCCGGCCACGGTGGCGTTGCTGCAGGGCCACTATGTGGAGGCGATTACGATGCGCCGCCTCTGTCACGAAATGGGGGCGATATGGGGCGGAAAGCTTCCTCACACGCCGGCATTTATCGGCGGCGGGTTTACCGCGGTGGCCGATGCCGACCAGGTCGCAGCCTTCCGGAGCCATCTCGTCACGATTCGGGATTTTATCACGGACACCTATGTGCCGGATGTTGAACGCCTGGCCGGTCTGTATCCTGACTATTTCTCCATCGGTCGCGGGTATGGGAATCTGCTGAGCTACGGGGTGTATGAATTGGACAATGCCGGTCAGAATGTTTTGTTTCAGCCCGGGGTGATCGTCGACGGCGACGGCCCGGTTCAAGCGGTGGATGTGCAGGCCATTCAGGAGCATGTCGCCTATTCCTGGTACACGGATACCGCGGCTGCCCGGCATCCCGCGCAAGGGGTGACCGAGGGAGCTTATCCGAAGGGTGATGCCTATAGTTGGCTCAAAGCGCCCCGCTATCAGTCACGTCCCTTTGAATGCGGGCCGTTGGCCCGCATGAAGGCAAGCGGTGAATATTCGGGCGGCGTATCGGTCCTGGACCGGCACCTGGCAAGAGCTCGCGAGGCGGAGCTGCTGGCGGATGCCATGATGGGATGGCTCGACGAACTCCCGGTCGGCGCCGGGGCCTATACGACCTGCACGATTCCGGCAAGCGGTGTTTCGTCCGGACTCACCGAGGCGCCGCGGGGGGCGCTTGGGCACTGGTTAACAGTGGAACAGGGCAGGGTGGGGCGGTACCAGGTGATTACCCCCACCTGCTGGACGGTTTCTCCGCGGGATGAAATGGATCAGCGGGGTCCGCTTGAAGAAGCCCTGGTCGGAACGCCGATTGCTGATGCCGCATCGCCGGTGGAAGCGTTGCGGGTGATTCACTCGGTGGATCCCTGTCTGGATTGCGCAACCCATGTCGTGGAACCCGGAACGCTGACCGAACGTCCGTCAGCGGAGCGGAAGGAAAGGGGATGAACGAATCCTCTCCGACGCCGTCGTCTCGCCCGATTCCGGTCCTGGTGATCGGTGTTGGGAATCTGTTGATGGGGGATGACGGGTTGGGTGTGCATGCGGTTCACCGGATGATGACGCGGCCCGCCCCCCGGGGTGTGGTCATGATGGACGCCGGCACGTCGATGCTGGCGATTCAGCCGGATGTCATGCAGGCCGATCGGTTGCTGGTGCTTGATGCCGTCCGCATCGGTTCTCCGCCCGGCGCTTTGCACCGGCTCGATGGCAACGCGGTCGGTCCCCCTCGCTGTCCCCGCTCGCTTCATGAATACGGCGTCGGCCATCTGCTCGACGGCATACCCGCATCGCAACGGCCTGGTACGGTTGCGGTTCTCGGTCTTGAACCCGGTCGTCTGACCTTTTCCATGACCCTTTCCCCCGAGGTGGCTTGCCGTCTCGACGGGCTGGTCGATGCCGCCTGGCGGACGGTGTACGACTGGCTGCCTGAAACCCGTGCGACCTCCCCCCGTCTTCGTACCGCCCTGGAGAAATCGGCATGAAAACATGGCATCGCTATCTGATTCGAATCCTGGCCGCAGGCATGGTGACATGGCAGGCCGCCGCCCAGACCGATGGGACGGCGACGTTCTCCGTCACCACGGTGACCGACGGCGGAACCTACAGTCCCCGCAATGTGTTCGCGGTCTGGGTTACCGATGCCCAGACCAATTTCGTAAAAACGCTGCTCTGCCGTGCTGCTTCACAGGAGCGCTGGCTGATTCAATGGAATGGCGATTCCGGTGGAAACAAGGTGGATGGAATCACCGGGGCCACTCGCACGTCGCACGGTCCGGTTTCCGTCACCTGGAATGCGCGCAACAGTGCGGGAAGCCTGGTGCCCGACGGAACCTATCGCATTTTTGTGGAGTTCACCGAGCGCAACGGCCAGGGACCCTTCACCTCTGCGGTATCGTTCGTGAAGGGGACTTCTCCGGTATCGTTGACGCCCCCGAACCTTCCCCGTTTTACCTCCATGAGCCTCACCTATACACCATTGACCAGTCCGCCGGAAATCCAGGCTATCGGCTATCGCGCGGTCACCGAGGGTGATGTACTTTCGTTTGAGGTAACGGCTTCACCCACCGGCGGCGATCCGGTCACGCTCACCGCAAGCAATCTCCCGGCCGGCGCATCGTTTTATCCCACCAACAGCGCGGGTATGTTTGTGTGGCCCGCGGCGGCGCCGCTCGGTGTCTATACCAGCCGCTTCTATGCGGAAGATAAGGATGGGGTTGCGGTTGCCGAGGCGATCCTGCATGTCCGCGCACCCGGTTCCGCCGCCTTCGGTGCGGCCTTCGGTTCCCCGGTCATCCTGTCCGATCCTCCGTCGGATCCCAACACCCCCGGGGACAATATCGACGTCGACGAATCGGGAGGCTTCGCCGTGACCACCGATCAGGGCGGTTTCGGTGATTTTGGACGCGTGTATGTGAACGCGGACGATTCCTACCTTTATTTGTCGGGCGAGGGGTCGGTCATGGCCGGTGACAACAACGGTATGATCCTGTTCCTCGGGATCAACACGCTCGCCGATGACCGACTCAACCTGTGGGGTGCGTCCGGCTCTCCCAATGCCCTCGGCTATTTGAGCAATGTACGTTTCGCGGCGCCAATGGATGTCGCGATTGTGCTGGGAGATGAATACGGAGATGCCAACTTCCCCAATTTCAATCTGGGCGATGGCTATAACTATGGTCAGGGGGTGTACCGTCTTGGAGCTTCCGGATTCATCGAGGTCGCCGGCGTCCGGCTCGCGCAGTTTGACGGCGCGGGTTTCACTGCATGTATAACCGGCAATGACGATGCGGATCGTCTGACCGACCGGTGGGAATGCGCGATTCCATGGTCGGAGCTTCAGGCTCCGCTCGGTCTCGACTCCATCACCGATCTCTCTCTATGCGGGGTGTTCGCCAATTCGTCGGTCCTGACATCCAACCGGTATCTATCAGCCAATGTTCTGGCTTCCGAATCGGTGTTTCATGACGGCACCGACGGACTGAGCAATCCTGGATTCGGCGCCATGACCCTGACCCCGCTGGTGATCGAGCCGAGAGGCGGAAAGGATGTTGCCGTGACGGGTGTATCACCGGATACTGCCGGGGCCGGCGGAGTGGTCCGGTTATGGGTGACGGTGACCAATCGACAAAACGCTCCGGTATCGTTTGAACTGTCCGCCAACAACCTCTCCGGCGGCGCTGCCCCGGCTCCGGTCTCGGTGTCGAACTTGCCGCCGGCTTCATCCCGGGACGTTGAACTGACCTGGGATACGGCATCACTCGGACCCGGTTCCTATCCGCTTGCCGTATCGGCCGGCCCGGTTCCCGGAGAGGTTTATACTGCGGACAATACCCGGGAGCATACGGTTCTGCTCCGGGTTCCACTGCATGATATGGCGGTTCGGTCAGCTTCGGCTCCACAGCGGGTGGCGCCGGGTGACGATGTAACCGTGGAGGTTGAAGTCGGGAATGGCGGCGATTTTGAAGAGACGTGCTCGGTGACCCTCCACGATGCGGACACCGGAACATTTCTGGCATCATCCGGACAGGTGACGATTCCGCCGCTTTCCTCGGCCATGACATCCCTTGTCTGGTCGACCGGCACCACCGCTCCGGGCGGGTACTCCATCCGGGGGACCGCCGGCCCGGTGCCCGGCGATGCTGTCTAGGACAACAACAGCATGACCATTCGAACCGCCATTGCCGACGGCGTTGCTACTGCACGGTTGCTCGAAGCATCTGCGGAATGGAGCTATCAGAACGGGGACCTGAACCTGTTCCCAACCCCGTGGGCACGGCCCTCGTATGGAGATGAGCACTGGCCGTCGGGTCCCCAGCCCTTGGGGTACGCGCTTCCGGTGAACACGGTGTTGAGCGATTCCGGAAGCGTGGTCTATTTCCTCCGTACGGATGTGCAGGTGGATATCGAACCTCTGTCCGCCTCGCTGTCCATCGCCCGCGACGACGGCGCCATTGTCTTCATCGACGGTGTGGAGATCCTTCGAGACAATGTGGCGGCCGGCTCGGTGGACTCATCCACCATGGCGCAGGCGCCGATGATGGGGTCGAGCCAAACCGAGATGACCACCCACGCAGTGGATCCCGCGCTGTTGACCCCGGGTCGGCATGTACTTGCCGTATCACTCCACCAGGCCGTATCAGCCGGCGGCGGTTCTACGCCATGGATCAACGAGCTGCATTATGACAATGACGGGTATGACCGGAATGAAGGCGTCGAGATTGCAGGCGCGGCCGGCACGGATCTGGACTCCTACACGCTGTATTTCTATGACGGTGATCATGGCACCGTCTATCGGACGGTGAACCTGGAAGGCACAATCCCGGATGAGTCGGGCGGCGCCGGTACAATATGGTTTGATGTACGGGGTATACGCAGTGAAGATCGCGATGGCCTGGCCCTGGTCCGGCAAAACACCAACGTGGTGGAGTTCATCAGTTACGATGGGCGTCAGACGGCAACCGAGGGACCGGCCGCCGGGATGACAGCCACCGAGCTGCCGGTGGAAGAGGACGATTCTAGTGTCGGGACATCTCTGCAGCGGACCGGCAGCGGGTCGGAGGCGGGGGATTTCAACTGGGTTGGACCGAGACTGCATTCGCGCGGTTCGATCAACGCCGGTCAGAGTATCACCCATGACCCGGCGGACTTGTTCATGGATATGCGACTGGACCTGGTTATCCCGGACCTGCCGGTGATCCGTAATCTTGCCCTTTCGTCGGTTTCTCCGCGCCGGGATGCGATGAGCGGAGATGTGATCCCGGTGGATGTTCTGGTTCGCAACGACGGAAATCGCACCGAGTCCTTCACCATTGTCGTGCTGTCGCCGGTGACCGGCGAGGAAATCGGCCGGGCCGATGTGCGGGCGCTGGCTCCGGTTGTGCAGATGGAATGGAACACCGCGGGCTTGCCTGCAGGTACGCATGATCTGATTGCCCGGATCGTTCAGGACGGAGTGACCAATTCCGTGGGATCGGTAAGCGGATTGGGATTGGTTTCCGATGGACTGGGACTGAAGAAAGCGGACGGAACCGGAGCGGTGGGAGGCGGGGCTCTGGCCGTGGCCTCCGCGCCCTCTTCCAACTGGACGGCTCTTGGCGAGGGGGCGGTGCTATCCCTGGTGGACCTTTCGGCGCCGTCATCGCCGGCTCGCCTTGCCGCCTTACCCATGCCGGGCCGTGTGGAAGCCATCGCCATCGGCAATATGCATGTCTATGCAGCTTGCGGAGAGCATGGGGTCCAGGTCGTGAATGTCCAGAACCCGGCCGCGCCGGTTCACGTCCGGACGCTCGATACACCCGGCCACGCGTCGGATATCACCATCGACGGCAATCACCTGTTGATTGCCGATGGCGTGACCGGTTTGCGTATTGCGGATATCACCACCCCCGCAGAACCTTCGGTGATCGGTCACCTCGTCACCGGGGGAGCGGTTCGGAAGCTGGCGGTTTCCGGCGGGTATGCAATCCTCGCCGATGCGTTTGAGGGAGTTGTCATCGTGGATCTGTCCGATCCGTCACGTCCGGTTCGGGTCGGCACCCTGCCTGAAGCCGGCTTCGGTACCGACGTTGCTCTCCAGGGAGGCTATGCCTGGTTGCCGACATCGGATGGCCGATGCCTGTTGATCGACTTGTCCGATCCTGCCGCCCCGTTGCTTGCGGGCGGATTCATGACCGGGTATGTCAATGGCGGTGCGGCAGTCAACGGCTCGTATCTGTACGTAGCGGCCGGGCCCGGCGGTCTTCTTGCCTATGACATCAGCGACCCCATGCAGCCCATTGCGGCGGAGAGTGTGGCGGGTACGATCCGCGACCTTGCCGTCAACGGTTCGCTTCTGCTGGCTGCCGGGGATGCCGAGGGACTTGTGGTTGTGAATACAGCCGGGCTGGTCCGTACCGGTTCGTTACCGTCGGCCGCCCGGGCCGTACGAGCGGCGTTCCGCAATGACCTCGCCTTTGTCGCTTCGGGGGAATCCGGTTTACAGGTGTATAGCCTGACCAATCCTGTGCTGCCCCGATTGGTCGGGTCATTCGCAGACATGGGCAACGCGCGGGACGTGGTTCTACACGGCGCATTGGCTTTGGTTGCCGATGCAGCCGGATTCCTCGACCTGCTGAACATCCAGAATCTGGATGCGATCACCCGTACCAGCCGGTGGAATACGCCCGCCGCCGCGCCGCTATACGCGGTGAGGGTCGATGGTGATGTGGCAATTGCAGCAGGATATGCCACCCTCTGGCTGATCGATCTGTCCGATCCCGCGGCGCCCGTGCAGCTCGGATCGCTGGAGCTGGACGGACATCTATTCGATATCGATGCCGCCAACGGCCTTGCCGCGATTGCGGGAGGCGACGCAGGGTTGATCCTGGTCCGCACCACGGGCGGCCTGCCGGTCCGGTCCGGCAGCTATGACACCGGGGGCCATGTTGTCGGCGTCCGCCTCGAGGGGGATCTGGCCTGGATTGCCGATGCTGAACAGGGCTGGCTGGCTCTGGATGTGTCGGATCCGGACGCCCCTGTGCTTGCCGGTCCGGGCGTGGATGTTCCCGCTGCATCCGGGCTGTCGATGGCCGGACGATATCTGGCCGTCGGCGGCGATGGTGCGGATGTTGTTGTGACCGACCGGTCGAATCTGTTGCAACCGGTCGAAGCGGCAAGGCTGGCCAATCTCGCCGGGATGGTCGGGTTGCAGGCTGGTGACGGATTCCTGGCTGTTCTTCGGGATGACGAAGGCATGATCATAGCCGAACTTGCCGGTGCGGATCAGGATAACGACGGGCTGGATGATGCATGGGAGCAAGCGCTTGTCGATGCCGATCCCGGCGACGAATTGCGTGGCATCGAGGATATCGAACCCGATGGCGATTTGGATGGAGACGGTCTTTCCAACCGTCAGGAATTCATCGCCGGATCCGGCGCGGATGATGCAGCGTCGGTGTTTATGGCACGGACCGGGATGGATGCATCCGCCGGTCTGACTCTTCGCTGGCCCAGCTCTCCCGGACGAACCTACCGGATTCTGCGCGCGGAGTCGCTGGATGCCTCCTTTGCCCCGGTGGCTGAAGGCATTGCGGCAACACCGCCCCAAAATCGATTCACGGTATCCATGGATGACGGACCGGGTTTCTTCCTTGTCGTGGCCGAAGAACCTTGAGGACAGGCCGTGCCGGGAAACCGGCAATCTCCGGCATACACTGCATGAGTATGCCTGAAGGGCGCAGGTTAATCAGCTTGCCCCGGATGATGCGTGGCGCCTATCGTATGTTGACGTGTGCCCGGTCATCTGATGAATACAAACCCGTCCAACGAGTCTTCCGGTCGAAGTACGCCGGGCCGGAAGCGGAGTCCGGTTGTTTCCACCGCTGTATTCATTGCCGTGTTTGTCGGGCTGTTCCTGGTTCTGCAACAAGCCTACCTGTATGGAAAGCAGCATTACGATGACCTGCTTACGCATACATTGAATGCGGCTCCGGCTGCGTGGCTGTTGAATACGACGGGCCTCGGCGGAACCGTGGTGGCACACAACGGGGTCATACGGACGCCGGAAGGGGTGATGGTCGATATTCACAAGGGCTGCGAAGGGTT
Source organism: bacterium (assembly GCA_030432155.1). Lineage (GTDB taxonomy): Bacteria > Verrucomicrobiota > Kiritimatiellia > CAIVKH01 > CAIVKH01 > JAUIHQ01. The sequence continues at coordinate 109 of JAUIHQ010000030.1, read as the reverse complement.
TGAAGTCATGATCCTTCTGGTGTCGGCGGTGGCGGTGTTCGGCGGCACCTGGAAACGCAGGATCGTCGGAGTGGTTCTGGCATCGCTCTGGATGTATGCCGCGAACCTG
>JAUIHQ010000367.1 GCA_030432155.1 bacterium | reverse complement strand
GCAAAAGAGGGAAAGAATTTCAGCATTGTCGCGGTGGCGGAAGGGGCAATGTCGAAACGTCAGTCGGAGACGATTGCCAAACTGGTCCGGGAAAAAGAAAAGGCGAAGTCCAAAGCCGACAAGAGCAAGGCCTCAAAGAAGCTGGCGGCATTTCATGCCGAGCACGTGAACCATACGTTGGAGTTGACCCAGCAGCTCGAGCAATTGACCGGACTGGAGTCTCGATTGACCATCCTCGGGCATCTCCAGCGGGGCGGTACGCCTTCAGCCGCCGACCGGGTGCTGGCCACCCGCCTCGGTACCGCGGCGGCACGGGCGGTTGCCGAGAAGCAGTACGGGGTGATGGTGGCGGCGCGGGGCGACAGCATCGAGTTCGTCCCGCTGAAGGATGTTGCCGGCAGCAAAAAACTTGTTCCCGCCGACCACCAGTGGGTGCGGACGGCCCGGCGAGTGGGAACAAGTATGGGAGATGGGGAATAGGTTCAGCTACCAGCATCCAATCCACATGATTGAGGGATCCATATTCAGTTCCGATCCTGATCGTCATCGATCACCGAACAAGTCCGGACCATGATCCGGCCCTGAGATCACTGATCGTTGAGGGTTTTGCGTTGCGCGTTGAACGTTCCGTCCCGCATCAGCGGGACGTCGCCTGGTCGGGTACTATGATTCTGCGCCAGCCCTGGACGGAATTGATGAAGTAGAGGGCATCGGCCCGGTGAAGTTCGAGGAGAGGGATCGATGCTTCTTCGATCACGCCTTCATGGAGCAAGCGGGTGCGGAATGTGCCGGCCAGCAGTCCGTCGGATACCGGCGGGGTTACATGTCGATTTCCAAAGGCGGCCACAACATTGCCGTAGGTACATTCGGTCACGTGATCGTTCGCGTTGTAGAGAATGACATCCGCGGCATCGCCTTTGATATCGCGATGGGTTGTCTTGTGGTAGAGAAACGGGTCGTCTGCATCCACCGGCGACTGCGCAATGCTGACCCGAATGGAAGGTGCGCCCTCCCGGTCCATCACGATTGGCGGCGCCTCGCTCCACGTCGTTTCAAAGGCGCCATGCCGATCCAGAAGAATCCTGATTCTGCACGATGCCCCCGGGGCTTGCGCCGATTCTTTCTGTAGCCGGCGCAGGAGATCAGGAAACGGGCATTTGTATCCGAAGTACGATGCAGCGGAGGAGAGCCGGTGCAGATGCTCCTCCAACAGAAACAGGGTCCCGGGGTAGTTCCAAAGGATCGTTTCAAGCAACCGGAATGGCGGCGGAGACGGCCGGAGGACCAGCGCCTTCTGAAGGCACTCGCGATATTCCGCCGCCGGGTCGGAATCCCACACAATTCCGCTGCCGACACCGTAGTTCATGCTTTTCGTGGCATGGTCAAACCATGCAGTGCGGATTGCGACATTGGCTTGTATGTCGCCGCCGGGTTTCAGATGCATCATGCTGCCGGTGTAAAGGCCGCGGGGCGCGGATTCCAGCTCACGGATGATGGCGGACGTCCTGACTTTCGGTGCGCCGGTAATCGATGCCGAAGGAAACATGGCATACAGGATGTCAATCAGTCCGGCGTCGGTTTCCGTCGTAACGGTCGACGTCATCTGCCAGACGGTGGGCAGAGGGAGGAGGTCGAATAGCGATTCCGTCGTGATCTCGCTGCATCCGGGAATCCGGGCAAGATCATTGCGCACCATATCCACAATCATCAGATTCTCGGCCCGGTCTTTGGATGCATTCTGTAGCTCGTCCCGCAGGGCTGCATCCTCATCCGGCCACCGTCCCCGGCGTCTCGTGCCTTTCATCGGTTTGCAGACAAGGGTGCGGCCGGTTTTCTTAAAAAAGAGCTCGGGGGAAAGGCAGGCGACGGAAAAGGCGGGGGTGCGGATGAAGAATGCCTGGGGTGAAGGCTGACGCCGGTACCGGTCGAGAAACCAGGCCAGGGGATCGATGTCGCCGGGGCCGGCCAACATCGGGAACGTAAAATTCACCTGGTATGTATCGCCACGGGCGATGTAGTTCTTGATGGAGCTCAGCGCGCGGGCGTGTTGCGTTGCATCCAACGCAGGCTGCGCCGGGAGTTCGGAGCTTTCCGGTATTTCGGCAGACTGAAATATATCACCGGCCGCATCAAAGACCGCAAACCAGGCGAGGGGGACGTCCGGATCACGATCTGCTTCCAACGCGGGATCGAAGGCAGGGGCTGCATCATAGCTGATGAAACCCAGCACATGGCAATGCCGGGATGCATTTTCCGCCTGTTTCAGCAAGGGTTGGACATCAACGATCGAGTCGGCCTGTAGAATCGCCGAGGGTTGCCGCCATGCGGTCCAGGAATACTCCGGGTGCCTGTGATCGGGAGTCAGGATGAGGATGTCATCATCCATGCCGCGATATCAGACAAGATCCTTGACCAGGATTTTCGATTTCCGGCCGCTCTGCTCATATACGGCCCGGCGTTCCGCAGGAAGATGTTCGGGCGTGCCGGTGCGGAACCCGCCTTTCTGCTGGAAATAGTTGAACGCCTGGGTGGACAGGGCGATCAGGGTTTTCATCCCCTTCTCCCGGGCGTGTGATTCCGCGAACTGCATCAACTTCCGGCCGATGCCCTGATTCTCATGATGGCCGCCGACGATCAGGCATTCCAGTTCGGCAATCTTCCCTTCCTTATAGGGCCGGAGGCCCACGCATCCCACAATGTTGCGGTCGATTTCGAATACGAAGAAGTGTTCAATTCGTTTACCGATTTCCTCGCGGGTCCGGGGCAGGAGCTGTTTGCTTTCCACCGAGTCCCGGATCAGGCCGACCAGGGTGCCGATATCCTTGCGCTTTGCGGGCCGGATGGCTTCGTACTCGTTGGCATAAATCATCGTTCCGATGCCTTCGTTCGAGAAGATCTCGTTCAGTAGCGAGGCATCCTCCCGTCCGTCGATGATATGTACCCGGGCCACGCCGTTGCGGCAGGCCCGGAGGCCGTGGCGCAGTTTCGACTCCATCTCCTGATCCAGTTCATTCTTGCTTTTCTTAAGGTATGACTCCACTTCGGCGACCGAGAACTGGGCGCTGAGGGTGCCGCTGCCCCGTACACCGTGGCTGGTGGTAATGAACATGAGTTTGGAGGCCTTGAGGGCTTCCGATACCTCGAGGGCGACCCCGTCGGAATTGACCCGGTACGAGCGGCCGTTGCCGTCGACGCCCAGCGGGGGGATCACGGGAATGATGCCCTTGTCGAGCAGATCGAGGAGGAACGTGGATTCAACCTTCTCCACCTGGCCGGTGTGGAGCTGGTCGATCAGTCGGTGCTGTATGAGGGCTATAAGGATTTTAATGCCAGGCTGATGAATGAATGCGGACTGTTGCGGGCTTAAACGTCATCTGAGGGGGGTTTTGGCTCGCGCTGTATCTTCAGCCGTGCGTTTTCTTCTACCAGATCGGTGATGCGGGTATCGCGCTGCTGTAACTGCTCTTTCAGCAAGCGATTCTCCCCTTGGGTTTTATACAGTTCCTGGGTGGTTTCATTCAGGGC
>JAUIHQ010000366.1 GCA_030432155.1 bacterium | reverse complement strand
ATCCTATCCGCACATCACAGGCGTCAACGCGGCTGGACACCTGATGGTGGAGTCCTCCACCGGACGGCTGTATCAGCTTGAATGTTCCGCAACGCCGTGGAATGACGATTCATGGCATGCAGCCGGTCCGTGGATGGCCGGTCGCGGAGGACCAATGCCGCTGCCCGCATCCAACGCCCCCGCCATCATGTTCTACCGGGTCTGCGTCTCGCCGCCCTGATCGGGGGACACGTCATCGTCCCCGGTTTTTACCAGCGGAACCGGTCGATCAAGGACGGCGGCAATACAACGGAATAATTCGATTTCTGTTCGCTCGATCCGCCCATCGCGGGTCACCGCCAGCAGGCAGGCTCGCATCATCATATCCTTGACCGGGTCGATCGCGCCCCGCAACTGTTCAAGAGCGGCATCCAGGGCGTCGACATCATCGAGGGTCGATGGGATATAGTGAAAAACCTTGCCGGCCGGGGGCGGCAACCGGTCGGTGACAGCCTTGAGTTGATCCGCCGGATCTCCCCCCTCCCCGGACGCGGTATCCATTGCCGCGGACAGTACCCGCGAGCAGGCCTCACCCGCCTCCTGCAGAGAATGCAAGATGGGCCGTGAAGGCCGGGCATCCTCAAAGTGCCGCCGCAGGGCGTTTCGGAGAACATGCTGCAGGGCGAGCTCGAACAGGGTCCGGCGGTTGTCCGCATCTGTGAGATACTGAATGTTGGACAGAAACAGCTTGGCCTGCCGGACGGAAAGGGACTTCAGGGCGGGCATGCACAGATCGAGAAGCGGCAATCGGTATTCATCCTTGATCATCGACCGAAAGGGCATGAACCGATGGAGGTCCTCCAACACCGAGGCCTCCGCGTAGTCATCCAGCCGCTGGAGCTGCGCCCGGAGAACCTCCTCATCCCGGTTCAGCAAAAGGTGATACACCACCGCACGGGCGCTTGAAGGCTCCCGGCACATGTCCCGAACCGCTGCGGGCATAGCATCGAGAAGATCCGTCGCATGTCGGACATGTTCATACAGGGGCGCGCCCATCTGCCGCATTGCATCATCCCAGGTAAGAGCGGTCATCATGATCGCGCGACGGAGAAAATCCGGACCGGCGCCGGCATCGGCGGTCTTCTCCGCCGTCTCCTTCGTTTCTTCCGGAGGACGGAACACATCTTCTTCCCGGAGGACAGGAAACGTGCCGTTGAAGGACGGGTCGAGGGCGAGGATGCGCCGGGACAGAGGCGGGTGGGTTGACAGAAGGCCGCCGAGTGAACGTCGGAGGCCACTGGCAAAAAACATGTGACTGGCTTCCTCGGCCTTGGGATGCCGGATCACTGCATGATGCTGCCACCCGCCGATCTTCTTCAAGGCGCCGGCGATCCCGCCGGGATTCCGGGTGAACTGCACGGCCGAGGCATCGGCGAGATACTCCCGCTGGCGGGAAATCGCCATCTTGATGAGCCGGCCGAAAAAGAATCCCGCATAACCCACGATCATCAGGGCCAGGCCGGTCACAGCGGCCGCGGCCGCCCCTTTTCCCCGGCTCCGCGCACCGAGCTCCAGGACACCGCGTCCAAGCAAACCGATGAGGAGAATACCGCTGAGAAGTCCGATCAGCCGAATATTCATCCGCATGTCGCCATTGAGAATATGGCTGAACTCATGAGCGATTACACCCTGCAGTTCTTCGCGGGAAAGAGCTTTGACCGTGCCGAGGGAAACGCCGATCACCGCATCTTCAGCCGCATAGCCGGCCGCGAAGGCATTGATCGAGCGCTGATGTTCGAGGAGATAGACCGGGGGCACCGGCACACCGGACGCCAGCGCCATTTCCTCCACCACATTCAACAAGCGGCGTTCATCCGGGTCCATGGAATTGGGCGGTACGAGCCGGCCCCCGAGAGACTCCGCGACATAGGCGCCGCCTTTACGCAGCAGGAAATACTTATAGAGCATTCCGCAGACAACCAGGACACAGACCGCGACGGTGGCCAGAATGAAGATATCCGGATGCCAGTAGTCGGGAACCGGCGCGGGTGCATCAGCATATCCGTTTCGTCCGTGCGGCGATGCGAGCCCGAGAATCAACGCCAGCACAACATACAGACCGCATGCGGTGCCGAGTACGGCAAGGACCATGTAGGTCAACAGAAGACCTGTCCGCTTGCGGGCTCGTTGCTGGGTACTGAAAAAATCCACGACCCGACCCGGGAACCGGATGAATGAGGATCAGGTGAACGAAACCTTCGGAGCGGCCCGCTCCTCCGGATTCTCAATCTCCAGAAGCTCCGCTTCCCGAAAGCCCATCGAGCCGGCGAACAGCACGGCGGGGAAGGTTTCCCGGGCCGTGTTGTATTGCATCACTGCGTCATTGTAAGCCTGACGTGAAAAGGCAATCCGGTTTTCGGTCGTGGCGAGTTCTTCCTGAAGCTGGCTCATGTTCTGATTGGCTTTGAGGTCGGGATAGGCCTCCGCCAGTGCGAACAAACGGCTGAGGGATCCGCTCAACGCCGATTCCGCACCCGAAAGTTCCTTGATGGCTTCAGGATTTTCGGGATGATCCGCCGCGTTGGATGCAGCCGATACCGCACGGTTCCTGGCATTGACCACGGCCTCAAGGGTCTCCGATTCATGCTTCATGTACCCCTTGACCATTTCCACAAGGTTCGGAATGAGATCGTAACGGCGCTTCAACTGCACATCGATCTGGGCAAAGGCATTTTTGAAACGGTTCCGGAGCTGCACCAGGTTGTTGTAGATCCCGATGACGAGGAATATGATGATCAGGGCAAGCCCCCCCAGAACCAGCAGCGTGATAAGTATTCCCGACATGACCGTACCTTTCGTGTGTTGGATCGATTGAGACTACTCCGGAGTGGAAGGGGTGACAATCGAAAACCGGAATCATCCTTCTGCCGCACAAAGGATTCCGCACGCGAATCCTGTTGATTCAGCCCCCGCCCCGGCGTAGGCTGAATATAGACCATAACCGATTGCGACGCATGGAGATCGAACTTAGACACTGGACGCCGGATCTCGGCTGGAGCATGCCCGCCTCGGCCGAGAAGATCCATCGGGCCGACCTGGTCTTCATCTTTGGAAGTGCCGGCCTGCTTCAGGAAGGATCACAGCTTGAGGATCTGCGCACCCGCTACCCGGATGCCTGCATTCTCGGCTGCTCAACCGCGGGTGAAATCTGCGGGGCACGAGTCTTCGATGACACCATGGTCCTCACCGCCCTGTCGTTCCGGCACACCCGTGTGGCCGGCTCACGGGTGACATGCCAGAAGCTGGAAGACAGCCGCGAAGCCGGTGAGACCATCGGAAAAACGCTTGCCGAAAAAGGCCCCGATCTCCGCCATATTTTTGTTTTCTCCGACGGGCTGAACGTCAACGGGTCCGAGCTGGTTCGAGGGATCTATGCCGCCACCGGCGATACGGTATCCGTCACCGGCGGCCTGGCCGGCGACGGGGAGAGGTTTGCGTCCACCCGGATCGTATGGGAAAACCGGGCTGAATCAGGCGCGGTGGTCGCAGCGGGG
>JAUIHQ010000365.1 GCA_030432155.1 bacterium | reverse complement strand
TGCGGCAAACTGTCCGCACTGCCCGGGATTCTCCAGGCACCGGGCCAGCCGTACCGGACCTTCGATGGCTTCGATGACCCGGCCAAGCGTCATTTCCTCCAGGCTGACCTGAAGGCGGTACCCCCCGTGGGCGCCGTGAACGGCTTCCACAAGGTCGGCCCGGGCAAGCGCCTGAAGCACCTTCCCCAGCAACTCACCGGGAATCCGGTACCGCTCGGAAATCTCCTTGGCCGTCGTTAGCTCCCCGGAGGGCAGTGACGACATGTAGAGCACCGAAATAAGCCCGTATTCGACCTTTTTGCTCAGCATCAACATAAATGCGACCTGATAGGTCCGGTTTAAACTCAAAAAAAATGCGACACGTCACCATACATGGACCGCGATCATTTTCAATACACAAACCACAATAAGTTTGCCCACGGTCCGTTATACGGAACGTGAACACGATCACCTATCGGACCGATCTGCTGGAACGCTTGACCTCAGCGGGCGGAAAGGGGCCGGGTTTCGATTTCCACGGTCCCGCCTCCCGTGTACAATGGGTCGTGGATTTGACAATGTTACCGGGGACTACATCGAGATGTTACGGCGCATAACCTCCCTGCAATGGGACCGGATAACCGCCGCCCACCTGTTGAATCGGGCGGGTTTCGGCGCAGCGCCGGAACGGGTGGTGGCCGCAGCCGGAGCGAACCCCGCAGATCTCGTTGAATCACTCGTCGAAAACATGCCGGATGCCGCGGTGCTGGACAAGCCGGACTGGGTCACCCCTGAAGCGGCCCTCCGCCCGGACCGCGAGATGCGGCGGCGGTTGAACGATGAAGAACGCCGGGACATGCAGCGCATGCAACGGAAGACCGAGCGGGAGCGGCTCACCGACCTTCGCGGGTGGTGGATCAACCGGATGCGTAACAGCCCGAATCCCCTGCAGGAAAAACTGACCCTGTTCTGGCACGGTCATTTTGCCACGAGCTTCGAAAAGGTCCGCTCGGCCTACGCAATGTACAAGCAGAACCAGATGTTCCGGCGCAACGCCGCCGGCAACTGGCGGGACCTGCTGATGGACGTTTCCCAGGACCCCGCAATGCTCTGGTACCTTGACAATGCGAACAGCCGGAAGCAGAGCCCCAATGAAAATTATGCCCGGGAACTGATGGAACTTTTCACCCTTGGCGAGGGTCATTACACCGAGGAAGACATACGAGCATCGGCCCGGGCTTTCACCGGCTGGTCGGTTGACAGTGCGGAAATTGCGTTCAAGGTGAATCATCAGGCCCATGACAACGGCAGCAAGCATTTCTTCGGCAAGACCGGTCACTTTTATGGTTCGGATATCATCAATCTGATTCTTGAACACAGGGAGGCGGCCCCGTTCATCTGCCGGAAGCTCTGGACGTTCTTCGCCTACCCCGATCCCGAGGAACGGCTGGTGAACAGCCTGGCCGACACGCTGCGGCGCCATGACTACGATTTGAAACCGATGTTGAAGGAAATGTTTCTCTCGCGGGAGTTCTATGCGACCCAGGCTCTGCGGACCCAGATCAAAAGTCCGGTGCAATGGCTGGTGAACACGTCGATCCTGCTTGAAACCGATCTTCCGCCGGCGCCGGTGTCGGAAACGATCCTGCAGGCGCTGGGGCAGAAACTGTTCGAGCCGCCCAGCGTAAAAGGCTGGGACGGCGGCTACGCGTGGATCACTACGGCTTCGTTGTTCCAGCGATACAACATCGCCGGCATCCTCGTCCGGGGCGGCGAACCGTACCGCCGCAACCGGCGCGGCCAGTTCATGCCGCGCATGGGGCAGATCCTGCAATACGATCCCGAGGTGGATCCCCGCACCCTGGTTTCCGAGGAGGAACGCGCCTCCCAGGATGATGCGGCCAAGGCCCTGATGTGGCGGTTGTTTCAGGGGCCGCTGCGCGATGATGACATCGCGAAACTCCGTAAGAATTTCCAGTCCATGCCCGACCCCTGGCTGTGGTCGGACCAGGAGATCCTGAACCTGGTTCATACCTTGATGAGCACCCCCCACTACCAGTTAACCTGAGGAGTACGAACGATGCGACCCCCGAAACCCAGCCTGCAGACACGGCGCGAGTTCCTCCGCACCTCGCTGGTGGGCGGGGCGCTGTCGTGGACCGTTCCCTCGTTTCTCCATGCGACGCTGCAATCGCTTCACGCCGCCCAGGACGGCGCCCTGATCCAGCGGGAACGCGGCCGTGACGGCCGGATTCTGGTCGTGATTCAACTGGCCGGAGGCAATGACGGCCTGAATACGGTGATACCGATCGGGAACGATCACTACTACCGGGCAAGGCCGTCCCTCGGCATCCAGCCGGACGACAGCCTGAAGATCAACGATGCCTTCGGGCTCCATCCCGGCCTTGCCGGGCTCAAGCAGGCTCTCGACGACGGTGACCTTGCCATCGTTCACGGCGTCGGATATCCCAACCCGAACCGTTCACACTTCCGTTCGATGGAAATCTGGCACACCGCGTCCGACAGCGACCGCAATCTCGGCACGGGCTGGCTTGGTCGATATTTCGACAACAACTGTTCCGGCTGTTCATCCACGGCCGGCATCAACATCGGGGACGAGACGCCCCAGGCGTTTGCCTCGGGCGCTCCAATCGGCATCACCTTCCGCAATCCCGATTATTACCGGCTGGCTACCGACTCCTTTTCCGCCGGCGGCCTCGGACCGGAGGACGAGATGTTTCGGGAGATGAATGCCATTCAGGCACTGGAGGAATTTTCCGGCTCCTCGATCGGCAGCCTGAGCGGACGGTCCGGCCGTGACCGAGAAGAGGCGCCGATTGACTTCCTGGAGCGGACGGCCATGGACGCCCAGGTCAGTTCCGAAAAGATCCGGAAGATTGCCGCCTCTGAATCCCGCGGCACGAACTATCCCAACAACGCGCTCGGACGCGACCTTGAGCTGATCGGGAAACTGATCAAGGGCGACATGGATACCCGGGTGTATTACGCCTCGCATGGGGGATTCGATACCCATGTCAATCAAACCGGCACCCACCAACGCCTCCTGTCGGAATTCAGCACCGCCCTGCGTGCGTTTCTCGATGACATAAAACAGCAGGGCAATCTCAACCGGGTGACGGTCTTAACCTTCAGCGAATTCGGCCGCCGGGTATCGCAGAATGCCAACAACGGCACCGATCACGGCGCCGCCGCACCGGTTTTCGTGGCCGGGGCCGGCATCCGGGCCGGTCTGGCCGGCGACCCGCCCAGTCTCGACCCGGCCGATCTCGACCGCGGCGATGTCCGTCATACAGTCGATTTCCGATCGGTATACGCGACGATCCTTGAGCAGCACCTCGGCGCCGACAGCCGTGCGATTCTCGGCCGCGCCTTCCCGACCCTTCCACTCTTCGGGTGACCGCAATTCGTTCTGGTCCCCCGGAAACGAAAACCGCAGGATGCCGGGCATGAGTGATGCAGAGGAATTTGATCCGGATCGCCATTACATGCGGCTTGCCCTGCGCCAGGCGTCACTGGCCGCGGACGATGGCGAAGT
>JAUIHQ010000364.1 GCA_030432155.1 bacterium | reverse complement strand
CGCGGGTGAGCCGGGCGAGGCCGCGCCGGTGACGACCACCCCGACCCCCGAGCTCGCGCTGGTGCGGATCACCGAGCGGAAAGAACGGTTTGCCCGCTCGGAATTGATCAAACGCCTGCCCGCCGAATCCGAAACGGACATGTGACGGTCGATCGTGGCGAGGGTGATGACAGATGAAACGTCCCTCACCCGCCGCCGCCGTGCCCTGACCCGGGAAGCCGGCCTGCTGAAGCGGATTCTTCTCATCGAGGGCATCGCCGCGGCTGTACTCCTGCTTGGAGGTTTCCTGTATTTCTGGAAGACCGGGGGCAGCGGGCCTTTATGGGTGGCCGGCATTCTCGCCCTGGTCGCGTTCGGTCACTGGATGAAGTCGCGTGAGAACATGGGACAGGCCGGGTTGCTGGATGTCGGGATGAGCGGTGAAGCCGAAGTGACCCGTGAGCTGGCCGACTACCTTGATGCGCGGTTCTATATCTTCAACGACATCATGATCCGCCACGGTCGTCGCTCAGCCCAGATCGATCACCTCGTGGTATCGCCGCTGGGATTGTTCGTGATTGAAACCAAGAACTGGAGCGGACGGATCGAAGGTCATGCCGTGGATAAGGTGTGGAAGCAGATACGGCGGGATGGACAGGCGCCGCGCATGCTGAAGAACCCCATGGATCAGAACCGCGGCCACGTGGAGGTTCTCAAGGGTTTTCGTGCCGGCAAGGGGATCCCGGAGGTGGAGATGATTTCCTTGTTGGTGAATCGCAATCCGCGGGCCCGATTCCTGATCGAGGACATGCCGATGCCGATTCTGGAACCGGCGGAGACCGGAGAAACGATTGCCCGGTACCGCCCGAAGAATCAACTGACGGAAGAGACCGTGGATCGGATTGTCGCCGTCCTGATGGAGGCGTCATGACGTTGAGCCCGAGATTGCTGCGTTGGCTGATGGCGCTGAATATCGCCGGTTTGCTGCTTTACGTTGCCTGGCTGTTGTTCCGGGCCGGCCCGCTTCTGTATACCCAGGAAGGGGTGCTGTACCTGCTGCCATGCCTGCCGTTCTTCTTCGTCCTCGCATCATTGAACCATGCTCTCCGGACGGCGGACGGGAAGGGAGAACCGGACGATGAGTGATGTCGAACGTGGAGCAAGTCTGCTGATCAAAATTCTGGCTGCTGCGCTGATTGCCGGCCTGGTGGTGATCGCGATTCATCCCCTGTATCGTCATGCCGCGCTGGCCATGCTGAAAGGCGAGCCCTCCGAATCGCCGATCTGGAAAACCAACCTGGAATTTTACCCCGAAGTGGGACTCGAACCAACGGATGGAGACCATGCTGAACCGCAATAAAATCATCGGGTTCTGCTACCTCTACATTGGGGGCATCCTCGCGGCCATGATGATGCCGGTAGATGTCGGCCTCGATTCGGTGTTCTGGACGGTGACCGGTTTTTCGTCCATCGGGCTTGCCGCCCTGATCATGGCGCTGGTCCTCCGGGGATCGGATACCGGCTGGAAAACCAACCTGCTGTTCTGGGTCCTTGTCGCATTGTCCGCAGGATCCTTCGGCTTCACTCGCTACACCACGGCCAACCGGGCGCTCGATACCCTGCTCGGTTCGGTCACGATCGGGGTGGAGGAGGAACCGGCATTTCTTCTGTCGCGCCAGCCTGACCGTATCGGGCGCCTGATGGCTTCGCCGGGCGAAGATTTCGAGGGAGCGGTTTCGTTCCGGGTGATCGGTGAAGTCGATGCCCGTATTGCAGTAAAGGACGAGCAGGGGAATCCCATGCTGGATGACCAGGGCCGCTGGATGTTCAACGTGGTTCGGTACGCATACACCAGCGAACCGGTCGTCGTCTCATCGGGTGATGGGCCGGTGATGATCGATCAGCCGTTTTCGCGGCTGACCGGGGTGAAGTGGCTGGACATTCAGGGCCACGGCCGTCTCGACCTGTACCAGGTCGCGAATCATGTTTCGTCGTTTGTGCGCGGCCGCCGTGCCCAATCGCCGGTTACCGTACTCGGGATCATCGACCAGGACCCACGCGTCTATTCCTTCAAAACAGTCTTAACCGTCCGTCCCGCCTTCATCCAGTATCCGGCCGGCGGTCCCTTTTACCCGGTGAGTGAAGGCGGGGAAATCCAGGTAACGATCCGGCCGGATATGCTCGATTACAACAAGTTCGCCCGAACCGCCGCCTACAACAAGCCGGTGATGGTGCAGGGCGAGCTGACCGGGGCCCGCGGTTCGATGAACGAGGGCGGGTTCGATGCCTCGCACTTTCTGGCCAATTACAATGTGTTCGGCCTGATGTACCTGTATGCGCCGAACGGGGAACCGCCCCCGATTGTCATGGTGGAACCCGAAGGCGGGGCCGGGCCGGACGGCTTCTCCCTCGTGGCGTTTTCCCTGGAGCTTCGTGACCAGGTGCTCCGCATTATTAAGGAGACCATGCCCTATCCTCAGTCGGCGTTCCTCGGCGGGGTGACCCTCGGTCTGCGGTACGGTCTCCAGGGCGTGGGGTATTCCCTGGAAGGGGATTCACGAAATCATGAGGAAACCGGCGATACGATCGTGGAGGACTTCCGTGCCTCCGGCGTGAATCATGTGCTCGCGGTATCCGGTCTTCATGTAACCATTCTCACCGTGATGTTCATGGCGGTGTTCGCGCTGATGCGTTTGCCGCGCCAGATGTATGTACCGCTGGTGATCCTCGCCCTTGTGATATTTGCGATTATCACCGGAGCGCGCCCGTCGACGCTGCGGGCGGTGATCATGAACAGCCTGTTTCTTCTGACCTGGGCCTATCTCCACCAGGGGCTTCGTTCATCGATCCTGCTGGGTGTGCCGGTGGCCGCGTTTCTCATTCTCATCCACAACCCCATGGTGGTGGTGGATCCGTCGCTGACGCTTTCCTTCGGTGCGATTCTCTCCCTGGCGCTGCTGACCGGGCCGATCCATGACATGCTGCTGACCCTGCGCGGCACCACGTTGCTGGTCGTGGCCGGGGCCGCCACCATTGCCACCGTGGTGGGTATCGCCCGCTGGTTTCTGATCATTTCGCCGTGGTTTTTCATTCCGCTGATCGGGCTGACGATTGTTTTATTCGTGCTGGCCCGGCGCTTGCAGGCCCGGCAGCAGGATCCCCTGTATGCCGTAGGCGTGGGATCACTGCCGGAAGGGGTCAGTGCGTTTCTCGCCGCCCAGGTGGCGATTCAGATCGGGATGATGATCCCTCTCTCCGCCTTCTATTTTTCGCGCTGGCCGTTCGCCGGGGCCTACGCAAACCTGATCGCCATTCCCCTGATCGGCATCGTGGTCCAGCTTGGGGCCATTGGAGGCCTGCTCGGTCTGATTCCGGGTGTCGGCCCGTTCATCGCCCTGGTCCTCAATGCTGCGAACTGGCTGGGGGCTACCGCCTTCATCTGGGTTGCCCATGTGTTTGCCGACCTGTTCCCGTATCCGTTCGTCATCCGTCCGGATGTCGGCGATCTCCTGTTCTACTATGCCCTTCTTGTTGCCTTCATCTGGCGAAGGGGATGGGTTACGCG
>JAUIHQ010000363.1 GCA_030432155.1 bacterium | reverse complement strand
CAGACGCTCCTCGGTGCGTGCCGACCGGGTTCGGGATTGGACGTAGAGAATGAGCGCAGCGATCACGCCGATCGCCAGTCCGATGATAAAACTAAGGATGTTCATGGTTCCATTTCCGTGCGGCCAGTATGCCGGGAAGCGGCAGGAGGCGAAAGGGAAAGTTGAGGGACATCCTGACAAGCCGCGGATTGCGTGGTATTCTTCTTCAAGGAGTCATTATGAAAAAGCTGTTGATTGTTCTCGCCCTGATCGTCGTGTTCGTCGGCCTTGTCCTCTATCGGGTCATTACCCAGCCGACCACGGAGGATACGCGTGACAAGGCCGCTCCGCAGCGGTTGGAGAATGCTCCGGCTTATCCGGCGATCCCTGACGAGCCGATGCCGGACGTGGCTCCGGTTCCCGATCCTGTGCCTACCGCTCCCGAGGTCTCGGTGCCGGGAATCGCGGAGGTCGAGGCGCCGCCGCCCGCGCCGGTTGATGAGCTGGATCTGCCGGCGACGATTGTCGAGGCGGTTTCCGGTGGGCGTCCGGATGTCGTGGCCCGGGTTATCGACGGCGGCGCAGATGTGAACCTCAGAAATGAAGAAGGCCGCACGGCGGTGATGATCGCGGCCGGGAATGCGGACGAAGACATGGTCGCGGTGCTGCTGGAGAAGGGTGCGGATGTGAACATGGCCTCCCCGAGCGGCGGTACGACCGCATTGATGCTGGCCGCTCGGGCCGGGAACCGGAATGTGGTGAATGCGCTTCTGGAGGCCGGGGCCGATCCCGAAATCGCCGACGCCCGCGGCCGCACCGCGTCCGACTATGCCGCGGATGCCGGACACCAGAGGATCGCCCACCAGCTCCGGGTCGGCGACGGCGGCGACGAGTAAAAGGCATATCCGCCGAGACGCCGGATACGATATGCCGGGCAGACGGCCGAGTACATCGTTCTGCCCTTCTGCCTTAGATATCCTGCATGTCCACAAGGTCGCGGGCGAGGTTGGTCCGGTCCTTGATGCTCTGTTTCTCGAGTTTTTCGAACACATCGCGAACCTCATCCGAAACCGCCTGATCGGCAATGTGCCGGTAGAGGCTGATGAAGCAGTTTTCGAGCTGTAGCGCGATGGTCATGAGTTCATCAAGCGTCATGGAGGGCTTGACCGGTATCTCGGCGATCACCTCGTCGATCCGGATCGCCGGTGTATATTTGAACCAGGTATCGGCGATCTTTTTCGCCACGGATTCCTCGTAGTTTTCCAGCGTATCCTCGAGCCTCTCTTCATGGCGGCTGAGATACTCGAGGATGAGCTGTACGTGAGGGCTCTCCACCTTGTCGTGCAGCCCGTCGTAAAACGCCTTGAGCTGGTGGTGGAAGTACCGGGCTTCGTCGAGAATATCACGGGCGGTTTGAACGGTCATGACCCACCTCCGTATGGTTTTGCTCTCTGAAGGAAGCATACACCCGGATACACATTCCCGGCACAGGAATCGACCCGGTTTCCGGATGATTTTGGAATCGGGTGAATGCCGATGGGGTGGGAAGGTTTCCGGTCATGCACCTTCGGGATCGAGCTGAAACTTCAACCGGGTGATCCGCTTTTTGCCCGCGACGGACTGAACCTTCTCAAGGATCCGGGCGCTATGGCCCTGTAGGAGCTCCTGGAGCCAGATGGGGTGGGCGACATAGATCACGAGGGTCTTGCCGAACAGTTTGCCGGGCCGGGAGTGGGCGGCCACCTGTTCGCCGGTGATGGAGGCCCAGTCTTCGAAAAGCCTCTGCTGCCAAAGGTCCTGATCAAGTCCGAGTCTTTTCAGAATCGCGGACACGTTTTCGCTGATCTGGTGCGAGTGATCGGGCGGGGGCGTGGTTTCAAACTCATCAAGGCGCAGCCAGTCGCGTCGGGTCGCCCATCGACTGCCCGACATGCCCTGCGGGGCCCGCCGTCTTCTTCGCCGTGGATCAAACCTGCCGCTCTGTTCGTTCATGGTGACCTGTGTATCAAATGTCCCGGGCGGAGGAAACTCCGGACCGGTCAAATCACGCCGGCGATAAAGCCGCAGAGATATTCCCCCTCGGGAAATCCGGGCCGTACCGGATGGTCGGGGGGTTGGGTCAGGGTCTCGTGCAGGGTCACCTCGCGTTCCGCATCGATGGCAGCCCATGAAAGCACCATCCGAAGGTCGTCGCGGGAGACCAGTCCGGAGCAGGAGAAGGTGGCGAGCAGCCCGCCGGGATTCAGGAGCTTGACCGCGAGCAGGTTGATGTCTTTGTAGGCCCGCAACCCGCGGTCTTTCTGCCCGGGATGCTTCACGAACTTCGGGGGATCGAGAATGATCATGTCGAACGTCCGGCCTTCATCCCGGAACCGCCTCAACCGTGCGGGAACATCCGCCGTCTCGTGCATCACCTGCGCCTCGCAATGGTTGAGGGCGGCATGCTGTCCGGCGATGGCGATGGCTTTTTCGCTGCTGTCGAGTCCGAGAACATCCGCCGCCCCGGAGGTCGCCGCGGCTACTTCGAAGGCCCCGGTGTAGCAATATGCGCTGAGAACCGACCGTCCGGCGGCCAGGGCCGCGACCTTCATGCGGTTTTCCCTCTGATCGAGGTAGAACCCGGTTTTCTGGGCGTCGCGCAGGTCACAGGTAAACCGAAGTCCATTCTCGAGAAACGAGATGGGGTTGTCCGGGGCGGGATCTCCCCCTGTCCCGCCGGCAACGACAACCCGGCGGATGCCGGGGAGTGAGCGGCAGGCCTCCACGATGCCGGGAAGCCGTGAGCCAAGGGCGGGTGTATGCAGTTCCACCACCATGGTGTCGTCGTACCGGTCGGCGACCAGGCCGGACAGGCCGTCCCCCTCGGCATGGACCACGCGCCAGGCTGTGGTTTGTCCGTCGCCGGGAAACCAGGGCTGTCTGCGTTCCGCGGCCGCCCGCACGGCATCGGCAAACCATGCGTCATCAAGGGCTGCATCGGGTTGAAAGCTGTAAAGGCGGACCGCGAGCTGGTCGCCGGCATCGGCGAGTCCCCGGGCGAGGGGGTGTCCGTCCGACCCGCAAACCATCACTTCGGTTCCCGGGGGTGCATTCACGTCTCCGGTAAACGCGCCTTTGAACAGGAGGGGGCGCCGGTTTCGCACCGCTTTTTCACGCCCCGGTTTCAATGAAAGCATGGCAGGCCCGGCAGATGTCATGCCCGCTTGTATCGTTCCCCCCGGGTGACGTCAACCGGCGGCATGCCCGGGACCAGGGAGGCGCCCGGCTTCAGTCGTCATCGTCTTCATATCCGTGATCGTCACCGGCGCTCCCATGGTCTGAGTCGCCTGCAGGGAGTTGAAGGCTCCCGGCAAGGGGAACATGGACAGTATGGCTTCGCGGATCATATCCCCGAAAGAGGGCGCCGATCAGAAGGATCACGGCGGTCAGGGTGGCGATTCCGGAACCGATTCCGGATGAACCGATGCCTTCGTTCGCCGGCGCTTCTTTCCGGCCGGTAATCATGGACAGGGCGATCGGTTCGCGATGATGGATTGTGTGCAGGAGCAGTCCTCCCAGATGTATGCAG
>JAUIHQ010000029.1 GCA_030432155.1 bacterium | reverse complement strand
TTGAGCGATCGACAAACTGGATGTGGGCGGTCTTCCAGAACAGCTTCTCCAATCGCTCATTCAACTGTTACGGATCGGTGGTCGGCGGACCGGAAATGAATGTGCTGGGAACCAACCTTGCCATTCTCGCGGATGAATCGGCCTCGGTATCCGCCGCCAACGGGACGGACTTCGGGACCGTTGCCATTGCCTCCGGTTTGTACGAGGACCGGACATTCACCATCACCAACGTTTCCGGTACCGCGTTGAACCTGACCGGATCACCGTTGATTCAATTTACCGGGAACGCCGCCGCGGATTTCTCGCTGATATCCGGACCCACCCGCACCAATCTCGAGGTGGGGCAGACCGCGACCTTCACCGTGCGGTTTCTGCCCGGCGGTACCGGCACGCGTAACGCCGCCGTTTCGATCGACAGCAACGACGGGGAAACCTCGCCTTATACCTTCGCGGTACGCGGCGCCGGCTTCCTCGCGGAAGACACGTTCCCCTACGTCATGGAAATCAAGTTCTGCGGATACGACAAGACCGGAGCGCTCCTTGATTTCCCGGCCCTTGTCCATCTCGATGAAACCCTCACCAATTTATCCTATGCGTCGTTCCTTTCGTCCGACGGCGGCGACCTGCGCTTCATGAATGCCGCACAGGATGAGCTCCTGGATTTCGAGATTGAGGAATGGAACGAAGGAGGCAGTTCCTATATCTGGGTTCGCGTTCCCGCCCTGACCAACAACCTTTCGGTGTGGGCGGCCTGGGGCAACGAGCTGCTGACCAACCGTCCGTCGGCATCGACCAACGGCGCGGTCTGGCCCGGCGAGTATGTCGGGGTGTGGCATCTTTCGGAAGACAGCGGGGTGATCAAGGATTCGACGGCCAACGGGCTGACCGGATACCCGACCAATGTCACGCTGAATGCATCCGGTATTGTCGGGGGAGGGGACAGCTTTGTTGCCGGCCGGACGTTCCTCGGCTACCACGCGGCTCTTCAGGCCCTGACCAATGATTTCACCATTTCCGCCTGGATCAACCCCAGTGTCTTCGGCGGCAATCGGGTGGTGTTCGGGAGCAACTGGCAGGGATTTAACGCCTGGAGCCTCCGTCTCAACGGCAACAATATCGCCATGGAGCGACTGGGGCCTACCCATGTTTACAATCCGGGCGCGACCCTTTCCGCCGCGAACTGGGTGCATGTGGCCGCAGTGTATGACACGGCCAACGATGTCACCTTCTATGTGAACGGGGTGAGTGTCGGAACCGTGGCCGGCAATGATCCTGCTTCATACGGCACCGAGTTCTGGGCGATGGGCGCGAACATCGGCGACTATTTCAGCGGCTCGATGGACGAGGTACGGGTCAGCCATACTTCGCGCAGTTCCAACTGGGTGTGGGCGGCCTGGCATAACACGGCGTCCAACCGGGATTTCGCCTGTTACGGGCCGGTCAGCGGGCAAGCCGCCATCAACGTGCGCTCGACGAATGGCGTGCTGGTGTCGAGTGGTGATCTATCCCCGGATGAGATTGACGGAACGGACTTCGGCCTGGTGCCGGTGTTGGCGGTTCGTGAAACGGCGTTTGTCATCACCAACAGCGGATATGGTCTGCTGACCCTTTCCGGAGTGACGACATCGGGGCCGGCCGCATCGGACTTCGAGATCCTTTCGTTCCCCGCCACCGTGGCCGGTCTCCAGGCCGGACTCCTCCATGTGCGGTTTACCCCCAGCCAGAGCGGACTCCGCCAGGCGGTTATCACCATCGAAAGTGATGCCGGAACAGACAGTACCTACACATTCGCTCTTCAGGGTCAGGATTCAACAGCAGGTATCAGCGTCTCGCCGGCGTCGATTTCGGTGACCGCCACCGTCATAACCGCGGTCAACAGGAGTTTGGTGGTCGGAAACACCGGAAGCGATCCGCTCACGTACTCGTTCACCAACGATGTGGAGTGGCTGACCAGCGACGATGCCGGTCTGACCTTCACCAACGCCGGCGGCGGCAACCGGAGCCACCTGTTCACAATCTCGCTGACCAACGATGTGTGTTCCTTCGGGACCTACACCGGAAGCGTCGTCATCTCGGCTCCTGCGGCAACCAACCATCCCGTGACCGTGCCGGTGGTGGTGACCCTGGCCGGTCCCCCGACACCGGGGAATTTCACCGCGGTTGCGGAGGGAAGCGAATATGTCTCCCTTTCGTGGAAACGGACCAATGGCCTTCCGGTCATGCTGATCACCAGCCAGGATGCTCCGCCCTCGCAGGATCCGGTCAATTGTCAGACGTATGCTGTAGGAGACAGCGTAGGCAATGCCGAGGTGTTCTTCATCGGCAGCGCCACAAACCTCGAGCACATTGTCGCCCCGCATGCCGCTCATTATTACCGCATCTACTCTGTGTTGAATGACGAGTTCTATTCCGATCCCACGGAGCTGTCGGTGACGACCGAGCCGTATGCGGTCTGTACCACGGTGGCGGATTCCTTCGCCTACACCAACGGCGTCATCATCAATGGACTCAACGGCGGCAAGGGGTGGGGTGGGGCATGGAGCGGCCTCGATTTCACCGTGGTTACCAACGATCTTTCCGAAGCCGCGGGCCATGGCGCATCCGCCGCCAACAGCATCTACATGCCGGCGGGAGGCAGCGCGTTCCGTGATCTCGGTGAGCCGTTGTCGGCCGCGTCCGGGGTTCGCTATCTCTCGTTCCAGTATCGATACGAAGGTAGTGCCTACGCGGGCCTCAGCTTCTTTGACGGCGGCAACGAGCGGGTCTTCTTCGGGAATGTCGCCGCACTCGACACATTCGGGTTGGTTTCGTACGGCGCCGCCAGCGAACACCTTGGCGTGGATGCCGCAGCATCCAATGTCGACTATACGATCGTAATGAAGATCGATATCAGTTCCGGTGAGATTCACGGGAGCGACTATGTGAACGGCGTCGATACGATCCCGGAAATGGAACCCGATATATGGGATATCTCGGGGACGGTGCTTTCCACGACGGTCTACCGGCGTATCCGGTTGTCGTCGCTGACCGGCATGGCGGTGGATGAGATTCGTCTGTCGCGTACATGGCGGGATGCCGTGGCGCCGCATGATTACAGCATCGCCGTCGCTCCCTCCAACCTTACCTTCCATACGATGCTGGGTTCCGCCAGCAGCACAGCGGTCTTCCGCGTGTCCAATGGTACCGAGGCCGTACTGCCGTATACCAACGCCGTGTCCTATGCATCGGGTGTGGTCGGCTGGTTCCAGCAGGCTCCGGGATCCGGCTCACCCGCCGGATGCACGGAGGTGATCCACACCGGGTGGGTATCCAGTGTCTCGAGTATGTCGGCCGGAACCTATCTTGCCACCAATACCGTGATGGCCGGAGCATCGTCCGCGCGTTTCACCGTGACATCGGTGATCACCGGTATTCCCGTTCCCACCCTGGTGTCGGCGGTTCCCGCCGCGGCGGAGCTCGTTCGCATCCGGGCGGCGGAAACGAATGGCCGGAGCCTGCTGATCGTGCATCGTTCCGGCGGTATACCCTCCGACCCCGATAATGAAACCTCCTACAGCGCGGGGGATCCGGTTGGCGGGGACGGCAGCGTGGTGATCGCCCAGGCGCCCGGGGGAGCGGCGCCGCTGGTCATCGAGCATGTCGTGCAGCCCGGTACGACAAACTTCTATGCCGCGTATGCGGTGAACAATAACTACTTCTCGACCGGCGTGGTGGTAAGCGCCACGTCCTTCCTGTATCAGTCGTCTGCGATTGTCGAGCCGGCCTCCTACACCCAGCAGGTCAGTCTCGCCGGCCTCGACGGCGGCCAGGGCTTTACCACCCCGTGGACCGTCGGGGCGGGATCGTTTGTGATCACCACCGGCGCCTCGCCGAATCTCGTCGTGCCGCCGGGGTATCCGGTCGGGCAGGGCAATCAGATTCGCAGCGATGATCCGGGGAACGGCGGGGATGTCAGTGCCGACCGGTCGTTTGACCCCGTCACCGGCGGACGAATCTATGCGGCGGCGGTATTCGGATACCAGTACGGCGGTCCGAACAAATACGCGGGCCTGTCCCTGTTGTCCAATTCGAGTGAGCGTGTCTTCGCCGGCGAGATCTATTCCCAGGATGGGCAGCTCGGTATCGCGAGTTACGGCGGCGGCGATGTCGGTTCGGCCTACGCGCTGAATCCGTATGACGGCGGATCCGGCAATACCGGGAATGTCTATCTCATTGTCATGCGGTATGACTTCACTTCCCGCGAGCTCAGTACGAAGGCGTATTACCGCACCGCGAGTGTCCCGGTTTCGGAACCTTCGAGCTGGGACGCTACGGTCACCCTCGCTGCAGGCCGCATGGATATGGTCAATGGTATTCGCCTTTCTGCGGGGGCCGGCTCCGCCGGAGACGGAACGGTCGGCCGGGCCGCGTGGGATGAAATCCGGGTCAGCACAAACTGGTACGGGCTTCTGAACGTTTCCGGAACCCGGCCTGAGGCCACGACGTTCGAGGTGGGCGGATTGTCCGGAGCGAGCGATGAACAACTCGCCTCGGGTCAGCTCCCGGTGTGGGTGACGATGGAAGATGCCCTCGGTATGTCCGACGGCGGCGGTCTTCCCTCCTTCGACCTCGTTGCACCGTCCCTCGCGGTTCTCACGACCAATCAGACGTTCAGTTCACTCATCTACAGCGATGAAGGCCGGGTCCTGACCGCAAGCAACAACGTGCAGCCTGTGGTGGAGGGAAGCGCGATCGAGCTGGGGTACTACACCTTCCGCTGGAGCGCGGAGAATTCAAACGGTGTTTCCCGGCAGGATATAAGCACGCTGTCCAACGGGGTGGAGATGGCCTTCCTGGTTAGTGATGACGATGTCACGCCGCCCGTCGCGACATCCTTCAATGTCGCCGGACTGATCTTCACCAACATGGACCTTGTTTCGGGTCTGCTGGTGACCGGTCTGATCCAGGATGCGGGAAGCGGTCTCTACGGCGGTGCGAGCAACCGGTATGAGCTGTACCGCGCGGGTGTTCTCGTCGATAGCGGTGTCTTCGATGTCGCCCCGGCCGGAAACGGATCAGCGCAGGCTGTGCCGGAAGCGCTGGAAGTGACCCTTGCCGGGGGGATCGTCAGCATCGATGGTGAATACAACCTCGTGATCCGTTCCCATGATTATGACCTGGACCGGCCCAACGACAGCCTGCCCGGTTCGAACAGCGTGACCTTCTCCGTAGCCTCGTTCGACTGTCCGGCCGGCATCTACCCGCAGCTCGCTCCCTTGTCCTCGCGAACGGTTTTTGCCGGCTCGACTCTCGCTTTTTCCGTTTCAGCCAACGATCCCGGTTGCTACGCCCCGGCCCTGACCGCGTACGGACTGCCGTCAGGTGCAACGTTCAACACATCGGAACAGGGCACCAACCGGGTGGGAACATTCTTGTGGTCGCCTAACGCCGGCCAGGTCGGAACCTACCCGGTTCGATTTGTGGCCGAGGACAATGATTCACTGGAGGATTACGAAACCATTGTGATTTATGTCGGAACATCCGGCGAAGGAACTTCCGACGGCATACCCAACTCCCAGGTGGGGTGGTCGGTGGGCATCACCAATATCGCGGTATCCTCATCGGCCAACGCCACGGTGATGTGGGATGCCACCGTGGGTATCGTGTACGATGTATACCGACGGTCGGCGGAGCCCGGTCTGAACGGTTCCTGGGTCCTCGCGGCCGACAATGTTCTTGCTGAGGAAGTTTCCGAAGCGGTGGATACCGCCGCCGCCCTGACCAAGAATTTCTTCGAGGTGAAGCCTGACGGATTCGCTCCCAATTCCAACGGCCTGTGGGGCGTCGTACGCCCGCAGATTCCCCCGGGCTACACCCTGATGTCGCCGCCGTTGGTCGGGGACGGCGCCTTTGCCGGCTCATTCGGCGCGGCCCTGTCGGCGGTGCTCACTGGACACAACGGAGGCATCAACAACGGGATCGGCGACGAGGTGTATGTTCTCCAGTCCAACGGATCCTGGCGCAACCTGTATCTTGATGCCGGCGGCACCTGGCGTGAATCCAACGGTGATGCCAGCACCCTGGTGCTTGAAGCCGGTCAGGCAATGATGATTCGCCGAAATGGACTGACCACGGCGCAACCGGTCTTCAGCGGGCCGGTCGGCAATGACGGCGGATCATCCTGCACGTTGAATACCGGATGGAACCTGATCGGTCTTTCTGAAGGGCGGGCGCTTTTCATCGACGATGCCTTCGAGTCCACAAGCACGGGTTCGCCGGTTGGCAACTACGATGAAGAACATGCCGATCTGCTGATCTTTCAGGAAGAGAATGGATCGTTCCGGCGCATGATGAGGCTGCCGAATCAGACGTGGCTCGACCTCAGGAATTTCGCCCCGGCAACCAATCATTTGAAGTCGGGTGAGGCGTATTACTACTTCCGGCAGTCGGATGCCGGAACCATGACGGTGACGTTTTGATCATGAAGCATTCCTGTCTCGCAACCTGTAAGAAAGGGTGGGCGGCCGCGATTGCATGCGCGGCGTTGACCGCGTCTGAAGGCGCGATTCTCGATGTTCCCGAGACCTTTGCGAGTCAGAACGGCTGGGTGGATCGCGATGCATTGGAGATGGTCGTGTCCCACAGCCTGGGCGTCGGCAATCCGGCCGGGTCTCTCGTGGGAACATTCGCCACCCAGGGATTTGCCTTCCCGGAGACGGATGCGTTTCGCATTACCAGCGGATCGTCAGGCGGAAACTTCACCGGAAACTACTTCACCACCGCCCCGGGCTTTACCTCGTTTGAATTCGACTTCCTTGCTGCCGACGTGCTCGCCTCCGACTTGATCCTCCGGATCAGCGGCAACAGTCATCTGTTCATTCTGGGCTTCAGCAGCCAGGTAACCAGTGTCGGTTCGTGGCAGCATGTCACCGCGTCATTGAATTATGCCGCGGGCTGGCTCGGTGGCAGCGCCAGCGATTTCAATGATATGCTGGGCGGTGTGAGTTACATCGATGTCCAGGTGTCCCGCAACGGGGCGACGGAACAGTCATACTACGTCGACAATTTCGTGTTGTCGGGTACGGAGCTGGCCGAGGGCTCGGTACCGGAACCAAGAACGCTGGGCTACCTGTTGTTGATGGGCGTACTGGTGGTTGTTCGAACCCTGTCCTGCCGCTCCTCAAGGCTGAAGGCCGGGGTATGATGCCTCGCAGGGGCGGCTGGTTGGCGGCATGGACGTTTCTGTTGGCCATGCAGTCAGGAATCGCAGCGAACGTCTCCCGGGAAACGTTTGATGGGTCCCTCAACGGTTGGACGACAACCATCGGGGCAACGTCGAGCTCCTGGCAGTATGATGCCGGGACCGCGAGAGCGGTTTTTTCCTTTCAACCTTTTCCGGTCAACGAAACGATCGAACTTCGAGGTGAATCCGGGGCTGCCGGCGGGGACTTTTCAGGGAACTACCCGGCCGCAGGCATTGATATCATCGGATTTGATTTTCTTGCCGAGTCAGTCCGCCCGAGCGACGTAATTCTGGAAGTGGAACGGGACGGCACCAACGTGATCCATGTCCCGTTCAACACGAATAGCCTTGCCGCGCTCACCACCGGTGTCTGGTA
This sequence comes from bacterium, assembly GCA_030432155.1. Classification (GTDB taxonomy): domain Bacteria; phylum Verrucomicrobiota; class Kiritimatiellia; order CAIVKH01; family CAIVKH01; genus JAUIHQ01. The sequence continues at coordinate 12,070 of JAUIHQ010000029.1, read as the reverse complement.
TCGGCTCACCCAACCCATCTCTCTTGATGACCGAGACGCCTGGACCGATCTTGACAATGCATACAGCACCATTCTCTCCAATGTGACCCGGGTGTCGATTCTGGTTGGCCGGAACGCGACCACCGCGCCCCACGCATTCCGTGTCGATAATATCTTCATCGCTCCGCTCCCCCATGCCGATTTGATCGCCACCGGTCCGGCCGGTGTGAATCAGCAATGGTCACAGCTTCAGTCCGGCACCCTCTATCGGGTCGAGCGGTATGTGTCGGCGTCTGCCACCTGGTCCCAGATTGGTGTACTGACTGCCACCGGAACAACCGAAGCGATTTCCGTCGGGGCGGGGGCAGGGGATGGATGGTACCGTTTCCGGTTCGAGAGTCCCCAGATCCTGCCGTAGCTGAATGTGCTCAGGCCTTGCGGCGTATCAGCACCACCAGCCCGATGCCGAGGAGAAGCAAGGAGGCCGGCTCGGGAATGACGGCCGTGGTGTATTCGATTTGCGGCCGCTCGGTCGCTCCGCCCGCTCCCTGGGTCAGGATGTCGTACCGGAAGTCGCCGGTGGGATTGACATCGGAGCTGAAACGGAGAAATACGTAGGAACCGGCGTTTGCTCCGCCCGCATATTGCGTGTTGAGCCACGCAACAAGGTTTGCATCCCCGGTGGCGTCGGAAAAGACCGGGGTGCCGAGTCCCGGCGAGGCCGGCGTGAAGAAATCATTCTGGATCAGGGTGGCGGTCGCATCGAGAGCGCCAATATAAAAGTCGGATGCCTGAATGGCAGGGGATGCATCGATGCGGCTCAGCCCGTACAGGTCTGCATTCTGACCGGCCTCGGCGTTCTGACCGAACAGCATGGCCCGGAAATCCGCGGTGTCGAATACCTCGTTCAGAGCCAAGGTGGGGAGCTGGAAGGGAATCACCAGTGCACGATCTTCCACGAGCTGGCCGGCCTGGCCCTGGAACGAAGCCGTATCCACAACCGATGTCGCGTTCACCGTGCCGTCTGCGCTGTCCGCCGGGATCAGATCAGCGTGAAGAATACCGGAAAGCAGGAAACACGCGGCGGTGATTGACTTCATGATCGTATTCATGGCGACTCTCCGTGAACTGGTAGTACACTGGTTTATAATAGGGGTGCGACCCCGTTACGTCAACGGCAATTTCCGCACCTGTTCAGGCCTCCGGGGCTGCCACATGGGTGACGATGGAGTGGGGCGGGAGGCAGACCGGCACCCCGGCTTCCCCTGGTTGCCGGACCAGGTTGTAGCTCTGCTCGATATCGGTCAGATTGAGCACCACGGTTACCAGGGAACCGTCTTGATTTAGAAAGGCGGTAGCCTCCACCGCATCACGGGTGGTTGTGCAAAGTGCTCGCCGGGCACCCGGCCGGATCCACCTGGCAAAGTGACCGATGTAATAATACGAACTCTGGAACAGCAACCGGTCGTTTTCCGTATCGGCAAGGATGGGAGCGCTGCAGAGATTCCCGACATGGTTGGGGCCGCCGGTTTCGTCGAGGACCAGGTTCCAGTCGCACCAGCCTACGGTCCAATTGTTGATGTCGCGCATGATATTTTTGCCGTACCGTTCACCGGTCTCCCACGCCCCGATGTGGGGGCCGCCTTCCTGGCAGCCTTCCGAGGCCAGCAGTTTTTTATCCGGCCATGCATCGTGCGCGAGCTGGAGATTCGAGTGCTTGAGGTCGCCGTACCAGTGGAATGCGGCGCCCCAGAGGAACTGCGCCGTCGCGGGATCTGTATAGGCCGGGTGGATCCGCCTGACCAGCTCATCGCGGTTATGATCCCAGATCATCAGCTTCAAATGACCGTACCCCGCGGCGGCGAGGGCCGGCCCGAGGTGCTCGCGTACGAAAGCCGCCTCCTCTTCAGCGGAATACAGGCAGGAGTCCCAGACCTGGCGTGCCGCCGGTTCATTCTGCACGGTGAGACCCCAGACCGGGATACTCCGGGCTTCCAGCTCCCGGATAAAGCGCACATAGTAGGCCGCCCATGCCGTCCGGCATTCTTCGCGCAGCTTCCCGCCGTGGTTCATCTCTCCGTTGTCTTTCATCCACGCCGGGGGACTCCACGGGGAAATGAACAGTTTCACCGGTTCGCCCCGGATGGCCAGAGAATCCTGAATGAGAGGCAGCAGCAGCTTCGACTCCCGTTCGAGGGAAAAGGAGGTGAGTCCGGAGTCGCCCGGCTGATCACAACATGCGTAGTTCCCGAGGGCAAAATCACAACTGTTCATGTGAGTCCGGCACAGGTCATACCCGAAGCCCTCCTTCGGATCAAAATAGGCACGCAGGGCCCGGGACCGATTTTCAGGGCTCACCCGGCTCAATGCATCCGCTGTGGCCTCGGTCCAGGCGCCGCCGAAACCCTCCCAGGTTTGAAACAGGATATCGGGGAATACGGAGACCGACGAATCGACGCAATTTTTTGCAGGGCAAAGGTCTTCCGTTTTTTTCGATGAAAGCCTGTCCCCGGTATCACGTGCGGTGAGGTAATGGTCGATTGTCATGACTGGTCTACCCAAAATATATACTGGTTGACAACTGGTTTGCAAATTGATTGCATGAACCTGAGCACGGGTCAATCATAATCGTTGGCCCCCGCGGAAGGAACAGGGGAATGCACATGAATTTTGCAATGTCCGGAGCAACCTCGGACCGGGATATCGATGCTGCATCAACCGAAATGCCGGGAGGCACCATCGTCGAGATGATGGGGGCTCCCTGCTGCCGGATTTCAAATGTGGATTGCATCCCGCCGTTTTTTGTGTCGGTTGTCGGGAACGGGGATGTCTGGCTCTATGCTTCCAGCCACGGCCCGTTTGTCGGAGGCCGCCGTGATCCCGAGGGTTCGTTTTTCCCTTACCAGACGGTGGATCGGATTCTGCGCCACGACGACTCGTCGGGGGCGCTCACCGCGATTCGCGTGAACCGGAACGGAAAATCCATGTTGTGGGAACCGTGGAAAGGACAGAATCCGGACCGGTCGGTCATCCGCCACTTTTACAAGGATCTGTATGGCACGTTCGTCGTGTATGAAGAATTGTGCCCCGCCATAGGGTTGTCGTTCAAGGTGACCCTTCGCACATCGGAAACATTCGGCATCGTCCGGCGATGTGAGCTGGCAAATCTGTCCGGCGAACCTGTCGACGTGGAGATTCTGGACGGCTGGCACGAGGTGCTGCCGCCGGGGGTAGGCGTCCGGATGATGGCGGACTCCAGCTATCTTGCTCATGCCTACATGCGACATGAAGCACATCCCTCACTGGGCCTCGCCGTCTTCACCCTGAACGCGAAAATCGTCGATCGGGCGGAGCCGGCGGAGAATCTCCGCGCCGCCTGCGCCTGGTCGCCTGAGGCGGTCGGACAGGACATCTGCATGACCGGCAGTGATGTCGACCGGTTTCGCCGAGGCGAATCGTTCGTCCCGGTAACGGAGGCCAGGGGTTGCATGGGTCGGTTCCGGGTCCGGATGCCGGTATCCATACGTCCGGATACGCCGGTGGTCTGGACCCAGGTCCTGGATAGCGGATTGGACCACGCTGCGCTGATCCGGCTTCGTGACGGCATAGCATCCGGAACCTGGAATACGGAAGCCGTGGAGGCCTCAACCGCGGCGGATCGTGACGGTGTCATCCGCCGCGTGGCGTCCGCCGACGGCCTGCAGAACACCGCCGATGTCGCGGCCTGCGGTCATCATTACGCCAACCAGTTGTTCAACATCATGCGGGGAGGGGTCTTTCCTGATGCGTACCGGTTGCCGGTCCGGGATGTGCTTGATTTTCTCCGCACGCATAACCCTGTTGTGGCCGGTCAGGCGGCCGCTCGGTTGGCCGATGCCGGAGAGACAATCGGTATCGATGAACTGGAGGCGTCCGCGGCTTCGTCCGGCGATCCGCAGTTCATTCGCCTGGCCGGGTGCTATCTCCCGCTGGTATTCAGCCGCCGCCATGGCGATCCCAGCCGACCCTGGAATCACTTCTCCATCCGGCTTAAGGATGGGCAGGGGCAACCGGTCTATTATTACCAGGGGAATTGGCGAGACCTGTTCCAGAATTGGGAGGCGCTGGCCGCCAGCTTTCCCCGCTATCTCGGCAACATGATCCGCGTGTTTCTCAATGCCTCCACCGCGGACGGGTACAACCCGTACCGCATCACCCGCGACGGGATTGACTGGGAAGAGGAAAACCCCGAGGACCCCTGGTCCTTCATCGGGTACTGGGGGGATCACCAGATCATGTATCTTCTGAAACTCCTGGAGGCGCATGAGCGATATTTCCCCGGGATGTTCTCCGCCTCGCTGGGCCGGGAGGAATACGCGTACGCCCGGGTGCCTTACGTCATCAAAGCGTATGACGAATTGGTCAGGGATCCGCGTTCCTCCATTCGATTTGATGCGGAACTACATGAGACGTTGATCGGCCGGGCGGCAACCGGCGGCGCCGATGCAAAGCTCCATGCCCTCGATGACGGTTCGGTGATCCTCGTACCGCTGATCGAAAAACTGCTGGTCCCGGTCCTCGTCAAACTGACCAATCTTGTGCCCGACGGCGGGATCTGGATGAACACGCAGCGTCCGGAGTGGAACGATGCCAACAATGCCCTCGCGGGCTGGGGGTTGTCGCTGGTGACGGCCTGCGCCATTCGCCGGTATCTCGTATGGCTTCAGGATCTGGTTGCTGGAACCAACGACGTGGAATGGATGGTAACGGCGCCGCTGGCCGGTCTTGTGGATGAGCTCGCATCCCCGCTGCAGGAAGCAGCGGACATTCCGATGGACGGGAAAGCCCGCCGCCGGCTGATGGACAGGCTGGGACGGGCCGGGGAGCGGCATCGCAACGCGGTCTATTGCCAGGCGTTTGAACCGCGCACATCCCTCCGGCGGGCTGCCATACTCGACATATTGGAAAAAGCGAGGGCCGCGATCGAGCGTACGCTGCGAAACCAGACTCGTGAGGACGGGCTGTACCACAGTTACCGGATTCTTGAACTGACCGATGACGGCGCCGCGGTGATTCATGATCTGGATCCGATGCTGGAGGGGCAGGTGGCGATGCTGTCCTCCGGAATTCTTTCCGGGGAGGAGGCGGAACGGCTCTGTGCATCCATTCGTGACAGCCGCCTGTACCGGGAAGACCAGTCGAGTTACACCCTCTATCCGGACCGCAAGGTCCCGTCATTTTTCGACCGGAACCGGGCGCCGGCGGTTGTGGGAACCTGTGAGCTGGGCAAGCGCCTGCTGCGGGAAGGCGGCCGGGGCATCCTCACCCGCGATATGCATGGCGACCTGCACTTCGGCGCGGATCTCACGAATGCCCGTGACCTCGCCCAGCGGCTGGCTGCTCTGGCCGGCGAGCCGGGGTGGCTCGAATGCGTCGATCAGGACCGGTCGATCCTCCTTGACGCGTGGGAGTCGGTCTTTGATCACCGCTCGTTTACCGGCCGCAGCGGGACGATGTTCGGCTTCGAAGGTCTCGGCTCCATTTATTGGCACATGGTTTCAAAGTACCTGCTGTCGGTCATGGAGCAGATCGACGGCACCTTCGGCCTCGCCGGGGATGCCTCACGCCGAAGCCTTGCCGCCTGGTATTACCGGATCCAGCGGGGCCTGGGATACCGCAAGACGCCGAAGGAGTTCGGGGCCGTGCCGCTCGATCCCTATTCTCATACCCCCGGCTATGCCGGCGCCCAGCAACCGGGCATGACCGGCCAGGTGAAGGAGGAAGTGCTGACGCGCTTCGGCGAGCTTGGCGTAAACATTCGCGGCGGCATGATTCGGTTTGATCCTGCATTCCTGCTTCCGCGGGAATTTCACCGCGAGCCTTACACGTTTTCTTTCCTCGACGGCCGGAACGAATGGGCGCAATGGCCGCGGCCGGCAAAAAGCCTTTGCTTCACGCTGTGCCGCATACCTGTCTCCTATGTGCTGGAGGAGGCGCCGGGCATCATCTGTCGGCGGACGAATCAGGAGGATCTGACCATCCCCGGATTGTCCCTGCCGCAGGAGGTTGCAGCCGGTTTGTTTGACGGTACGACGGATATCACCCGCATCGAGGTGTGTCTACCGGCGTCGGCGGTCGGGTATCTGGTCCAGTAGCGTTCATCCCCGCGAGACCAGGTTACCGGTTGGATGATCGGCGGTGGTGTAGTATAGTCTCACGAGAAGGTGACCCTTCGTCGGGCGGCATGGGAGGTCAGTCCGGCGCCGGTCCAATGGTAATGCTGTGGAGACATCTACACGCCAATCGAATACGTTTCACTCTTTCCTCCACCATCCTGCGCGACGTGCGCTTCTGTCGGCCGGCATCTATATTCTGTTCTGTTCCCTGTACATTGTGCTGTCAGGGAAAATTGCCGCCGCGTCAGCGCATACCGCCGCGGAACTTCAGGCCATTGAAATTGCAAAAGGCATCCTGTTCGTTCTGACCACTGGTGCGCTCTTCTTCCTGGTATCACTCGCCCGCTGGCGCCACGCCGAGAAACAGGAGGAACGGATTCGCGAACAGGAAAGGCTCCTGCTGGCGGCTGATCGCAAGAATATTGCTGCGTTGTGCACCGCAACCCTGGCGCACGACCTGAACAATCTTCTGGTCTCGCTTTCCGCTATGGTCGGGGAACTCAAGGACCGGATCGGGCCGGACCTGGAGCTACAGGAAATACGGACGGATCTCGAGCGGAGTATCGCCAATATGTCCGCCATGGCGGGCAGGATATCATCGCTGGCGGTTACGCCGGAACCGGAACGACGGGAATCTCTGCGGCTTTCCGATGCGGTCGAACCGCTGCTGTCCATCCTGCACCGGCATCCCGACGTCCGCACCTGCCTGGTGAACATGGAAAGCGAAACCGACCGCTGCATCCTGTTGAATCGATCCCTGCTGGAAGATGCGGTGATCAATCTCGTCATTAACGCCGCCCAGGCGTCCGGTCCGCATCACCGGATTCAGATCAAGTGTTTGGAATCCGGGGATGCCGTTTATCTTGAAGTTCACGATGAAGGTCCCGGCATACCCGATGCGTCGCGGGAGAAGATTTTTGAGCCCTGTTATTCCACCAAACAGAAGGGATCCGGTCTCGGCCTGCTCTCGGTGAAGGCGTTTGCCGCCTCTTGCGGCGGACACGTTGAGGTGCGGACATCCGACCTTGGCGGCGCCTGTCTGAGGGTTACGATCCCGGTTCCTCCGATGGAGGCCGGTTTGCCCATCAAGAATTCTCCGAAGTCGGCGTCAGCGTCAGGAGGGTGATGTCCGGCCGGCAGTTGATCCGGATCCCGGCATAACTGCCGATGCCCTTCGTGACATGAATCCACCGGTTTTGCCAGCGGTTGAGGCCCGCGATGTAGCGGTGGTCTTCCACCGGAGCGAACGGCGTACCGAGAAACGGAATGACGATCTGGCCGCCGTGGGTGTGACCGGCGAGCATCAGATCCCACGGATACATCCCGATCCGGGCCTTGGCATCCGGATTGTGGCACAGGATAATGCGGGGATGGATTCCGGAATCATGGTTGAAAGTATCGCGGGGAGAAAAGTATTCGGTCCACAAGTCGCCAAGCCCCGCGATTTCGATCGATTGCCCCCGGATGGTGACGGTCGCCCGGCGGTTGAGCAGAAGCTCGATGCCGGCCTGTTCCAGCAAATCCGCAACCGGATCAAGTGTCCGGTACCCCCCGTGCGGATACACCCATTGCCCGCCGTCATGATTGCCGGGGCAGGCGTAGGTGGGTGCGGCCGCCGCGAGCCTGGCCAGAACCGGGATGAAGGCATCCCGGTCGGGGAAAAGGTCCTGAATGAAATCTCCGGTGACGGCGATCACATCCGGCTTCTCCTCGAGGCCTGCCTCGATGGCCGATGCGATGTAGGACAGCGACACCGACGGCGAGTAATGCATGTCCGAAATATGGAGCACGCGGATGGGCGATGACGCATCCGGCGGCAGCAGAGGCACATCCGCCTGCAGCACATCGAGCCATTCCGGTTCGATGCGCATGGCATACACCGCGGAGGCCGGGGCCAGTACGCCCATGGCCGCCAGGAACTGGCGCCGGGTCAGGCCGCGTGTTGAGCGGTGGTTCATGAACATGAGGAGTAGGACACCATGAATGGACGGGTTGTTCAGTTCGTATGTATATGCCCGATGAATCCTGCGCCCCCACAATCACGCAAGGCGGCGGACAGCTCGGGATGACGATGACCATTTCGCCAACGGATTTCAGTCCACCGAGGTATACCGGCCGCCGTTTCGCTCTGCCAGCTCTTTCATGAATGCACGGCCTGAGGTTGTTTGATAGCTGAAGGTGTTGATCTGCACCCGCTTTGTCATACCTGCCTGCAGGTCGTCAACCATGCTGTAAATTTCGGTTGCAGAGACATCGGTGGGTTCTCCGTCTGACAGCAGAATAATGACATCGGGCTCCTGGCGGAAAGCGGTCCGGAGGGCTTTGTCGGTGCGTGTTCCGAAGTGTCGGCCGCTCTTTCTCCGGTCCCACGGTACGCGCTGGGGTGTCTCGCCCTTTTCCACGGCCGTCCGGGGATTGTTCCGGGCCAGCCATTGTTTGGCTTGTTCAACCTGGGTCTCATCGGCCGGAACCGGACTCGATTGGAACCGGCTGGTGCTTCCGGCGAAGGCGATGATGTTGAAGCGTGATACGCCGATGATTCCATCCAGGGCCCGGGCGACTTCTCGTTCGATTCTGTCGAAACTGTCGATCTGTTTCGGCGGCATGATCATGCTGCCGGAGATATCGATGACAAAGACAATGACCTCCCCGGATGATTGCAGGCCGAAAAAGTTCATGCCGACTCCGCCTCCGGAGCCGGTACCCAGCCCGCCCCCGATGCCGTCGCCGAACCCGGACATGCCCACGGTGGCAAATGTCCGCTGTACTCTCCGGTTTGATTTTTCCGCACGGGGTATGTCCGGGAGAGCAAGGTCGCTCGGCGCCTGAACCGTCAACCGTGGTTGCAGCCTCGGGCGCGAGCTGCGTCTCGTCAGATCCTTGACCTTCACCGACATTTCCACCTTCCGGGGTTCAAGGCGGGGCCTCGGCTGAGGGTCCGCCTGAAAGATGGCCTGAGGCTGGTGGGTGGAGCGGAGAGCCACGATAAAGGCCGCCCCGATACCGAACACGATGTGGGCAAGCACGCTGATGATGATTGCGTTGCGCATCCATCGGCGTAGCCGGTTGCGGGGGGATCGGCGGGGGGACGGCATGGTTTCGGAAGGCCGGGTCATCATCAGTCTCCCATGCCGAAGGAAACGTGGCGGATGCCTGCTCCCGCACAGGCATTCATGACGTCGATGATGCGTTCATGCACAGCATCATCTTCACCCTGGATGGTGATCAACGCCTTGTTGCCGGACGTCTCCGCCGCCATCCGGTATCGAATCAGTGTGGCGACGAGTCCGGGAATCTCTCGCGAGGGTCCCGTGGCATAATTCATCCCGTTCAGGATGACCCCGCCGTTGGCCATCACCTCGATGATCTGTTCGTCAGGCATGATGACCGCTTCCGACTGGGCGATGGTCCCGGGCAACGTGATGCCGAGGTCGGCTTCGGGCTGCTTCAGGGACGATGTCACCATGAAGTAGATCAGGAGCAGAAACACAACATCAATGAGCGGGGCGATCTGCAACTCGACCCGCTCTTCCATCATGTCCTCGATCCAGCGTTTCACGACCTGTCTATTCCTCGTACGCGGCAAAAATGATTTCCGCCGCCCCGGCTTCGGCGCAGGCTTTCATGACATCGCGAACAACTTTGTGTCGGACTCGACGGTCCGCACGAAGGAAAATCTTGAGCCCGTTGATATCCCTGCGTGCCTGTTCAACGATATCGCGGATTTCGTCGAGATCCCGGGGTATCATGCCGACATAGATCGTTTCATCCGCGGTGATCGTGATGCTCCGGCGGTCATGAAACTCCTTGGCAACTGTGGCGTTGTCCGCTTCCGGAACTTCGATTTCAACCCGTTCAAGCTGGTTGAAATGCGACGCGACGATGAAAAAGATCAGGAGCAGAAAGACCATGTCGATCATCGGCGCCATCTGCACCTCTTCTTCCTCGATTCTGAAATTCCCGAATTTCACGCCGGGCTCTGCTCCGGGGATTCCGCCGGGCCGTCGGCCTGATGGGTGACCGGGATTTCGCCGGACTCAAGGGTATCGAGGAGGCCTCCGACCATACGGCCCATGGCCGCCATGTATTTCATGAACCTGTGCTTAAAATAAAAGTAGAACAACATCGCGGGGATGGCGATGATCAGACCCGTGGCCGTGGTGATCAACGCCTCGCCGATGTTGCCGGCCAGCAATTCCGCTTTGCCCATGCCCCCGGAGGCGATGTTCTGAAAGGCTTTGATCATACCGCTGACCGTACCGAGAAGACCGAGCATGGGGGCGACCGCGCCGATGATCGACAGGTAACTGACAGGCGTCATATAGGTCATCAACTGTTCTGTGCCCGCCTCCTCAATTGCTTCCTTGACCTTCTCCATATGAAGGCGTGATCCGGTCAGGCGTTCCAGGCCCGCCGCAAGGACCGCAGGCAATAAGCCGGATTCACGTACGCAGAGATCGCGGACGGTTCCGATGTCGCGTTCCGCCATGCTTTTCCGGAGCGCCGGATACAAGTCGGGCCGCAACAACTTGTCATGCTGAAGCGCAAGGGCATTCCGGATCACCAGGGCGGCCACCGCAACGGAAAAAGCGCCGAGGGGAATCATCGACCACCCGCCGTCTTTGATCAATTGCCATAGGGTCAGGGTTGACTCCCGAGGCGCGACCTCGGGCTTGAACGCCGGCATCTCCTGGGCGGCCGCAGGATCGGCGAGCAGCAGCAGGCTTGCTGCGAGAATCGACAGCGTGAAGAATATTCGTGCGGGGTGAATGCTCATCGTGGTCATTCCTTCTGTTGTGTGTTGCTCCAGTCGTCCGGTAGGGGCGGAAGATCCGTGATGTCGGCGATGGCCGCTTCGACGCCGCTATCCGTTATTGCGAATCCGTCCAGAAAAATGGTTCGCCGGTTGGTTTCCTCGGTTGTGAGATGAATCAGGAGATCTGCGGTCTCCGCTTGTGCCGGAAAGGGTTCGGATTCGATCCGGCGAAACGGCCGGGTCATCCTCCCCGCGGCTTCAACGGGTTTCACGAGATGTTTGGGAATCAGGGTCCGCCCATCCCAAAGGATTTCGAGGAAAGGGCCTGCGGCATCGCCGCCGCTCGCCGCGTTTGCATTCTCGTAGAAAACAAGTTGATACATCCGTCCCCGGGCCAGACCGGTGATCTTCTGGGTCAACTGTACGGTTGCCGAATGTTCTCCGCCGAGCGAGACAATCAATGCCCGGGTCCCGTCCGGAATCCGGCCGTTATCCGGAACCGCGTTGACGTCGCGTCCGGTCAATCCGGCTGATCCCGGAGGATCGATGGACCATCCGGAAACCGGTCCGATCTCCGGATGTTCGGCAACGGTGTCGTCCTCGAAGCCGGCATTGACCAGGGTCGGTACCGGAAAGTCCTGTTCGATCGTCGAAATGCGGTGTGTCCAGGGCGATTGGGGATAGCGCATCCGTAGCTGCTCGAAGATTCGTTCCATGGCCGAGTATCGCCGGAATGCCCTCCCCGGTCAACGCGGGCAGGACGGGCCGATGGCGGGATTCACGGAAGCCTGGCGCGCCGTACGGCGGAGCAGAACGTTCCGACGCCGAGTCCGGATCGCGAACCCGAACGAAAAACGGACATCTTTCCGCGGCCGACCTGAATCCTCGCCCACAATGGCCGTTCGTGGCCGGCGTCCGCTCTGGTATCCTCGCCGGTTCGCCTGATGGGCTCGCCCTCCGCCGGGAACCGGCAGGGGCGGCTGCTCGGAAGGTGTGCCGTGGCGTCCGTCCGTCGCTCCGGCGTCGGCGGTCTGTCCGCCCATGTCTTCTCCCGGCGTCCGACCGCCCCGAGCGGCCGGATCCGGCACAATTCTGGTCCGTCACCAAGCCCCCCCGTCCGCCTGGCGGATCGAGGAGCCCCGTCCGTGAGCACCACCACGCCCCCGGCCAGTTCGTCCCC
>JAUIHQ010000362.1 GCA_030432155.1 bacterium | reverse complement strand
AGTCCGTGCAGCCGCTTCCCGGGAATGCCGGCCGGGTCCGCGGAGAGATGTATAAAACACGATTCGGCTGGATGGCCATTCAGCCGCTGGCCGGTATATTCGATCGGGATGTCGTCGGGTATCGATCTGACGGCGCTGAGGCCTGGCGGTATCCCAACCGGTGGTTTGGAGTTCATGGCGGCATGACATCGCCCATGGGAGTACCCGGATTGATCGTCGGGATGATGAAGGTAACCGGTATCGTGGACATGGGATCGTGGGATTATATTTCGATCCGCGGCAACTACGGACAGGAATTTCTTTTGCGGTCTGACGGGGTTTATCTCGGGACGCTGTTCACCGACAACCGGATGATTCCGGAAAGCCTGCCGCCGAACGAGGATATCTACGGGCTTCCCATCAATGATACATCCATGGGCGAGGAGTGTTTCAGCGGATGGACCCAGCGTCAGGATGACGGAAAAGTGCGTCTGACCACCGGGTATACGGATGTTTATGTGGCCCGTGTAGAGGGGTTGGATGCTGTTCGGGACATAGATCCGTTTGACCTCCATGTCACCGCATCCATGCAAGGGGAGGCGGAAGCGTTCAACCCCCGCGCGTCGGCTGCGAAAACCACAACCAGTGTTTCCATCAGTCGGGGAGGGGAGGGGGAAGCCCGGGTGGCCCTCGATTCGACGCCGGTGGTCATTCGTCTCGGCGGCCAGGAGGTTGCCCGGGTCGGTCTGGCCTGGGATGAGCGGGCGCTGCATGCGGTATGGCGGGTCGAGGACATGACCCCGTGGGTGAATCGCGGGGCCGATCCGATACTCGGATTCAAGTCCGGCGATGCGGTCAGTCTCTTTCTCTCCGGCGCAGGTCCGGAGACCGCGATACGGTTGGCGGCATCACCGGTTCGCGGCGGAACAGCCGTGGTGTATGCTCCCCATCGCGGCGATGGTCCCCCCGATACCTTCACATCCCCGGTTCGATCCGTATCGTTTCGAACCGTGCGGGTTCTGGATCTGCCGGTACAGGCTTCCACACAGGAACATCGATACGAGGTCTCCCTCAGCATTCCATGGGAAGTTGTGGGTTGGAAGCCGAGGCCCGGCGTGACCTGGAGCCTCGACGCGGGAGTAATTCTCGGACGGGATGATACAACCTCGCACGTCTCGGCCCGGCCGCAGTGGGTCGACCCGCAGACGCATGTCGTCAACGATCTGCCGACCGAGGCGGAGTTCTCGCCCGACCGCTGGGGGGAAGCCCGGTTGCAGGACTGACCCGGTACCACTCACCATCCCGGAAAGGAATACCCGACGTTGAAACCGGTACATGTAGCCCCCGATCGCTGGAATTTTCAAACCCTGCCGGATGGCGACCCCATTTCGCCGATTGGCGGAAACATTCTGGATCCGCAGCATCCCGGGCAGGGAACGCTGTTTACCCGATTCGATGAGCAGGATATCGATCGTCGCTTCGGGCGCATGGCGGAAATCGGATTGAACTGCCTGCGGCAGGCGATCGGGATCAATCAGGTGTTCGACCCGGCGACCGGATTGAAGGCCGACGGCATGAAGAACTGGGATACCTTTATCTCGCTTGCCGAAAAGCACGGAATCTATCTCATGCCGGTTGGCGGCTACATCGGATCCAACGACTGGTTTGATGTGGAGCTTCTGTCCGACAGCGGACGCCAGCTCGACGACATGTGCGCCTTCTGGAACTCATTCTGTACCCACTACCGGCATCATCCGGCGATCTGGGCGTGGGATTTGAAGAACGAACTGCTTTACACACCCCGCCAGCACATGACAACCCCGGGACAGGATCCGCGGGAAGCGGCCATCTACCGGAATCTGACCGACCGGTGGCCTGCGTTTCTGGAGGCCCGGTACGGGACGGTGGATCAGATGAACCGCTGCTACCAGTCGATGTATGCGTCGTTCGGGGATGTGCCGGGCTCAGTGGATTTCGAGGAAGCTCCGTGGGATCTACGTGCGTTTGATTTTCGCAATTACTTGAATGAACGGGGTTACCGTTGGTGCAAGGTTCAGTGCGAGGTCATCCGCGAGGTCAGCCCTCGTCACATGATCTGTTCGGGCAACAACACCTGGGCGCAGCCGAACCTCGATTTGTGGCTCGCCAACGGTTTTCACAACCGGGCGCTCTACGATCTTTTCGACTTCACCACCCACCATCCCTATCCCGCCTGGCAATGCCTGCCCGAAGCCGAAGGCGACCCGCTGGATGGCGGGGAAGGACTGCGCTACTGGCTGAACATCTGTATCGGGATGTCGCGCTTGAACTGGCATGAGAAACCGGTTGTGCTCCAGGAGTTCGGGTGGTACGGAGGCGGAACCTCAAAATTTCTCGGCCCGCTACCACACCGCACCGAACAGGAACATGCCGATTATACAAGAGCCCTGACCGACGCCCTCCGACCGCACATCAACGGTTTCATCAACTGGCCGACCTGCGATATGCCGGACAGTAACGACATTTCCAATCACGGAGGTATCTTTACCCATGACATGAAGGACAAAGCGTTGACCCAGGTGTACCGCGAACTGGCCCGTGACCTCAAATCGACAGAGCATGTCCGCGCCCCGGCGTCCACCTTGCTGGAAGTATCGCTGATCGGACTCTATACCTGCCGCTCGTACCAGGATGAGATGTGGCGGAGGGTGGATGCAATGATTGCCGGCGGCGATATGCCTGATTTCCGGTTTGTGTGATATGGCACATCCCATCACAGCCGGGAGCTATTTCAATGCGGATCCTACCTGCCGTGAGATCGACGGTCGTTTCTGGATCTTCTGCACCCATGACCAAACCTCTCATCAGTTCCCCGGACCGGAAGGAAAATGGTGGGCGGACATGTTCAGCTACCAGGCTGTCAGCACAAGCGATTTCAAGGAGTTTATCCACCACGGTTCGATTCTGAGCTGTTTCGATATCGAATGGATGGATGCTACCTGTGTGTGGGACGGGGACGCCGGGATCCCTGCGAACGGACGGTATTACGCCTACGTCCCGTTCGGGCGGGAGGGGCCGGAGGGCATGGAGTTTTCCATCGCCGCTCTGGTTGGCGAACGTCCCCAGGGACCCTACCAGGATGCCATCGGCCGGCCTCTGTTGACCGAGTCGGACCTTCTTGCCGCCGGGTTCGATTTTCCCCGCGGCCCTGAATTTCCCGATGGAATCCGCAAAGGCCATCAGTGCCTCAGTCCCACCGTCATTTTTGACGACGTCGGGAAGCCCTGGCTGCTCTTCGGCCAGTTCGCTGTGTTCCTGGTCCCGCTGAAAGCGTCTATGACCGAGACGGCCGGGCCGCCGGTCAAGCTCGATGTTCCCTACCGTGCGGGGGACGCCTGGGAGTTTATCGAGGGCCCGATGCTGCATAAGATCGGCGGAAAGTGGCGCTTCACCTATATGACCTACAAGAACTGGGGGAACCGCCACAATCCGTTGTTTGCGGATCACGATGCCCCCGGGCCGCACATCCGCATGTGCACGGCCGATTCGATGTTCGGCCCCTTCCGGAACCCGGTGACGCTGATCGGACC
>JAUIHQ010000028.1 GCA_030432155.1 bacterium | reverse complement strand
GGTTGATCTGGTAGAGCTTGCGCTGGGCTTCCTCATCCTCGCCCTTTTCAATCAGATCTTTGGCTTCCTGAATGATGGTGTTGCAGAGATCCCGCTGCTTGCGAACGAGTCGCTCCACGCTCGGTTTGAGTTCCTGGTACTGCTTGGTGGAATACGGGGCGGGACCGGAAATGATAAGAGGGGTCCGGGCTTCGTCGATGAGGATGCTGTCGATTTCGTCGATGACGGCAAAGTAGTGCCCGCGCTGCACCTGATCCACCCGGCGGTAGGCCATGCCCATGTCGCGAAGATAGTCAAAGCCGAACTCACTGTTGGTGCCGTAGGTAATATCGCGGCTGTATTGTTCGCGCCGTTCGGAGGGGGGCATCTGGTTCTGGATGCAGCCGACGGTCAGACCGAGCCAGGTATACAGGTGTCCCATCCACTCGGCATCACGCCGGGCTAGATAGTCATTCACCGTCACCACGTGCACGCCTTTCCCGGTCAGGGCGTTGAGGTAGACCGGGAGGGTGGCGACGAGGGTTTTGCCTTCGCCGGTCGCCATTTCCGCGATGCGGTTCTGATGGAGGGCAATCCCCCCCACGAGCTGCACATCAAACGGTACCATCTCCCAGGTCAGGGTGTTTTCACAGACCTCGGCCGTGGACCCGCACAGACGGCGGCAGGCGTTCTTGACCGTGGCATACGCTTCCGGCAGGAGGTCGTCGATGCTCTCGCCGGCCGCCAACCGCTCGCGGAAGGCGGGCGTATGGGCTTTCAACTCGTCGTCGGACAACGACTGGTACTGCTCTTCAAGCTCATTGATGCGGGCGACAAGGGGCCGGACTTTCTTGATGTCGCGCTCGTTCTTGGTCCCGACGATTTTCTTGATAATCCATTGCATAGATATGTGTCCCGCCCCGGACCGGGGCATGAAAAATCAGCCCGCAAGACTACGGGCAAGGGACCGCTTTGGCAAGCAAAGGTCTGGGAGTGCGACGGCCGGCCCGCGGGCCGCGGGCCGGAACGTTCAACGTTCAAAGCAAAACGTTCAACGGTCAATGACCTTCGGGCGGACCATCTGCCGTGACTTGATCGCCGAGTGATTACGATGACGATCTTCACTGAAGATGAAATGAACAGGTTCGGAAGAGGTTGGATGATGAAATCGGTCGTCTGCCCGTCGGCGGGCAGACTGTGCTGCGCTTGCCGCTTCGGGTGATCCCGCGGCAGCGGGATCAGTGGAGCCGGTGCCGGATGTATGGTGATGTCAAGGCGGGCAGCCTTCGGCTGGACTCGTGTCCGCCGACGGCTGCCCAACGCCGACAGCGCCGTGAATCCGGCGGCGGTGGAACGGCCCGAAGCGGCAAGCCATCATCCACACCGCCCCGCGGACCGCGGGGCGGAACGTTCAACGCGGAACGTATCAACGCTCAACGTTCAACGGGCATACACCCACCCCGCCCTCCGGGCACCCCTCCCCGGGAGGGGATACTTCGATGTCCGCGTTAACTTATCACCGCGGTGATCAAGGGAAGCGCACATCCTTCATCCTCTATCTTCCTGCTTCCGCTGGCCGCAGCGGAAACGCCCCAATGTCCCTCTTTCTTTTTCGAGCAACGCGAGAAAAAGCGGTCATGCGGCTTGCGGGCTTGGGTAGGTGGCGCAAGCCGCCTAGGGAAACGGCGGTCTGTAGTGCCCGGAGTTCAAGGCGGAGAGGTGGCCGCTGGACTCGTGTCCGCGGCCGACTCTCCAACGCAGAAGGCCGGGTGCTACAGGCCGCCGCTTTCCCGGCCCAAGCCCGCGAGCCTACACGGTCAACCGCGCAGACACCCCCGCCCCGCCCCGCCCCGTCGTTGCGGGACGGAACGTTCAACGCGGAACGTATCAACGTTCAACGGGCATACACCCACCCCGCCCTCCGGGCACCCCTCCCCGGGAGGGGATACTTCGATGTCCGCGTTAACTAATCACCGCGGTGATCAAGGGAAGCGCACATCCTGCATCCGCAAGCCGCAGCGGAAACGCCCCAATTTCCCATTGACGCTATGGCGGTTACAAACCAATGTTTGCGTTTTTCACGGATACCTTATTCATGTGCGGCATTGCAGGATGTACGTGGCGGGACGAAGCTCTGATCCGCCGCATGACCGACCGGCTGACCCATCGCGGACCGGACCAGCACGGCATCTTCACCGATGACCGGGTCTCCCTTGGACACCGGCGCCTGAGCATTCTCGACCTCAGCGAGCAGGGTCGCCAACCGATGTCCGCGGACAACGGCCGGCTCCAGCTTGTATTCAACGGCGAGATCTATAACTACCCGGCCCTCCGCCCGGAGCTGGAATCCAAAGGCTATACATTCCGAAGCTCGTCCGACACCGAGGCCATTCTATATGCCTACCAGGCATGGGGGCTCGACGCGGTGCATCACCTCCAGGGCATGTTCGCATTCGCCCTGTGGGACGCAGCGAAGGGCCGGCTGTGGATCACCCGCGACCGGATCGGCATCAAGCCCCTGTACTACACGCAATACGGGGACCGGCTGGCCTTCGCTTCGGAGATCAAGGCGATCCTCGAAGATCCCGGGATCGACCGGAGACTCAACCGCCAGGCATTGTATGACTACCTCGGCTTCGAGTTCGTACCCGCTCCCGAGACTATGTTCGAAGGTATCTACAAGCTGCCGGCGGGCCACCAGCTCATCTGGCAGGACGGCCACGCCGAGGTATCGCAATACTGGGACCTCAGCTTCGCCCCCCGCGAGGACGGGGTGACCGAGGACGAGGCGGTCGAGAAAATGCGCAGCCTTCTCGAGTCCTGCGTGAAGTCCCACCTGATGTCGGATGTACCCCTCGGCGTTTTCCTGTCCGGCGGACTCGATTCCAGCGCCATCGTGGCCATGATGCGCAAACACATCCCCGGCCGCCTCCGCACCTTCACCATCGGCTACAAAGACAAAACCTTCAGCGAGCTCGACTATGCCGAGATCGTGGCGAAGCACCTCGAAACCGATCACCAGGTGCTGATCATCGACGGCATGAACCGGGACTACATCGAGGAGTCGCTCTATCACTTCGATGAACCGATGACCGACCTTTCCTCGATCCCCCTGATGCTGGTCTGCCGCAAGGCCCGCGAGCACATCACGGTGTGCCTCAGCGGCGAAGGCGGCGATGAAGTCTTTGCGGGATACGACCGGTTCAAGGCCAGCCGCCTCAACCGTTATTACACCCGGATCCCCGGCCCGGTACGTCGGCATATCATCAGCCGGCTCGCCGCAAGGCTCCCCGACCAGGCCCAGAAGAAGGGACCGGTCAATATGTTGAAAAGATTCATCGAGGGTTCAGACCTTTCGGCCGACGGCCACCACCTGCGCTGGCAATACTTCCTGAACGAAACCCTGGCCGCCGGGCTGATGAACGACGACTTCAAGGCCGCGGTGAACATGGACGGTTTCCGCCTGATCCGGGAGCAGATGAGGAAATGCGACGCCCGGGACGATGTAAACCGCGAGCTGTACCTCGACACACGCTTCATGATGACCGACAGCGTGCTGATGAAGGTCGACAAGATGAGCATGGTGTCATCGCTCGAAGTCCGGGTTCCCCTGCTCGACCATACCTTTGTGGAACTGAACGCAGGATACCCCGGCGACTGGAAATTACGGGGCATGAAAACCAAGCACCTGTTCCGCCGGGCGCTCGAAGGCATGCTGCCAGATGAAATTGTGTACCGCGGCAAACAGGGCTACAGCCTGCCGGTCAAGAACCTGCTCCGCACCGACCTCAAGGACTACATGAACGAGCTGTTGCACGACTCGCCGCTGATTCGCGACACCATGCAGCCCGCTTACCTGCAAAAGCTGATCGATGAGCATCTCGAACAGCGCCAGAACCACAATCACGTCCTGTGGGGTCTGATGAACGTGGCGATCTGGCATCACCGCTTTCTGGAAGGCTCCGCTCCGGCATGAGTGAAGCTCCGTCGAGCGCCAAGGTCAAGAGCATCCGCGGCGGATCCGCTTTCCGCAAATTCCGCGACATCACCTACGGCCCGGCCTCGCTCGGGCATGTGATCCTCGCCGAGCTGATCGTGACCCTCACCTCTCCGATTCCCGGCGCCCTCGGCCTTGTGCTGCGCAAGAAGCTCTACCCCTTTCTCTTCAAACAGGTCGGCCGCGGGGTGATCTTCGGCCGCAACCTGACCGTGCGGCACGGAACGAAGATCGTGATCGGAGACAACGTGATCATCGACGACAATGCCGTCCTCGACGCCAAGGGCGATCGCAACCGGGGGATCACCATCGGCAGTGATGTCTATATCGGACGCAACACCATTGTCTATTGCAAGAACGGCGACATGACAATCGGCGACCGGGTCAGCCTGTCCTCCAACTGCCAGGTCTTCTCGTCCAACAATCTGACCATTGAGCCGGACTGCGTCATCGGCGCCTTCACCTATATCCTCAGCGGCGGCGAGTATGACTACAACGACCGGGAGATCCCGTTCTCGCTTCAGAGCGGCATGGAGACCAAAGGCCCGCTGACGATCGGCTCGAATACCTGGATTGCCGCGCATGTGACGGTCACCGATGCCGCCAACATCGGTGCGCACTGCGTGATCGGCGCGGGGGCGGTCGTCATCCATCCGATTCCCGCCGACAGCATCGCCGTCGGCATGCCGGCCCGGGCGGTCAAATCCATCGCGGACTGATATGGCCTCCCCGCGCGCCAAACAATTCCTCCGCATTGCGGTCAGCGCCCTCCTTCTGTTCATTGTTTACCGCAAGGTTGATATCGGCGCCCTGCTGGAAACATTCGCCGGGGCCAATCCGCTCTATCTATTCCTGCTGTTCGCCATCCTCTACCTGAACACGGTCATCAGTGCGTGGAAGTGGAGTATGCTGCTGAAGGCCGACGGGATCCGGCTGCCCCTGATCAAGCTGGTCAACAGTTACCTGATCGGCACGTTCATGAACCTGTTTCTCCCCTCGAACATCGGCGGCGATGCCTACCGGGTTATCGACGTCGGCCGCAAAAGCAAGCGGACCGCCCACACCTTTGCGTCCGTTCTTGTCGACCGGCTCTCCGGCTTCGTGGCCCTGGTTACCATTGCCGGTGTCTTCGGCCTGATCGGGTACCGGATTCTTCCCGCAGGCAACGTCCTGTTGCTCCCGGTCATCGCCATGGCCGGGCTCGCGGTGATGATCGGATTCCTGCTCGAGCAGAAAACCGCCCGGCGAATCCTTGCCCACCGCCGTTTCGACAAACTCGAAGCCGTTCGCAGCCTTGGCGGCAAGCTGCTTGATTCGGTCGCGATCTACCGCCGGTCCCCGGGTCTGTTCCGCAACATCCTCGCGATTTCATTCCTGTTCCAGGCCCATGCGGTACTATTTGTCCTGGTCCTGGCCCGCGCCCTGAACCTCGACATACCGGTCCTCTCGTTCTTTATTTTTGTGCCGCTGATCTCCCTGCTCGAAGCCCTGCCGATCAGTATTTACGGCCTCGGCCTGCGCGACGCCGGCTATGCCTTTTTCTTCGGCGCGGTGGGTGTGGCCCGGGCCGATGCCCTCAGCCTTGCCGTGGCCTATGTCCTGACCACCCTGGTGTATTCCCTGTCCGGAGGCGTGATCTTCCTCTGGCGCTCGATCCGGGGAAACCGGCCGACCGGCGGGGCGTGACCCCCAAACCGACGAAGGGAAGGCGGGGCGAACCGTACCCCGGCCAATATTCGCGTTGATTCCGGCACCGGTTGCAGGCATTGATACAACCATGGAATCGCATGAAACCCCGAGAACCCGTCCGGTGCGCGACGGCCTCCTTACCCTGGCCCTGACCTTCATCATCTGGCTGGTGGTGAGCTGGCCGCTCCCGCTCCACGTCGGCTCGGCGGTACCCATGGGTGCGACCGGCTTCGGGACAGAATCGCAGGTCGAAGTCATGATGCCGGGCGACCACCTTCAGCTCATGTTTCACTACTGGCTGATGTCGGATTACATCCGCGGCGGCACGCCCTGGTTTTATAACTTTTATGAGATGAACACCGGGGACGATGCGGAACGGTATGAACCCGGGCCCTACTACATCCCCTTTTCCCTTCTCTTCACCATCGGGTATCTCACCGGCAATCATTCCATCGGGTGGAACTTCGCCGGGTTTGTGTCCCTGTGGGTCACGGTATGGCTGACCCTGTTGTTGTGCCGGCGATACAGCGATTACGAGGGGGCGGCGTGGCTCGGGGCGGCCCTGTCGATACTCCTGCCCTACCGGTGGCTGACCCTGTTCGGCGGAAGCCCCACCGGGTTCGGCATGATGATGGTTCCGCTGACCTTCCTCGGCCTGGACTATGCCGTGCGAGACGGCAAGTGGCGCGGCGGCTGGATGGCGGGTCTGGGCATCCTCCTCGCGGGCTGCAGCGATACCCATACGTTTTTCTTTGCCGTTCTGTTCACCCCGGTGTGGTGCCTGGCTGCTCTCATCTGGCGGGGAGCGTTCGATGTCTGGAAACCCCGCTTCCTGATCCGCCGGGCGCTGGTCCTGCTGCCGGTACCGATCATGGCGTGGCTGGCCATCAAGCTATCCCACACCATCACCGGGGATATCGAGGCATCCACCGCCAAAGCAGGACGAACCCTTCAGGAAGTTGCCCTGTTCTCCCCTCATCCCGCCGGCCTGATCACCTTTGAAGAGCTGGGGCTGACCAACCATATCTATATCGGCTTTCTGATCCCGTTGCTTCTGCTGGCGGGACTGGCCGCGGGTTTGTTTGCATGGAAAAGGGGTGCAGCCCGGAAAACCATTGTCCTCGGCGGCCTGATCCTGTCGTCGACGGTCGTCGTTTTTCTTTCACTCGGCCCGTTCGGTCCCTTCGACGCAGAGGTCTTCATCCTCGCCCGACAACTGATTCCGCCCTATGAGCTGATCCGGCAACCGGCAAAAATCTTCTCGGTTCTGCCGATACTCTTCGCCGTCGCCGGGACCATCGCCGTCGGCCTGCTGGCAAGGTCCAACCGTCGCATGATCTCCTGGGGCGCCGGCCTCGCCGCGGTGTTGATTCTTATCGAGATTGACCTGCAGATCCACCCCCAGCTATCCGTGGTCTATGAAAAGGAGCCGGCCTACGAGGCGGTGACCGAGGATGCGAGAACCCGGGGTATGGATCCACACCTGCTGGTTCTCCCGCTCTGGCCCGGCGACTCCCACCAGTCGTCGGTGTATCAGCACTATGCATCTCTCTACCGTATCCGCATGATCAACGGGTACAGGCCCTTCGTTCCCGCCCGGTACATTCGGGACGCATTCAAAGCCTACGAATCGGCCAATCTCGGAATTCTGAGCGATGCCCAACTCGACTCACTCCGGGACAAAGGCATTCATCACATCATCCTGCACGAGAATATCTTCCCGGAAAAAGTCAGTCCCTTTCCCGTGACCTACACCTTGTTCAACCTGCTCAACCATCCCCGCCTCGACCTGCTCAAACAGTCCGGCCCGGTATGGGCATTCCGGATCCGCGATCTTGCCCGACCGGAGGTTGGCAACGTGGCGATGGAATCCTATCCCCCGGCTGCCCTTTTTGAGGCGGAACGGATGCGGCGTCTGGGAGGAGACGTCATCACGGATGAAACCGCGAGCTTCGGTTCGTATGTCCGGATGGGCGAACCGGGCAACCGCCTGTACCTCCGCCCGATCGGCGCCGGCCCGGCCCCCGGCCTGCGCTGGATGATTCGCGCCCGGGGAACCGGCTCCCTGTCCGTGCATCAGAACATCGGCGAACACGAGGCGGACCGGAGCCGGCTGACGGTTTCCGCCGATGATTGGACCTGGCTCGAGGTTCCGTCCGTCATGCCGGATGGCATGCAGTTCATCTATCCGGCGTTTGAACGGGCGGAGGGACGGGTGGATATCGACCAGGTGCTGCTGGCGGCCGGCGAATGGCCGGTTTGGATGCCCGGGGATGAAGCGACGTTCCGCGCCGGAGATTTCTTTCACGCCGGACACATCCGCGCCGAGGACCTGGCGGTCGTGTTTGACAGCCGGCATGAACGTCGGGGTATCGTTTTGTATGGTCCGCGCATGCCCGCGCCACCCGGCCGGTACGAGGCTGTCATCGATCTTTCAACCGAGGCGGAACGTGGGAGCCACCTGGGAGAATGGACGGTGGAGTCGCCCCCGGGGACAGAACGTGTTCGTATCGGCATGACCGCGGGCGAACCGGTGATCATTCCGTTTACCCTCGCCGGGAATCACATTCTTCAACTGATTATGGTATCGGAAACCACCGATTCGTTCAGCATCGGTGATATCCATATCAAGCGGCTCGAGTGACCGGGCGACGGCCCCATGGGATACAGCCTCGCCCCCGCACATGAAATACGGTACATCAGCAGCGGAATCATGAACGAACCAGACAGCAAACCCGGAGCTTCGATCCGGATCGCCGGCATCGACCGTACCCGCGAATGGCGGGACCGTTACCGCACGAATGTGGAGGATCGCCGGGTCCGCGGCCGCGACCGGATTCTCCCCCCCGTCCTCAACGCTCGATCATTGCGTGAGCAGGAGAACGAATCGGCTTACCTGCGGGAGCTGGTCAGGCTCATCCACTTCAAACGGCATGTCGGTACCCACGCCTATCGCATACCGCACCGGCCCGGCATGGTCGGCAAGGTCATGCTGGCGGCCCGCGAGGTTCTCTGGAAAATTCTCCGCTATCAACATGACCGGATGGCCTCGCGGCAGAACGTCATCAACAGCCATGTCATCGACCTTCTGTCCTATGAGCACGAGGAACGGGTACGGGAGATCGAACAGCTCCGGGCGGAGTTGAAAGCCATCCGGGAAGGAAAAGGCCCGGCGTCATGAGCGGAAGAATCGATCAGCTCCTCAATGGATTTGCCGATGGCGATGCGATTTCCCACGAGGCGGTCATCCTCCGGCAGCACCTGAAGGCGTCGGGATATGAATCCGAGATCTTTGCGCCCCGCTCCCATGTGAGCCCGTCCCTGCGGGAGAGCTGCCGGGACATCTCGGAATACCGGGGAAGCGATGGCGATACCGCCATTCATCATTACTCCACCCGCTCCCCCGCCCTCGACGCGTTTCTTGCCACCCCGTCCCGCCGGATCCTCCGGTATCACAACATCACCCCGGATCATTACTTCCGGGGTTTCGACGACCGGCTGAGCGAGGACCTGCGCGATGCCCGGGCCCGGTTGATCGATGCCGCCCGCAACAGTGATGCCGTATGGTCCGTTTCCGCATTCAATGCCGGGGAGCTGGAACAAGCAGGCATCGAGAACATCCGGGTCTTTCCCCTGCTGTTCGATCCCGCCGGCCTGGAGCGCCCATCCCTCAAGGAAGTCCTCGACCGGTTCACGGTCAAGCTGACGACCTTCCTCACCGTGGGACGCATCGTGCCGAACAAGCGGCTGGAAATCCTGATCGAGGCGTTTTACTGGTACAACTACTTCGTCAATCCCTACAGCCGGCTGGTGATTGTCGGATCCGAGCGGAGCTGCCCCCGCTACTTCACCATGCTGAACATGATGGTCGCGGATTTCGACCTGCCCAATGTCTGTTTCGAAGGATTTGCTTCGCCCGAGGGACTCTCCACCTACTATCGGATCGCCGACGCCTATGTCACCACCAGCGAACATGAGGGATATTGTCTCCCGCTGGTCGAGGCGATGCATATGAACGTCCCGGTGATCGCCCACCGGATCGGGGGGATCCCCGAGGCTCTCGGCGATGCCGGCGCCCAATACAATGGCCTTGACCCCAATGAACTTGCCTCCCTGATGGACTGGGTCACCGATGATGATGCGGTGCGGCGGGATCTTCTCGAATCCCAGGACCGCCGCATGCAGATGATCCGAACCCGTGCCATCGCAACTGAGCTGGCCGATCTCATCAACTGGTAAGCCATACCCGGGCAGGCGGGAAAAGTTGGAAGGGCGGCGGGATCCGGCCTGCAAAGCGCACCGGCTTGTCGTCCCCTCTCAGTCAGCGGAGGGCCTTTCATCATTGGAACATGCGAAGGTTCACGTTATGGTATGCACATGACTGTAACAACCGACTGCAAGGATGCCCTCGCCGCCCATGCGAAGGGTGACTGGAAACGGGCGCACGAACTGGTCCAGCAGCACGAAGGCAACACCTTCGCAGACTGGATCCATGCCATGCTCCACCGCGATGAGGGCGACCACGGCAACGCCGGATACTGGTACCGCCGCGCCGGCAAACCCGCCTCGAACACATCCATCGAGGTAGAGCGGCAATCCATCCTCGCGGCGCTGAATGATGAGTAACGAACCGCCTTCATCGCGCGGTTTCCGAGCGTTGACAATATGACACACCTTGTCCTTCCCGGCCGCTCACGGTTCGGGTATGAACATGCGACAATCGAAATCGTAGGGATGAATGAAAGACGAGCAAACCAACACACCCCGGCTGATCCTGCATATACCTCATGCCGCAACGCATATACCTCCTGCGGCCCGGGAGGCGATGCTGCCGGATGACAAGGAATTGTGCGCGGAGCTGCTCAAATCCACCGACTGGTTCACCGATGAACTGTTCCGCCATCCGCTTGCGGTCCCGGTCGTGTTTCCCGTCAGCCGACTGGTGGTGGATCCGGAACGATTCATCGATGACTCGCTCGAGCCGATGGCCGCCATTGGACGGGGTGTGATCTATCAAAGCACGGCTGATCAAACCCCGCTTTCCCGGCCACTGACCGATGAGGAGCGTGAGACGCGACTGGCAGCCTATTATAAACCTCACCACGCAGCCTTTGAGCGGATCGTGGATCAGGAACTTGCACGGTGCGGGAAGGCTGTCATCGTTGATTGCCACAGTTTCCCCACACGTTCGATCGGCTGCGACCTTGATCCCGCCGCGCCCCGACCCGCCTTCTGCCTCGGAACCGACAGCTACCACACCCCGGCATCTCTGACCGAGGCCGTTGTTTCCCGGTTAAGGGCCCGGGGCCATGACGTTTCGGTCAACCGGCCCTACGCCGGTTCCATCGTCCCTCTCAAACACTATCGAAATGACCCGCGCGTCCAGTCGATCATGATCGAAGTCAGGCGGGATCTGTATATGATTGAAGATACCGGCACGAAGCGTCCAACTGCATTCGAACATTGCCGCGAGCTCATCACCGAGCTGCTGGATGCATTGTTGAAAGCATAAAACAAGGCCCATAAACGTGAAGGAGCAGGCTTTTCACCCTTCCTGCATCCCGCGTGTGGCATCTATCCCTCCCCCGTTCACTTGTTCCTCCTTGATTCCTGGGCGCAATCCGGTATGAACAGGCGCTTCAATCAACTTTTTTCCAGGAGTTTTCATCATGTTGACGACCAAACGCTATGATTATGTATCGATCGGGGCAATCCAGGTGCATCCGTCGGTGGCCAACCACCGTCCCCTCAACCAGACCAAGGTTCTGCACTACGCCGCGGATATTGAGAAGAACGGCCTGCTGGAGCCCCTGATCGTATGGGAGCGGAATCCCGGCGAGTTCTTCCTCGTGGGCGGCTTCCATCGCCTCCACGCCATCCTCGAGATCCGCAAACAGAAGCCGGGGTATTTCGACCGGATCGATGTCCGGGTGGTATCCGGCGATCTCGACGAAATGCGGGCGTTGAACCTGAAGCTGAATGCCGACCGGCTGGACGCCCGGGTGTCGGAATATTTCGACACCGTGATCTATCTCAACAACGCGAACTGGGACAAGGAACGGCTGGCGTCGTTCTTCGACCGCAGCGTGTCATGGATCGAGGAAATCATCCGCTACGTCCCGGGCATGGACCCGCGCCTGCGGAAGTTGCTGGACGACGGCAAGGTTACCTGGTCGAAGGCCAAACAGATCTGCAAACAGGTTCTCGAGGCGGCGCCGGGTACCGAGAAGGAAACCGCGGACCGGCTGATCGCCGAGCATCTGTCCGGCGGCGGGACCAGGCCGGCAAAGAAACCGCTGACCGTGCATGCCGCGACCCGTAACCTCACCAAGCATATCAAGCAGGGGAACGGGGCCACCTTTACCATCGACTCCCATGACCTGTTTGCTCTGCTGCAGGTCCTGCGGGGCAAAAATATCGAGGACGAGCACCTCGAGCGAGCCCGGGAGCGCTTTCCGGTGTTGTTCGCGAAGGACTGACGCGGAACGAGACCCTGAGCTCTTCATGAGCAGAAAAACAGGATCGAGTCAGATCCCGGTTCATGTAAAGATCGTCATCGATTCTAACGCAAAGGGTTCATGATGGACATCAAATCTGCTTCGGAGTGTCGCTGGGATGAAGTATCGCTGGGTGAAGTCATGCTTCGGCTTGATCCGGGCGAAGAGCGCATCCACACCGCCCGTTCATTCCGTGCGTGGGAAGGCGGCGGCGAATACAACGTGGCGCGAGGCCTGCGCCGCTGCTTCGGACTCCGTACCGCGGTGGTGACCGCGTTCACCGACAATCCGGTCGGGAAACTGCTGGAGGATCTGATCCTGCAGGGAGGCGTGGATATGAGCCACGTGCGCTGGGTGCCGTATGACGGCATCGGCCGGGAGGTCCGCAACGGCCTGAACTTCACCGAGCGCGGCTTCGGGGTCCGGGGCGCGGTCGGATGCTCGGACCGTGGCCTCACCGCCGCCTCGCAGCTCAAGGCCGGAGACATCGACTGGGACGCGATTTTCGGGAACGAGGGCGCCCGGTGGTTTCACACCGGCGGTATCTTCGCCGCCCTGTCGGAAACCACCGGCGATGTCGTCATCGAAGCCGCCAAAACGGCGAAAAAGCATGGGACCCTCGTATCCTACGACCTCAACTACCGCCCGTCCCTGTGGAAGGGTTTCGGGGGCATCGAGCGCTGCCGGGAGATCAATCGCGAGATCGCGAAATACGTGGATGTCATGATCGGCAACGAGGAGGATTTCACCGCCTGCCTCGGTTTCGAGGTGGAGGGCGTGGATGAAAATCTGACCGACCTCGACGTCTCCGGGTTCCAGCGCATGATCGAGCACGCGGTCAGGGAGTATCCCAACTTCCAGGCCACCGCGACCACCCTGCGCGGGGTGAAAACCGCCACGGTGAACGACTGGGGCGCGATGTGCTGGGTCGACGGCCGCTTCTACACCGCCACCCACCGCCCCGGCCTCGAGATATTCGACCGGGTCGGCGGCGGCGACAGCTTCGCCTCAGGCTTTATCTATGGCCTCATGGAACTGGGGGATCCCCAGCAGGCCATCGAATACGGAGCCGCTCACGGCGCCCTCGCCATGACCACCCCCGGCGACACCACCATGGCCTCCCTCGCCGAGGTCAAGAAACTGGCCGGCGGAGGAAGCGCCCGCGTCCAGCGGTAACATCATCCCCGGAAAGCCGGGAGCCGGGCATGGCTTTGACATTCTTCCGTGATCGAACAATCACGTGCACTGGTCAAAGCGATAGAAGGCCACGCCATGGGGAGGAATATCGACCCGGAGTTCTTCGTCCGGCCCCAGGACCACTGCATCCCCGCGCCAGATGTTACGCAGGCAGTAACCGGCGATAGAGGCTTGATCCCATTCACGGCGGAGTCCCAGAACGGAGCGCGATAACGAAGTGGTAATCTCATGGCCCGTGACATTGAAAATACCTAGCCAACCGCCGGCAGCACCTTCGTAGCGCTGCTGACCTGTAGCATCCATCTGCCTTTCCGGTGTGATGAAGATCTCCAGCCCGTCCGGCGAAAAGCGAATGTTTCTGCCTGCGACCCCGTTCCGGTTGCAGGCCAGCATATCAGGATGCGTGAACAGGCGGATCGAGTGGGCGTCCATGCTCTCCAATGATCCGCCGATCATCAGCGGCGATGCAGCCATCGCTCGCTGGGTGATGAAGGTTTCCTTCTGGGCTTCTGTGAAGTGACAGATATGGTGCATCCTATCGCCGGCACAGAAGTTGGCATTGGCGCCCTTCTTAAAGTTTGCCGACCGCTTCAGCAGGCATAACTCGCCGAACGGGATCATATCCAGGTCGGGATA
Source organism: bacterium (assembly GCA_030432155.1). Classification (GTDB taxonomy): domain Bacteria; phylum Verrucomicrobiota; class Kiritimatiellia; order CAIVKH01; family CAIVKH01; genus JAUIHQ01. The sequence continues at coordinate 5,676 of JAUIHQ010000028.1, read as the reverse complement.
GAAATCGTCGCGTTCGAGGCCCTGCCAGGATTTCCAGGAATCGAACGTCACGTCGATGTCGTCCTGATGGTCCCAGATATCCCGGGTAATCCGACACATGGCGGCATTTCGATAGGTATCAAGGTAGCGCTTGTTGCTGTCGTTGCCCGGTGAGAGGCTGAGGCAGATCGGCCCGGAGGCATTCGCCACAGCCTGGATGTAGCCTTCGACCTCGGCGGGACGATGGGTAACATCGTCCACCTTGACGAATTCGACACCCCACTGGGCAAACTGTTCCATGACGCTATTTACGTAGGCCTGGGCGCCGGGCTTGCCCATGTCGATTCCATACATATACGAACACCACGCGCAGGTATCCTCGACATCGGCGATATCCCGCGCACGATAGTTCGTGCCTTTAATCGGCGTGTTCTGTTCGACGGCTTTGCGGGGGATGCCGCGCATCAGGTGCAACCCCAGCTTGATGCCGTTGGCGCGGCAGAACTCGATCAGCGGCGCGAAGCCATTGGGAAAGAAAGTTGGCGCGGGTGTTTGAATGCCATACGCATCGATGCACACATGATCGGGGTCGGCGTACTGCACGACAGGAAGTTGATACCCGTCAGCCTCCATCACCTCCTGCTCGGCGAACCAGCCGCTGTCGATGACAAAATACTCATAGCCATGCGGAACATAGGTCCTCGCGAAGGCAGCGAGCTCGCGCAGACAAAGCTCCTCGTAGATATGGCATCCGAAACCGTCGTAGCTGTTCCACCCGAGGGGCGGTCTGGTGATATAGGTTTTGCTCATGATTCTCCGCTAGATTACCGCATTCAAGGCGAACGTAATCTCGAAAGGCTTGTTCGGTTCTACATATTCCACGGCCACCACGGGCTCAGGAACCGCCGGGAAAAGAACGCTGACACAGACGGGATGTTTCTCCCACGGCGTTTCCACCCGCCCCGAAACAACGGACTCCGAGATTTTGATGTCGGCCAGCTCACAGGCGCCGCCCGTGATGTGCAGATCGGTACCGAGGACAAGCGGCTGATTTTGCCATGCGGCAATCCTCAAGACGCATGTGCCATGGGCCGGGACGTCAAGGGTCAATTCATCCTCACTGGTGCACAACCCCCGAAACCGTCCTTCGGGCAGCTCCTGCACGGCATAGCGCAGACCGGGCGAAAGCCCGGCGATATCAAGGCGTATCGTTCGGGTAACAGGGCGATCCTCCCAGTTCGAAACCGACAGCGTCTTCCAGGGTTCCAATGTCATACAGCGGGGTTGTACATCCGTCACAGCCAGGGTCGGGCAATTCGAGGTCTCGAAGTCGAGAATGCGTGCCGGGGGCGTGACCGCAGGTATGATATGGCGGAGCAGTCTGCGTCGGTCGTCGGGTAATTCCGCCAAACGCTCTGTGATGTTGGTGCTGCCTCCCGACAAATATTGTCGCACCACCAGGCTGAAGGCCTCCTCATCGGTGAATTTCCCATCCGATAACCAGTTGTGCTTTTCCGCCTCGTGCATACGAAAGGGCGCTTCGCGGCGACGCAACATGAGGCAGTCCGGGTCGGTACAGATCAGGTTGCTCATATAGGCCCTGAACAATCCCTGCTTCACCTGCACGAGGGTCCCTGCGGCACGGTCGCCGGATGGATGCTCCCAACTGCCGATGGAATCAGAACCGGTTCGGATGGAGTCCGCCACGCCGTAGTTCGCAGCGTCGTACAGGCCGCCACAGGCGAGGATGTATCCGCCCGGGCCAATGGCATCCCGAATCATCTTCAGACCTTTCCGATAAGCCATCGGGCGGTTGACCGTCCTGTCATGGAAACGGATGTCGGGATTGACCGCAATCGCGCGGACGAAGTCGAGCTTGTGATAGGTGTAGCCCCACTCCCGCAGGCGCCCGTACACGTCCCTGAAGTAGGCCATGCAGTTGGGATGTGTGACATCCACGACATAGCACGCCCCTTCGACATACCCGAAGGTCACCGGTTCTCCATACTTGTCCCGGGCGATCAGTTCGGGGTGTTCCTTAGCCAGCCGGGAATGCTTCATCATCACAAACGGCGTGGTCCAGATCCCGGGCTCCATACCGGCCTCGGCGATCATGTCTGCGGCCATGGCCATGCCGTCCGGCCACTTGTGATTGGCGTGATAGTCGCCGAAGGCATCCATCCAACCATTGTCGATGATGAACGTATCGAAAGGAACAGGGTTTTTCTTCAGTTCATTGAGATTCTCTTTGAGATCAGACGGCAGAAACTCACGACCGTAGAAATACCAACTGCAGTAGAGGCTCCGCGGGGGCTGGGGTTCCGGAATCTGTAACTCGACGCGCTGCAATGCAACGAACCGGTCGAGTGCGTCCTGTTCGGTGTCGGCGGTAAAGAGCACGATCCAGTGGGTCTCGACGGACGCGCCGGGATCGATGCGTTGCTCATCGAACTCGCAGACCACGGCGAGGCGGCGGAGTTGTTTGGACTCCCCGTCGAACTGATACAAAATCGACGTCAGGTGATCACGCTGGCCCAGCACCGCGAGCGCCAACCCCTCGACATCCTTCCGTTGGTCATGTTTGATGAACGTGATGGGTTCGGAAACAATCTGATTGAAATCATAGTGTGCGCTTACATCGCCCTGCACCCCCATACCGGCCGTGACATTCTGGGCATTGAAAGCTGCATCCTTGTAGTCAATATCCTGCTTCGCCGGGCGAAACACCGCGGGAATATCCGACTTGAAGCGCCCGAGTTTTAACACGCGCCAGGCTGCGGCGCCCTCGCCTCCCACCGTGAGTCCGCCGCCGCCCTCCGTCGTGATCGGAATGAGGGTATCCAGGTGCACCGCTTCGTTCCGACGGTTTTCCACCTTCACCCGGATGGCCGCCATCCCGCCATCGTTGCTGAGAAAGGTTTTCCGGATGACGAGAATATCGCTTTCCGTGCTGGTCTCCTCCACCATTCGACCCGGACATCCGGCAACTACATCCGGGCGATCGTGCAGTACGGTTCGAAATATGAGTTCCGGCAGCGGCTCTTCCGCTAGTTCCGGAGGGGCGGTGACCGCCTTTAAGGCAAAAGCGGAATCGCAGAAATCAATTCCTGCGCAGTGACGTTTTATGCTGATTTTTGACATGAGACTCCTTCAGGCTTCTTCCCCTTGATCTATGCTCGTTGCTCCTGCGTGCCCGCGCCTTTTAGCAGGTTTGATCGGTTGTAGAGAGGGTCGTAGTAGACCGGTACCGGACAGGGTTCGTAGTCATGATGCTCGCGCGCCACGCAGGCTTTCAGTTCTTCAAACATCGCCCGATGATCCGCCTTCACATCGCGGTCTTCATGGCGGTCGCGGTTCAGATCATACAGGGCTTCTTCGCTGGTTGCGGAATTGGCAAAGTACTTCCAGTTCTCCCGGCGCACCGCCAACTGTGTCTGGTACTCGAAGTAGAGGTAGTCATGTTGCGATTGTCCCGGGGCGCCGGTTAGCAGAGGACGTATGGAAAGGCCGTCGGTGTCGACGTCGCACTCCGTGCCGGCGACCTCGCAAAAGGTCGGCAGCAGGTCGGGGAAGTAGCCCATGTGGTCGGACTCTCCGGGAGCTATGGTGCCGGGCCACCAGGCGATGAAGGGAATGCGGATGCCGCCCTCGTGGAGGCTGCGTTTATAGCCCTGGAAGCCGCCGGAGGAATTAAACCGGGTGACGCTGTGGTCGCCCTCGTTGTGCGGGCCGTTATCGCTGGTAAAGATGATGAGCGTGCTATCGGCAATGCCCAGTTCCTTCAGCGTATCCATGAGCCTGCCGACGCTGATGTCGATGCGCTGCACCATGCGGGCGAACCCTTTTTCATTCGGCTCCCAGTCACGGTCTTCGAAGTCACCATAGGTATCCACCTCCATACCGTCCGGGGAGCCCTCGCCTTCGTTGTTGGCATGAGGCATGGTGGGACAGTAGTAGAGAAAGAACGGCCTCTCCTGGCAGTCTCGGATGAACTCCAGCGCACGGTCTTCGATGAAATCCGGCGCATAATCGATCTTGGTCTCGGCCACACCGATCCCGGTCTCCCACTGCCTGGTGTCCCCTTCGGGCGGTATGTTGCGCAGCGGAACCTTCATGCCGTTTTCTCGGAGAAACGGCGGGAAATAGTTGTGCGCGTGGCGCATGCAGTTATAGCCGTAATGATAGTCAAAGCCTTTCCGGATCGGGTCAACATCGGGTTGATTGCTGCCGACACCGTACTTGCCGATACAGGCGCTGACGTAGCCCTGGCCATTCAGCAGCTTGGGCATGGTGGGGACATCGTCCGGCAGGTAGGGATCGATCAGTTCACGGATGGGAAGGCGACCGGAGTTCAGGCCGGTGATCATGGACGTACGGGCCGGCGAACAGACCGGGCTGGTGGTATAGAAGTCCGTGAAACGGATACCTTCGGCGGCCATCCGGTCGAGATTCGGCGTCGTCCATGCCTGCTGGCCATAGCAGCTCAAATCACCGTAACCAAGGTCATCGGTGAGTATCAGAATGATGTTAGGTTTGTCTGTGCACATTAGTTGGAGTTCCCTGATTGATTCTTGGGGGATTCTGGTTCATTTGTGGTGGGCAGGTACGCTTTCAACCTGGCCTTGATTTCAGCAAACTCCGAGTTACGGGCCTGATTCACCCATTCCATGGGATCCTCCAGGTGATCGTACAGCTCCTCTCCCCCCCGAAAGGTGATATAGCTGTAGCGTCCGTCAAAGATCCGGTGATTTCCGAATTGATAGGTCGTAAGCGTCGGCTCGTTCCATTCGAGATCCGGGTGGCGGAGAAGCCTGGCAAAGCTTCGGCCGTCGTTCTCCGGATTGGGCGAAAGGTCGCAGAGTTCGAGTAGGGTCGGATAGAGGTCGATGAGGTTGACAACGCCATCGGTTTTTTGGCGGCCGGCGGTGACGCCGGGAACTTTGACCATCAATGGGACACGGCAGGATTCCTGCCAGAGCAGGGTCTTGCCGTACCACTGCTTTTCACCCAGATGCCAGCCATGATCGCCCCAGAGAACGACGATCGTATTTTTTGCATAAGGGCTCGCATCCAGAGCGTCCAGCACTCGGCCCACTTGCACGTCCGCAAAGGCAATACTGGCCAGGTAAGCCTGCACCGCATACCGCCAGTTCTCGGTCTTCAGGATCTTGGCATGATCTCCGCCTGGTTTCGCCATCCGCACGCCGGCTGGCGGAATGTCATCCAGATCGTGTTCTGGAATATTGGGAAGCTGAATCTTGTCCAGGGGATACATGTCATAATACTTGCGCGGCACCTGCCAGGGCATATGCGGGCGATAAATGCCGCACGCCAGGAAGAAAGGCTTCTGGTCAGGCTTGCTCAGAAAATCAATGGCGTAATTCGCCATCTTGTAATCGCTCATCTCCTGGTCCTGTGCATCCAGCACACCCCAGATAATCGTACCGGCCCGGGAGTGTGGATCCTTGAGCACAGCCTGCGTCGGTTGGGGATCACCGGTCTGCTTCAGATAGTCATCCCACGATCCGTAGTCGTTATATCGTCCATGAAAGATTTTGCCTGAACCAATCGACTGGTAGCCATGATTGCGAAAATGTTGAGGCAGCGTCACGGCGTCCTGCATCACGGGACGCCAGGGTTGGGAGTTCAGATAAACGCCCGAACTGGATGGGCGGATGCCCGTCAGCAGCGCAGCAC
>JAUIHQ010000361.1 GCA_030432155.1 bacterium | reverse complement strand
CCTTCGACCGTTTGCTGCAGGAAAAGGAAATCCCCGCCGACGCTGACGAAACATTCAGTTCTTGATCGAGTCGCGGACCCGGTCGAGCAGCACCTTCATCTCAAACGGCTTCTGGAGGAATCCCCGCAGGCCGAGGTCGCCGAATTTCTCCGTCGCTTCCGACTCGGAGTATCCGCTCATCAGGACAATGGGTACTTCCGGCATGATTTTCTGGATGGCCTTCATGGCTTCCTCCCCGTTCATACGGGGCATGGTGAGATCGAGCAGGATCAGTTGAAGGTCACTCGGCCCGGCTTCCACGGCGGCGACCGCTTCCGCGCCGTCGCATGCCTGTTGCACATCAAAGCCCGACCGCTCCAGAACTCTTGTGACGACATGCCGCACCGGTTGTTCGTCATCCACGACCAGAATCATACCTTCTCCTTTCAAGGGGGTGTCCCCGTTGCGTTGTTTCGGCGCTTCTTCCTCATGCTGACGACCCGACGAGGGAAAGACCACGATAAATGTTGAGCCCTTTTCGGGCACGCTTTCGACCCGTATCGCACCGTCATGGCCCCGGACAATACCGAGTGTGGCGGCCAGACCAAGTCCCCGGCCGGTGAATTTCGTGGTGAAAAATGGGTCAAAGATCCGGGTGATGTCCTGGGGCTTCATCCCCTTGCCGGTGTCGGACACCCGGAGCTGAATGTGCGGGCCGTCCCGCAAGGTCTGGTTCCACGGCATGGCATCTTCCAGCTCAGGCTGATGTCCGGTATCCACCAGGCTGGTTTCCACCGTAATCGTTCCCTCACCCTCTCCAATGGCTTCGGCCGCGTTGATCAGCAGATTCATCAGAAGCTGACGTATCTGTGCGGCGTCACCTTCCATGAACGGAATGTCGTGCAGACAGTACTCAATGTTGATTTTCTTGGAGACCGCCGCCTTGACCAGATGATGCGTCTCCCGGATCAACCGGTTCATGTCCAACGGGCCGACAACAAATTTACCGCGGCCGGAATAGGCAAGCATCAGGTGGGTCAGTTCCGACGCCCGAACACTCGATTTCTTGATCTCCTCGATGAATTCGTGAAGCTCACTGTGCGCCGGAACCTCGGACAGGGCCAGATCCGCATTGCCCATAATACCGACGAGAAGATTGTTAAAGTCATGCGCGATGCCGCCGGCCAACACGCCGAGGCTCTCCAGCTTCTGCGTCTCCCGCATCTGCAACTCCATCTGACGCTTCCGCTTCTCTTCCTCCTCGCGTTCCGTCATGTCGCGGCAGACCGCAATGACCCGGTCTTCTTCGAGCCGGGCCAGAAACGCCTCCCAGTAGGTGACCCGCGGTCCGAGATGGGACGTGTATCGAATCCGGGTCGGCTCTCCGCTATCGATCGATACACGGATTCCGTTCACCAGGTTTTCAAAATCCGAATCATCCATACCGAGAGCCTGGGCGCTCTTCCCGGGCAAGGAGGCAGGATCAATACGCGGTGTCGTGCCGGCTTTGCAGTCAAGACACTGCCCTTTGCGGTCGAGGACGACAATGACGTCGGGAATGGCCTGGATGAGCGCCCGGTTGTATTCCTCCCGTTTCCGAAGCTCCTCGGCGTCCCGATGGTCATCGGTCACATCGCTGAATACCACGGCAAACTGTTCCAGCCCGGTACGGTACGCCACGCCGTCGAATACCCGGCCAAGCGTGTCATCCCTTCTCGTGAAGCGGCAGCTCTCACCGGAATCCACGACACGCGCATACATGGAAATCCATTCATCGTCCACGGTCGGCATCATGTCCCTGAGGGTGCGGCCGATAATGTCGGACGCCCTCAATCCGGTCAGCCGTTCAAAGGCCGGGTTGACATCGAGAAACCGGTAGTCGATGGCCTGCCCCCCTGGATTCCGGATCAGTTGATGAAGACCGTATCCGGATTTCATGGTCTCGAAGATCAACCGGTATTTGTTTTCGCTTGCCTCGAGCGCTTCGCGTGTCCGGACCTCTTCCGACCTGTCCCGTACATGGAGAAGAACCGCCGGCCGATCGTCATAGCGGATCCGCGTTCCATGAATGACGACCGGTATGGAGGTGCCGTCGGGACGCTGACTGTACCCCTGGTATGTGGCCATACCCTCGCTGATCCAACGCCGGAAGTCGGACATGACCCGGTCTCGCTCTGAGCCGGGTACCAGGTCGCTGACATGTTTGCCGACCAGTTCGGCCCGATGCATCGTCTGAAGCCGGCAGGCAGCCCGGTTGACCTCCAGGACATACCCGTCTTCATCTTCGATGAAGATTGCTTCGGGTGAAGCATCAAACAGGTCGTGAAAAACGTCGTCCGCCGGGCGACGCAGACCCGCATCTGCGCCAGTATTAACCATGACAAAAGAATACCCGAAACCGATGCCGATGGAAATGGATTTTCACATAAACAAATGGGTTGGGTTCAGGCGGTCAGAAAGTATGTGAGCGGTCCTTGATCGCCTCGATGCCGTCATTCGAGGACCCCGCGTTCTCGATCGCGATGTTGACCAGGATACCGATCATGAACAGGGTGACGGCTGCATTTGTTCCGCCGTAGCTGATGAGCGGCAGGGGCAGCCCCTTGGTGGGAAGGCTGCCGGTGACAACACCGATGTTGAATGCCGCCTGAAGGCTGATCATGGTGGTGATGCCGAACGCGACGAGACGCCCGAACATGTCCCGGGTCTGGATCGTAATCAGCAGCCCGCAGATGAAGAAGCCGACAAACAGCAGGACAACGGCGAGGGTGACCGGCAGCCCCAGCTCCTCCCCGACAATGGCGAAAATAAAGTCGGTATGGGCTTCTGGCAGGTAGAACCGCTTCTGAAGTCCGTGCCCGAGTCCGGTGCCCACCGGTCCTCCGAGAACGAATGCGTAAATGGCGTGGAGTAACTGGAACGCCTCGTCCTCTGCATATTTCTCCGGGTTGAGAAAGGCAATGATGCGCCGCATGCGTTCACTGTTCTGCATGATCATGGCGGTGAACAGGGCAGCGCCCGACGTCACGGCAATGGCCAGAAGTCCGATGCGCGCCCCTCCGACGAACAACAGGAGAACTCCGATCGTGCCCACAAGGAATGTGGTGCCGAAATCGGGTTCGAGTATAATCAGAACGGCAAAGACCGCGATGATGCCCAGCGGAATGACCAGGCCGGGGATCGCCTTGTCCATCCGCCGCTGCACCCGGCTCAGCCACCAGGAGACGAGGAGAATCATGCTGAGCTTGGCCAGCTCGGAGGGCTGAACATTCACCGGGCCGAATCGAAGCCAGCGGCTGCTGCCTTTCACCTCGATGCCGACCCCGGGGGTGATGGCCATGATCAGCATCACCACCGTGACGCCGCCGATGAACAGGGCAAACGATTTCCAGTGTCGGTAATGAATGCGGCTGGCGATCACCGCGCCGATGAAGCCGACAGCAAGGGCGGCCACCTGGCGCTTCACAAAGAAATTCGGGTCGTCGTAACGGGCTTCACCCTGGATGGCGCTCGTGCTGGCCAGCATGACAATGCCGAGGGCGACCAGCAACAGGACGATGGCGATCAGAGAACTTGCG
>JAUIHQ010000360.1 GCA_030432155.1 bacterium | reverse complement strand
CTACTTCACGACTGCCGGCGGATGCTTCGGAGCTGATCTCCTCACCGTCCAGGAGCATCGATACATCGACGCCGCCGCCGCTGAAGGCGAAATCATATAATCCCTCCTCTTCCGCCGTGAACCAGGACACAAATTCAAAGGCCGCCTTCTTGTTTGCCCCCAATCCCTCGATGAAGGGGAAGTCGTCGAAACTCGAAAAGATCAGGCTCAACCGGTCGTCCAGCGGCGCTTCGAAATCCGGCTCATCGGACCAATCAAAGCCGACCGCCGAGGCATCGCTGAAGGCCCTCACATACGCGAGTGCGGTACCTGTAACTGCTTCGGGTTCGGCGGCACACGGCGTCCATTCAACCGGTATGACAACCGGTTCGCTTGTAGTGTCGCCTCCCGGATGTCTGGCCACGGCCCGGACTGCACTCGGTTTATGATAGCTAAGCAAGCGGGCGGGAAAGCTGGTGACGCCGCCGCCCGGACCCAGGTGCGCGAGCTTCTGTCCCCCTGCCGATATCACCACGCCGGTTGCAGAGCTGATACCATTGACCGTCGCGGTCACGGTGACATCCCCGCGGAAATCGGCAACGGCGGGGCCGGTCAGGTTGACCGAACCTGCGCCATTGCCGACCGAGACCCGAATCAGATCAAAACCCTGGGCGCGGATGGCATCGTTGTTGTAGGCGATGACCCGCAGCTCGTGGGCGCCATCCTCCATCGTGGTGGTATCCAGGGCAAAGCCTCCGGCATTACGGGTCACCGAGATGGTTTCACCGGTCGCACCGATCGCGATCACTCTCCCATCCACGGCAAGGTCCGTATTGCTTTCGATGCCGGCTACGCTGTCCGCCGTAACGGCGATATTGACGATCCCGCTGAGTACGGCTCCGTCGATGGGGGAGGTAATCACAACCGAGGGCACATCCGCGAACGGTTGCATCAAGGGGTCGCCCTCTACCCGGAGCTGTGTCGGGTACCGCACCGCCTGGATCATGGCCTCGGCTATCGTTGCCCCGCGGAAATAATGGCTATGAAGCCGGGCATGAGGAAACTTCGACCAGATAGCATAGGGCTCCACAACCGTTCCTGCTGATGCATAGGCTCCCCAGCGCAGCCATTCGGTGATGGCCATCTGACTGCTGTCAAACAGTTGTCCTACCCGTCCGCCGTAGCTTGTCAGATGTTCCGATATACCGCCGGGAACATGCAGGCTTCCCGCCCCTTCCGGATTCACGGTGGCCCAGCCAACGATCTGTCCCTGGATGGCCCGTTCCTCGAAGGGGTGGGAGAACGGGGCCCCGGTTTTGAAGAACATCTGGCGTACATTACCGGCTTCGCCGCCGTATCCCCGGCCTTCGATCCAGTAGCGTAATCCGAGATCATCCCACTCATTGGTGGTCATCGCGATCTGATCTTCGCGCGTCGTGCTCCGGACGTCACTGTTGAGAGGCCAGTAAACGGTTCCGTAAAGGTTGACGCCATCGGCCGCTGCGGATCGTTCGATCAGGTCGAATATCTCCTCCGGCCGCATGCCCTTGGCCGCGCTGTAGCCGATGTATGAGGCCATCCAGTATCTTCGGCCGCCGAATTCGATGTCCGATCGTATCTCCGTGGTCGGGGCGAACGTACCCGTCCCGCCCCCGTCAGGTCCCCGGTAGGCGTTGTTGTATGCGTCGATGACCAGGTCGTCGAGTTGCGACGCATCCGCGGCGTTGGGGGCATGCCAGAGGGCGGCCATCACCGATCCGAACTGGGTGGAATGCTCGTCGTCATACACGATCGGCGCGCCTCCGGCAATGGCTACACCATGGATCTGGCCATCCAGACGATGGGCCGAAATCCAACTCCGCAGGTGTTCAATAAATGCAAACATCTCGGAGGATGTCATGTATTGATCGATCATCACGCCGCGGCTGGTTTCCGTCTTCTTGGGAAACCCGAAAGGAACCATATTGACCTCGGGAACAGCTCGTTCAACCACGTAATGGCGGGCAATCGCGATTGCATGGGGGTCGGCCGGGTCATAGACCACCAGCCAGTTGTGCGGACCGTTGCCGGCAAGAGCGAAAAGCCCTGTAAAAATGGTGCAAATGAACAGGATGCATCCCGGACGGCGCCGATGATCTCGCATGGGAGGTCTCGCAGTTCTTCCGTTCATGATTCGAACCGTACCCTTAATCAAACGTTAGATAAAGAAAAAGCGCGTCGGCGATACATGGTTTGTTCCGGTATACGGGATTCGGGACGAAGGGGTGAACCCTCAGCAGAGAAGGGGCAGGGCATCTACCCATGAGTGCCGGCCCGATATTGTTCTACTATTCGTAACACTACTTGTGCAGGTTCGCCCAAAAGTGCTTAACAGAACATCAAACGGTTGATAGTTTACATCTCATGCAAGGCACATCCTCAGCGCAATCAGGGGCGTATGTCGGGTACATGGGCTGCCGGGGTTTTACGCTCATTGAGTTGCTGGTGGTGATTGCGATTATCGCGATTCTTTCCTCAATTCTGTCTCCTGCGGTCATGACGGCCCTGGACCGGGGAAAGTCCTTGAAATGTGTGGGCATCCTGAAGGAATTCGGTACGGCACACCACATGTACGCCACGGACAATGATGTTTTTACGCCGCTCAAGTCGGGGGCCGGAGGCGCCGGCGGGAATATTGAGTCCTGGTGCGGCAATAATACCTTCCGCAAGATTCTGGGCATGGACCCCGACGGCAATGATTACATATTCCCGGCCGCGTTCATCTGCCCGAAAGCGGTTCTTTCGTGGGCGGATCCGCGATTTGACGGGTATATCATCTGGTATTCCTATGGCTATAGCACCGAGGGCATGCTGTCGGAGTTCGGGTCCTGGGCCGACGATTCCGATTGGGCCTACAAGCCCGAGCAGATCACTCGCCCTTCCAGCACCATTATGATGGGGGATGCGACGGACTGGAATATGGACAGCGCAGCATCCGCGGAGTACCTGACAGCGGGAGAAGCGAAGCCTCCATCCCATATGATTGCCTACCGGCATGACGACAATGTGAACCTGCTGATGTATGATGGTCACGTGGAGGGTATGCATTACACCGTTGTTGTGACGAACGACAACCTGTGGGAGGCGATTCGCTGACCGGGTCGGCGGCGACGAAGTTGATGGATACATCACAACAGAAAAAGCTCGCGATTGCCGTTGTATTGTTGCTTATCGCCTTTGCGTTCCTGTTGTTCAGGGGTTGTGGTGCGGGGGAGATGCGGGTCGACAAGGACTTCTACCGCACAGCGGCCAAGCGATCCGCGGACGCAATTTCCGGGGCCTTGCCCTCCGGCAGCCGGGTCGCGCTGATCAGCCTGCCCATCGAGGCATCTCCTCCTTACGAAGTGTTTTGCACGCAATTGGAGGAGAGTCTCGGCAAGGGCGGTATCAACGTGGTCGCGCATGAGAAGGTGGCGGCAAGCGATCCCGACGCCCTTGTCGGCATGCTGGATTCGGGATCGTTCCCGGCGGGTGATCTTCAGGATCTCGTTGGACGTCATCCGGGACTGTCCGCTGTTATCTCGTTGGCCGGCGCTCCGGCGATGTCGGACAGGGAT
>JAUIHQ010000359.1 GCA_030432155.1 bacterium | reverse complement strand
TCTTCCGCTGCGCGATCTCCATCGGCATGCCGAAGTCCCTATCCAGAAGGATATAGATTTCGGTTTTGCGCAGGCTGCGGGTCGGCGCGTTCACGCCCTTCCAAAACAGGATAACCGCGGTCAGGATGGTCGTGACATTGGCGTCGAGAATCGCGCTGAACGCCTTCTCATAGCCGGCCTGGATCGCGGTCTTGAGCTGCTTGCCCGCACCCAGTTCTTCCCACATACGCTCGAAGATGATCACCGCGGCATCGACGGCCATACCGATGGTCAGCACGATACCGGCGATACCCGGCAACGTGATCACCGGCAGCCCGACCTTGCCGGCCTCGGTTCCTCCGGCGAGAATCGACAGGAACCCTGCCGATACCCACATACCGACGGGGAGAAGGAACATGACAAGCAACAGGGATACATTCGCACAGACACCCGCGGCCTGGTGAATACCAGGACGAGGGTCAGGCCCATGACCGCGGCTTTCACGCCGCTCTCGATCGAATCATGACCGAGCGAAGGGCTGACCTGCCGTTCCTCGATAATCTTCACCGGGGCGGGCAGCGAGCCGGCTCGCAGCACATTGACAAGACGGGTTGCCTCGGACGGCGAGAACACGCCGGTGATTTCAGCACGGCCGTCAAGAATCGGCGTCCGGATAACCGGGGCGGAATACAGCGTCTCATCCAGCACGATGGCAAGCTGCCTTCCCTCTTCGCTGTCAAAATTCCGCTCGCCTCGCGGCGCGTAATCGCGTGTCACCTGGGCAAAATCCCTGGCACCCTGGCTGTTGAATTCGAGGGAGATGCGCGGCTCGTTGAAATTGCCGTACTCGACCCGGGCTTCCTTGAGCGCGTCGCCGGTCATCTGGGTACGGGTTTCAACATAATAGGGGCGGAAGATGGTTGATCCGTCTTTCAGCTCATCCTTCATCAGAAGGAATTCGCTCCGGGGTTTGGCGGAATATTCGCGAAGGCGATCGTAGTATGCACGATCCATGTCCTCATCGGCCATCGCATCACGATCGCGGATATAATACTGCTGTTCCGCGGAACCGACTTTAAACCCCCGGGGGGCCTTCCCTTCAGCAAACAGTTCTTCCACCCATTCTTCGCTGCTCTGGTGGACGAGCCGGAACTCGAGGAAGGCCACGCTCATAATGGAATCGCGGGCCTCGACCTGTTTGTCCTCATCCACGCCGGGGAGCTGAACGATAATCCGGTCTTCACCCTTCGGGTAAATGGAGGGTTCGGCGATACCGATGGTATCGACACGGTTGCGAATCACCTCGACCGCGTTGTCCTTGGCCTGACCGATTTCCTCGTCGAGGATCTCCTGCAGCTTTGCCTCGTCCGCGTCGGGGTTCGCATCCTTCAGCCGCTTGGCCAGGGCATCCCGGTCGATCTCCACAATGAAACTGATACCGCCCTTGAGGTCGAGGCCGAGGCGGACTTTCTGATCCACCGGGGTCACCAGCATCAACGAGCCGATGATCATCACCAGTAGAAACAGCCATTTGTACAAGGTATTCTTTTCCATGGGGTTCCTTTTCCGAAACAATGCGGGACGGTGTTACTTCGAGGATGCCGCGGGCAGATCCTGGTCGAGATCGGACGGAAGTTCGTCCTTCCCGAGAACCTGGGTCACCGCACCGCGCAGCACTTCGACCTTGGTCTTGTCGGCGACCTTGATGGTAAAGGTTTTTTCCTTCACGTTGGCCACGATACCGATCATACCGCCGCTGAACAGCACCCGGTCGCCGGTCTTGATGTTGCCGAGGAGCTCCTTGCGCTCCTTCTCACGTCGGCGCTGGGGCCGGATGATCATTACGTAGAAAATGGCGATCATGATGGCGATCCAGCCGAAGAAAAAGCCGCTCTGGGGCTGTTGCCCCTCGGCTCCGCCGGGCTGCGCCATCGCCATGGTCAGAAACTGCATTACCATCATTGTCATCACTCCGTTTGTCTTTTCCGCACCGAATCAATACTGCGCGGTTTCATTACGAATGGCCCTCACATCTTCGAGCAGGACTCCAAACGTCCCGGCCGAAATGGCGTCGCGAATCTCATCGAGAAAAGTCCGGTACCGATGCAGGTTATGCATGGTCAGCAACCGGATCCCGAGGATCTCATTCACATTCAACAGATGGCGGATGTACGCCCGGCTGAAGTGCCGGCAGGCGTAACACTCGCAATCCTCTTCCATCGGCGCCCAGTCCCGCTTGAACACCGCGTTTTTCATCGATACCCGGCCCCGCCGGGTTACCGCGGTTCCGTTCCGGGCAATCCGGGTCGGCAGCACGCAATCGAACATGTCGATGCCGCGGGCGATGGATTCGGCCATCTGGGCAAATCCCCCCACCCCCATCAGGTAGCGGGGCCGGTCCCACGGCAGATGCTCCACCCCGGCTTCCACGCCGGGAAGAATCAGGGCGTCGGGTTCACCGACACTCACGCCGCCGACGGCATACCCGTCGAACCCGATCTCGACCAGGCCCCTCGCGCAGCGGGCGCGCAGGTCCGGGTCCAGCCCCCCCTGCACGATGCCGAACACAAGTTGGCCATCCGCACGGGGTTGCCGGGCACATGAAGCCGCCCAATCTAGGGTCCGGTCCACCGCTTGGCAAGCGTAATCCCGGTCGCATGGATAGGGCGGACACTCGTCAAAGACCATGGCGATATCCGACCCGAGTTTACGCTGAATCTCCATCGCTGTGACCGGTCCGAGGAAGTGGAGGGTGCCGTCGGTATGGGAGCGGAACTCGACCCCGTCGGACCGAATCTTGCGCAGGCCGGCGAGGCTGAATACCTGGAAGCCGCCACTGTCGGTCAGGATCGCCCGATCCCACCCCATGAACCGATGCAAGCCCCCGGCCTCTTCAATCAGGTCCGGTCCCGGCCGGTCGTTCAGGTGATAGGTATTGCCAAGAATAACGGTAAAGTTCTCTTCCTGCAGCTCACGGGGGGTCATCGCCTTGACCGTGCCCTGGGTGCCGACCGGCATGAATACCGGGGTTTCAATCGGTCCGTGAGCGGTCATCAGGCGACCCCGACGGGCCTTGCTGCCGGCATCTTCCGCCAGAATGGTGAAGGCACCCGGCACGTCGGCGGCAGCAGATGATGGTGCTTTGTCACTCATGGGAGCGCCATACCTGCCACAGAACAGTTTCAGGGTCAAAGAGAACCATCGGCGGATTTACCTTGACATTTGGTGGATCATGGTCCATATCCATGGTCCATAAAGAGAGCCTTATGAAGAAAACCACGATACCAAAGTCGGCATTCAAGCCGAAAGCCTTCGCCTATCTTCGGCGGGTTGAGCAGGGCGAAACCATCTGCATTACGGATCACGGCCGACCGGTGGTCGACATGATTCCCCACGGAAAAGACGATGAGCTTTTGCGGGAAATGCGGGGCGTGATCACATCCTATGAAGGACCGGACCAACCGATCGATGTAGCGTGGGATTCCGCAACGTGATCCTCCTCGATACCCATGCCTGGATCTGGTTCGTCAATGCACCGGAGCAACTGACTCCGAGAGCCCTGCAGGCGATTCAACAAAGCAGAGATCAGGGCTTTCCTCTTCTCGTCAGCTCCATCAGT
>JAUIHQ010000027.1 GCA_030432155.1 bacterium | reverse complement strand
CCGTCATGCCGGCCACCTCGTTACCGACACGGCCCGACATCATCCGGCCGCACTTCATGGCGCGATGGTAAAGCATGCGCCGGACGTTCTGGATGATATCGTCGCGCATGCCCGTCAACACCATCGCGCCGGATATGCCCGGCAGGTCCTGCGCCTGTTACGCGGATACGCGGCCCACCTGCTTACCCGGAGGGGATGAAACCCGGCCCGCTCGGTTCTTTCTCGCGAAGACGATGCGAAGGCGATAGGATGGAATCAAACCATCATGACGGTCCGGGAGACAGAACAGACAGCGACGAAAGCGGTGCGGCCCTATTACCTGCCGCCCCCGTTTCAGGACTCCGCCGATCACGGACGCCTGATCCTTCGTGACGGCACCACGGCCACCCTGCGCGTGGCCACGCTGGATGACTACCAGGCGATGCGTGACTTTTATGCCCGCCTTTCACCTCAGTCCCGGCGCATGCGGTTTTTCACCGAGAACAAACCGGGCGAGGACTCGATTCGCAGCGCATGCGATTCCACGGATCCGTCGCGGCAGCTCACCCTCGTGGTGTTGCGGCATGGGGAGCAGGGCCCCCGCATCGTCGCATCCGGTTCCTACTTTCGCCACACCGATCACTCCGCGGAATTTGCGGTTGCGGTGGAGGACGGTTTCCAGGGCAAGGGGATCGGCGGGCTGCTGCTGGAGCGGCTTTCGGTCCTTGCCTCGGCCCGGGGGTTCACGCACTTCATGGCCGTCACCCATCCTGCCAACCGGTCCATGCTCGACACATTCCGCAGCTCCGGGTTCCAGCTCAGGGAGCAACATGAGGATGGATGCGTGGAAGTGGACCTTGAGGTGTCGCCGCGCGCCGAGAGCGTCGCCCATTCCGAGATGCGCGACCGCCTCTACACCCACGCCTCGATCCGCCCTTTCTTCAATCCGAAAGCGGTCGCTGTGATCGGTGCATCGCGCGATCCCGAAGGCATCGGGCACCGACTGCTCGAGAACCTCGTACATTCGCGGTTCAACGGCCCGGTCTACCCGGTCAACCCTCATGCAACGGTGATCTCCTCGATTCGCGCCCATGCCTCGATCCTCGACATCCCCGACGACGTGGACCTCGCGGTGATCGCGGTTCCCCATGAGCAGGTTCCGGCCATCGTGGATGAGTGCGCGGCCAAGGGGGTACGGGCCCTGATTGTCATCTCCTCCGGCTACGCCGAAATCGGAACCGAAGGCCGGGAGCGGCAGGAGGCGCTTCTCGAACAGGTGCGGGGGCACGGGATGCGGATGGTCGGCCCGAACTGCCTCGGCCTGATGAACAACGACCCCGGGGTTCGTCTCAACGCCACCTTCGTGGCCGAAGCCCCGCCGCCGGGACGGATTGCTCTGTCGTCGCAAAGCGGCGCGCTGGGACTGGCCATCCTCACCATGGCCCACCGGCGCGACCTCGGCCTATCCTCGTTCATCAGCATGGGCAACAAGGCCGACGTAACCGGCAACGATCTGCTGAACTACTGGGAGGATGATCCCGGTACGGATGTCATCCTGTTGTACCTCGAGTCGTTCGGGAATCCCCGGCGATTCGCCCGTATCGCCCGTCGAGTCAGCCGCCACAAACCCATCGTCTGCGTGAAGAGCGGACGGTTCCGCAGCTACCGTGAACCGATGAGCATGGAGGAGACGGCGGTGGCCGCCCTGTTCCGACAGACCGGCATCATCCGGGCCGAGACCCTCGAGGAAATGTTTGATGTGGCCGCCCTTCTCGGCAACCAGCCCCTGCCCCGCGGACGCCGCACCGGTATCATCACCAACTCCCGCGGCTCCGGCGTGCTGTGCATGGACGCCTGTTCGGCCGGGGGCCTGGAGGTTGCCGCGTTATCCCCGGAAAGCCTCGCCACCCTGCAAGGCAGTCTGCCGCCGTACACCTCCACCCAACCCATTCTCGACCTTACCGCAAATGCCGAACCGGCGGCATTCCGGGCCGCCACCGAGGCCATGCTCAACGATCCCGGCATCGATAACGTCATCATTCTATTCATCCCCGTTCAGCCGGTGGAGGAGAAGGATTACACCCACGCCATCCGCGACGGCCTGTTCAACGCACGAAACGCAAACGGCGCCGGGAAACCGGTGGCCACGGTCATGATGACCGACCGGACACGAGGGGTGCTCCTGCCGATGGTGGATGAGCACATTCCCTGTTACGCCTTTCCCGAGACCGCGGCCCACGCCCTCGGCCTGGCCGCAGCGTACAGCGACTGGCGGACTCGGCCGCCGGGCATGATCCCCGACTTCGAGGAGGCAAACCCCGACGAGGCCCGGCGGATCGCCGCGGAAGCAGGCACAGCAGACGTACTTCCGCCGGACAAGGCCGAGGCCTTTCTCCGTGCCTTCGGCATCCATACCCCGCCCGCGGACGGCGACCACCCGGTCCCGGCGGCAACCGTCGGCATCCGCCACGACCCGAAATTCGGCCCGTTGATTTTCTTTGCCGAGGAACAGGGCGGATCGGCGCCGACCCGGGCTGCCGCTCATCGCGTGACCCCGCTGACCATCGAAGAAGCCGCAACCATGACCAGCGGTCCCGCGTGGGAACGGTCGCAACTTCCCCCGGAATCGGCGGACGCCGTTCAGGAGCTTCTCCTTCGTTTGTCCCTGATGGCCGAGGAGCTCCCCGAACTGGGCGATCTTCGGATCGGCCTTTGCCCCGGCGCATCAGCCGGGGATCCGCTCCGCCGGTGCAACATCATGGTTTCCCCGAAGCCAGTTTCAGGGGATTCCACCGGACCTTCACCCTAGCCAGATCCGGCAGGCATGGAGTAGTACTTTGGATAACCGCAGATGTGTTTGGCGATCCCAGGAAAAATACTGAACATCGAGGGTGATGATCCGATCCTCCGGACCGGGAAGGTCAGCTTCGGCGGGATCGCCCGTACCGTCAATCTCGCCTATACCCCCGAGGCGAAGGTCGGAGACTTCGTGATCGTTCACGTCGGCTTCGCCCTCAGCATCGTGGACAAGGACGAGGCGGAACGGGTGTTCGAATACCTGAGGGAAATGGACGAATTGGATGAACTTGAGGGAGAACAGGTACCGCCATGACGATGAATGACTCGACCGTACTGCCTGAAATGCAGGCCGGAAGCCCGCTGTATGACCCCGCCCGTGACGTATGGCGGAATGCCGACAACCCCCTGAAGTATATTTTTCGTCCCCGCAACGTCGCGGTGATCGGCGCCACCGAAACCATGGGCAGCGTGGGCCGTACGGTTCTGTGGAACCTGATCAGCAACCCGTTTGGCGGCGCGGTGTTCCCGGTGAATCCGAAACGCCCCAGCATTCTCGGGATCAAAGCCTACACCAGCATCAAGGAGGTCCCGGAAAAGGTAGATCTCGCGGTGGTGGTCACCCAGGCCAAGGTCGTGCCGGGGGTGATCGAGGAATGTGTCGAGGCCGGCGTTCCCGCCGCCATCATCATTTCCGCCGGGTTCAAGGAAATGGGCCCTCCCGGTGAAGAGTTGGAAGCCCGGATCCTCGCCGCCGCCCGCAGCAGCGGGATGCGGATCATCGGCCCCAACTGCCTCGGGGTCATGAACCCCATCAACGGGCTGAACGCCACCTTCGGCGCCTCGATGGCCCGCCCCGGCAATGTCGCCTTCTTCAGCCAGAGCGGCGCCCTGTGTACCGCGGTGCTGGACTGGAGTGTAAGGGAGCAGGTCGGGTTCAGCGCCTTCGTGTCGATCGGTTCGATGCTGGATGTCGACTTCGGCGACCTCATCGACTTCTTCGGCAACGATCCCCGGACCAACAGCATCGTGATTTACATGGAGTCGATCGGCAACGCCCGCTCGTTCCTGTCCGCGGCCCGCGAGGTCGCGTTGACCAAACCGATCATCGTGATCAAGGCGGGACGGACCGAAGCCGCGGCCAAGGCCGCCGCCTCCCACACCGGATCCCTGACCGGCAGCTTCGAAGTTCTCGATGCCGCCTTTCGCCGGGCCGGTGTGCTGCGGGTGAATTCGATCTCCGAGCTTTTCAACATGTCCGAAGTCCTGGGCAAACAGCCCCGGCCCCGCGGCCCCCGCCTGTCCATCCTCACCAATGCGGGCGGGCCCGGCGTGCTCGCCACCGATGCACTGATCACCTCCGGCGGCAAACTCGCCGACATTTCGGACGAAACGTTCAAGGCATTGAATGACTTTCTGCCCCCTCACTGGAGCCGGAACAATCCGATCGATATTCTCGGTGATGCCCCGCCCGAGCGGTATGCAAAGGCTCTGGAGATCGCAGCCAAGGACCCCAACAGCGACGGCCTGCTGGTGATCCTCACCCCCCAGGACATGAGCGACCCCACCCAGACCGCGGAGCAGCTCCGGCCGTATGCCGCGATCGAGGGCAAGCCGGTCCTCGCGAGCTGGATGGGCGGACCGATCGTGGCCGCCGGCAACGACATCCTGAACCGGATCAACATTCCGACATTCAACTATCCCGACACCGCCGCCCGGATCTTCACCCACATGTGGCGGTACAGCGACAACCTGAACCACCTGTACGAAACCCCCGAGTTCAGCGAAGACGAAGTGGAAGCCCCGGACCGGGAAACGGCCCGGGCCATCATCAAGAAGGTACGGGACGAAGGCCGGACCATCCTGACCGAAACCGAATCCAAGGATCTCCTTGCTGCCTACGGGATACCCACCGTGCCCACGAAAGTGGCGGAGACCGAGGACGAAGCCGCGGATATCGCATCCGCTTTCGGATACCCGGTTGTGGTCAAAATTCATTCCCGCACCATCACCCACAAGACCGATGTCGGCGGGGTGATCCTGAACCTTCGCGATGAAGACGCGGTGCGGGAAGCCTTCCGCACCATCAAGGCATCGGTGTGCGAGAAGGCCAGCGAGAAAGACTTTGAGGGCGTTGCGGTTCAGCCGATGATCAAGATGGACGGATACGAGATCATCCTCGGCAGCTCGCTGGATCCGCAGTTCGGACCGGTGGTTCTGTTCGGGCTCGGCGGGCAGCTGGTCGAGGTGTTCAAGGACCGCGCTCTCGGTCTGCCCCCGTTGACCGCCCCTCTCGCCCGACGCATGATGGAGCGGACAAAGATCTACACCGCACTCCAGGGCGTCCGCGGCCGCAAGCCGGTCGACCTTGTACAGCTTGAGCGGATCATGGTGCGGTTCAGCCAGATGGTCGCGGAGCAGAAATGGATCAAGGAAAGCGACATCAACCCGATGTTGGCCTCCCCTGAGCAACTCATCGCGGTGGATGCCCGGGTGTTGCTCCACGACCCCGACACCAAGGCCGAGGCAATTCCCCGCCCCGCGATTCGACCCTATCCCACCCAGTACCAGGATGTCGTGAAGACCCGCGACGGGCGGGATATTCTGCTGCGCCCGATCCGGCCCGATGACGAACCCCTGATGGTGGAGTTTCACAAGACCCTGTCCGAGGAAACGGTACGTCAGCGGTACACGCATACCATCTCCCTGAGCGAGCGCATCGCCCATGAACGGCTGACTCGTATCTGTTTCATCGACTACGACCGGGAAATGCTTCTGGTCGCGGTCGACGGGAAGGACGACAACCGCAGGATCATCGCGGTCGGCCGTCTCAGCCGGGTACACGGCAGTCGGGAGGCCCGATTCGCGTTGCTGATCAGCGACCCCTTCCAGCGCCAGGGGATCGGATCCCAGATCCTCGGCAAGCTTCTCGACATCGCTCGCAACGAGCATGTCAAAAAGGTGATCGGGGAGATACTTCCCGATCACGAAGGGATGCAGCAGCTTTGCCGCAAGGCGGGGTTTGAACTGCAGGAAAACACCGAAACCGGGCTGATTCAGGCCGTGCTGAACCTGTCCGCCTGACCTCGCGGCAGCTTCGTCGGTTTGCTTGGCATTTGCGTCTGAGCTCGTATACTGCGGGCATGAAACTCAGTGTCGTCATCCCCGTTTACAACGAAGTCAACACCGTCGAAAACCTGGTGAACCACGTCCGGGACGCCGATGCCGGCATGGAGAAGGAAATCATCCTGATCGATGACGGTTCCACCGACGGCACGCAGGCGGTCCTGAGCCGTCTCGGTGAGTTACCTGATGTCCGTTACCTTCAGCACGACGTGAACCAGGGCAAGGGCGCCGCTTTGCGAACCGGGTTTCAAGCGGCAACCGGGGATCTCGTCATCATCCAGGACGCCGACCTTGAATACGACCCCCGGGAATATCCGATTCTGCTCAAACCGATCCTCGAGGGCCATGCCGAAGTCGTATACGGATCCCGGTTCCTCGGCGGTGGGCCACACCGGGTGCTTTTTTACTGGCACTATCTCGGCAACCGCTTCCTGACCACCCTGTCCAACATGATGACCAACCTCAACCTCACCGACATGGAGGTCTGCTACAAGGTCTTCAAGCGCGACATCCTGAACAAGTTCGACCTCAAGGAGAACCGGTTCGGCTTCGAGGTTGAAATCACCGCCAAGGTCGCAAAGCTAAACTGCCGGATTTACGAGGTTCCGATTTCCTATTACGGCCGCGATTACGCGGAAGGAAAGAAGATCACCTGGAAAGACGGCGTCCGGGCGATCTGGTGTATCATCAAGTACCGGTTCAGCGACTGAACGTGTGATGAAGTATATCGATGAATACCGCGACCCCGAAGGGGTTCGCAAGTATGCCGCCGCCCTCAAGGGTATCACCACCCGGCCGTGGACCCTGATGGAGGTCTGCGGCGGGCAGACCCACGCCATCGTCAAGTTCGGGATCGACCAGCTCCTCCCCGAACAGATCAACCTCGTTCACGGCCCCGGCTGCCCGGTATGCGTCACTCCGCTGGAGATCATCAACAAGGCGGTGGAGATTGCGGCCCGGCCCGGCGTCATCTTCTGTTCCTTCGG
This sequence comes from bacterium, assembly GCA_030432155.1. Lineage (GTDB taxonomy): Bacteria > Verrucomicrobiota > Kiritimatiellia > CAIVKH01 > CAIVKH01 > JAUIHQ01. The sequence continues at coordinate 13,095 of JAUIHQ010000027.1, read as the reverse complement.
AGATATGTTGCGGGTTCCCGGCACCGAACGGGACCTGTTCTCGGTCAAGGCCGCGGGAGGCGACGTCCGAATTGTATATTCCCCGACCGACGCGGTAAACCTCGCCCGCAAACATCCGGACCGCGAAGTCGTGTTTTTTGCCGTCGGTTTCGAGACCACCGCCCCCGCCAATGCCATGGCGGTCTACCAGGCCGCGCGCGAGGGGCTGACCAATTTTTCGATTCTCGTGTCCCACGTCATGGTCCCCCCGGCCATGGAGGCGGTGTTGTCCTCCCCCGACAACCGGGTACAGGGCTTTCTCGCCGCCGGCCACGTCTGCACCGTCATGGGGTTTGATGAGTATCCGCCGATCGCGGAGCGGTATCATGTCCCGATCGTGGTAACCGGGTTTGAACCGCTCGACATCCTTCAGGGCGTCTACATGTGCGTGAAGCAACTGGAGGAAGGCCGGGCCGAGGTGGAGAACCAGTATGCGAGGTCCGTCCGCCGCGAGGGCAACCCGCCGGCCATGGAGATGATCGAGCGGGTCTTCACCGTGATCCACCGCAAGTGGCGTGGGATCGGCGAAATTCCCGACAGCGGCCTCGGCCTCAAGCCGGAATATACCGCCTACGACGCCGAGCAGAAATTCGATGTCGCCGGCGCCACCGCCGAAGAATCGACCGAGTGTATCAGCGGGCTCATCCTCCAGGGCCTGAAAAAGCCGCCCGACTGCCCGGCCTTCGGCATCCGCTGCACCCCCGAGAAACCGCTCGGCGCCACCATGGTCTCCAGCGAAGGCGCATGCGCCGCATATTACCGCTACCGGAACCGGCACGGCTGATGCAGCGCACCTGCCCCATTCCCATTTCGGACTACCCGGTGGTCACCCTGGCCCATGGCGGCGGCGGCCGCCTGATGCGGATGCTGATCGAAAAGATGTTCGGCGCGGCCTTTTCCAATCCGCTCCTCGACCGGATGCATGACAGCGCCTCGCTGACACTGCCCGGCGGCCCGACCGCCTTCACCACCGACTCGTTTGTGGTGCGGCCGCTGGCTTTTCCCGGCGGCAACATCGGGGAGCTGGCGGTGTACGGCACCGTGAACGACCTGCTGATGGCGGGTGCGGAGCCCCGTTACCTGAGTTGCGGCATGATCCTTGAAGAAGGGCTTCCGATGGAAGAGTTGTGGACAATCGTCACGGCGATGCGTGAAGCGGCCGACCGGGCCGGCGTGTCGATCGTCACCGGCGATACCAAGGTCGTGGATCGCGGCAAAGGCGACGGCGTATACATCAACACCTCGGGCATCGGATCGATTCCCGCCGGACGTTCCGTGGGTCCGGACCGCATTGCCCCCGGCGATGCGGTGATCGTCAACGGCGACCTCGGCCGGCACGGAATCGCCATCATGGCGGTTCGCGAAGGCCTGGAGTTCGAGAGCGAAATCACCAGCGACTGCGCACCCCTCCACCGTGAAGTTGATGCCCTGTTCAAGGCGGGGATCGACGTACACTGTATGCGGGATTGCACCCGCGGAGGCCTGGCATCCTCGGTGATTGAACTGGCCGGTCAGTCAGGCCGTGGCATCCGGCTGGATGAAGCCGTCATGCCGGTACGAGAGGATGTCCGGGGAGCCTGCGAAATGCTCGGCCTTGATCCGATGTACGTCGCGAATGAAGGCCGCTTCGTCCTGTTTGTTCCGGGCGGCGAGGCAGACCGGGCTTGCGAATGTATCAAGGCCCACGGGCCGGAGGATGCGATACCGGTGGTGATCGGCCATGTCGAGGATAACACCAGCGGCGAAGTTACCCTCCGGAGCCGGATCGGCGCGGACCGGCTCCTCGACCTGCTCAGCGGCGAACAACTTCCCCGAATCTGCTGAAGCAGGCAGGCCGCCCTACCGGAAGAGGCGCGAAGCGCACCGGCCTTTCATACTTCAGCATTCCTACTTCATACTTCCAAAGGCCGCTGTTTCCCCGAATCTGCTGACCCGTTGCAGGATCTCAACGATGACCTGTTCCATCGCGGCTGCGACCGGTGCTGTGGGTTCGGTCCCGTAACCGAACGCTTTGCCTTCTATTCCGTAGATGACCATATCCGCGGGCAGCTCATCGGACAACCGGGCCAGTTCAATTGCCTCGGCCACTCCGAACAGGTGAGAGGAATAGCGGAAAAAGGCCGCGGGAACCACCTGGTCCGGGACCTGCAAACGGTGAATGGTTCCCGGTTCCGACCCGCTTTGAACCGCATCAACCAGCATCACAAGCGGCCGGCCCTTCCAGAGATCCATGAGGCGTGTACCCTCCCCGGGCGCCTCCTCAACCTGCACGGACCACAGGGGCAGGCTGTCCCTCAACCGCCGGGCCACGAGAATACCCGCAGCATCATCCTCCCGGAACTCATTGCCGACGCCGATCACCATCGGCTTTTGCTGCATGTTCATTACGCCTCCCGGATCACCCGGACTCGAAGGAAGTGGCAGGAACAGGAAATGCAGGGATCGTAGTTGCGGATCGCCTGTTCGCATTGCCACTGCAGATCGTCGTTGGAAAGGTCCATGAACTTCGTGGCATAGGCCCTCAGGTCGCTCTCGATGACCGGTTGATTCTGGGCGGTCGGCGGGGCGATCCGGGCGAAGGTAATATGCCCTTCGCCATCGACGGAATACACATGGTGACAGATCCCGCGCGGCGCCTCGGTGCATCCGTATCCCGTTCCCGCCTTCACCTCATACGCAGCATACGGGGCATCCGGCTCTTCATAGGCATCGATGACCCGAACCGCTTCTTCACATGCATACAGCGTTTCCAGCCCGCGAATCAGGATGCTCTTGAAGGGGTTGCGGGTGATACCGCCGAGGCCGAGTTCTTCGGCCAGCGACTTGACCCTCGGCGTCAACTTGTCGTAGTTGAGCGCCCATCGGGCCTGCGGTCCCACGAAATATTCCCCCCGGGCCCGAAGCCGGGAATGGAGCGACGTGGAGTGCTCCACATGGTATTCCTCAATGTGTTCGTGGAAGTCGCTGATTGGAATATCGAGCCCCTTGTTGGACACGAGCCGGCCCTCGTTGAACGGATACTCATCAGGATGCTGGAGCGCGACAAACTCATAGTCCCGCTCGAAATCGGGAAACGGAAGCTCCGCCGCCCACCGCACCGTTTCCTCCGAGGCATCGCAGGCCCACAGCAGCTCATCGCGCAGCGCACCGAGAGCGGCTTTGGACGGGACGGAGTAGAAACCTCCGACCCGGACATTGATGGGATGAATTTCCCTCCCCCCCACCAGTCTCACGATATCGTTGCCTGCCTTTTTCAGTCGAAGTCCCTTCTTCACCACATCGGCATAGTCCTTGGCCATGTGGACCGCGCTCTCGTAGCCGAGGAAATCGGGAGCATGCAGGAGATAGATGTGGAGCGCATGACTTTCGATCCACTCACCGCAATAGATCAGCCGGCGCAGCTCGCGCAGCGGTCCGCCCACCGTGACCCCGAAAATATCTTCCATGGCATGCACCGAGCTCATCATGTAGGCGATCGGGCAAATCCCGCAGATGCGGGCGGTGATGTCCGGGGCCTCGCTATACATGCGACCGCGCAGGAAAGCCTCGAAGAACCTGGGCGGTTCGTAGATCCGCAGCTTGACGTCCTTGACCTTGTCCCCGGTGATCCGGATATCCATGGCCCCTTCGCCCTCCACCCGGGCCAGGGTATCCACCTTAATGGTTCGTCGGCTCATGACGTTCACTCTCCCGCCGGAAGGCCTCGGCATAGGCGTTGAAACTGCGATACGTGCGGATGATGCCGTCCTCATTCATGCCGAGACGGCTGAACGCCCCGCTGGCCGCGGGGGTGTTCGGTGTTTCCATCGGCCCGAAGCAACCGTAACACCCGCGGTTGTATGCAGGACAAAGCGCCCCGCAGCCGGCCTGGGTCACCGGACCCATGCAGGGGATACCCGACGCCACCATCACACACGCGGTGCCGCGCCGTTTGCACTCGACACATACCGAGTGGGTGGGCACCGCCGGCTTGCGGCCGTGCAGATAGGCATTGATCACCTCGACCAGTTGCTCCTTGCTGATCGGACAGCCCCGCAGCTCAAAGTCCACAAACACGTGGTCGGCAATCGCGGTCGACTTTTTCAGCGTCTCGATGAACTGGGGCGAAGGATACACCAGGCGGGTGAACTCCTTCACATCGCCAAAATTACGGAGGGCCTGGATGCCTCCCGCGGTGGCACAGGCCCCGATGGTGACCAACACCTTCGACTGCCGGCGTATCTTGTGAATGCGTTCGGCATCATGGGGCGTGGTAATCGAGCCCTCAACCAGCGAAAGATCGTAGGGCCCGCGGATATATTCACGCGAGGCCTCGGGGAAGTACGCAATATCAACCTGGCCGGTCACCGCGAGCAGCTCGTCTTCGCAGTCGAGAAGGCTCAACTGGCAACCGTCGCACGAAGCGAACTTCCATACCGCCAGCTTCGGCTTTCTTGTACGTTTTGCCGCCATGTTACAACTCCCGGATCTCCATCCAACGCTTTACCTTGTCATAGCGGAACACCGGCCCGTCTTTGCAGACAAAGAACGGTCCCATCTGGCAATGACCGCAGAAGCCGGTGGCGCACTTCATGTTGCGTTCCAGCGAAACATAAATCCCCTTTTCATTTACCCCGCGGCCGAGAATTTCCAGAACTGTGTAGTGCATCATGATTTCCGGACCGCAAATGAACGCGGTGGTATTGAGACGGTCGAAGGGGGCGCGCTTGATCAGGTTGGTCACCACGCCCACATTCCCGCGCCAGCCCGCCTCGGCCCGGTCCACCGTCACATACACATCCATGTCGAGACGCGAACTCCATTTGCGCAGCATCGGCTTGAACAGGATGTCTTCCGGCGTACGGGCGCCGTACAGCAGCACGATCCGCCCGTATTGCCGGCGGTGAGCAAGCACATGGAAAATCGCGGGCCGCAGCGGAGCCAGCCCGATCCCCCCCGCCACAAATACGACATCGTTTCCTTCCGCCTCGGCCACCGGCCATGGGGCGCCATACGGCCCTCGGATCCCCACGCGGCTGCCGGCCTTGCAGCCGTTCAACGCCCGGGTCACTGTGCCCACAACCCGGGTGGTATGCAGAAGCACCCCGTCATCCGCCGGGTCGCCGCTGATCGAAATCGCGCATTCCCCGACCCCGGGCATATACAGCATGTTGAACTGGCCGGGTTGAAACGGGGTCGGCTTGTAGCCCCGCGGAGGGGTCAGCTCAAGGGTGAAGGTATCGCTGGATTCGCGCCGTGACCGCTGAACCCGGTAGAGCTCGGGCCGCATGGGATCGGCCGCACCGGCGGCTGCCTTCGTGCGCTCCTTCGCCGCAATCATCCCTTCGCCCCCGCCGGACCGGCATAGAAGTCAAGCAACTGCAAACGGGTCGCCTGCAGGCGCTCCATCATCATCGCTGAGAACCGCTTCATGAGTTCATAGCCGAGATCGTGATCCAGCTCGCACTTGTTGCGCAGACAGTCGGCGTCCAGCGAGATCGCGCGGGTCAATTGCAGGGCCCGTGCGTCGAAGTTCCACTTGTAGGGAGGAAACAGCCAGGACCACCCGACGATATCCCCGTCTTCCAGGGTCTGGATCGTCATTGAGCCCTGCTGCGGGATGTCGATCTCGATGTTCACCTTCCCGTTGCGGATGATATAGAACTCATCCGCCTTCTTGCCGAACCGGCAGAAGAAATCGCCTTCGTTGCAGCGTATATTTTTCGCGCAGCCGACGAGGATCCGTACATGTTCGTCGGACATGCCGTTGAAAAACGGATGCTCACGCAGAATGGGTTCCAGGTCGTGAATGGTCATGATGTTGTCCTCCCCGACGTCTTCGTTGGTTTGCCCTGCAGCACGGCGGCCTCGCGGGTAATGTCGATGCCTACCGGACACCAGGTGATGCAGCGGCCGCAGCCGACGCAGCCGATCACACCGAACTGGTCCTGCCATGATGCAAGCTTGTGGGTCATCCACTGGCGGTAGCGGGACTTGACCGAGCGGCGTACATGCCCGCCGTGGATGTAGGTGAAATCAAGGTTGAAACACGAATCCCAGACCCGGGTGCGGGCCGCAGACGATCCGTCGAGGGCGGTTTCCTCCATCGTGTTGGAACAGAAGCAGGTCGGGCAGACCATCGTGCAGTTGGCGCAGGCGAGACACCGGTCGGCGACCTTCTCCCAGTGCGGGTGATCGACATGATCGTAGAGGGTCTTTTTCAATCCGTCGGTATCGAGGGTGCGGCCCATGGACTTCGCAGCCGCGGCAAGAGCGGTTTCCCGGGCTTTCTCCAGTCCATCACCGGCTTGCTCCAACGGCAGCTTCGCCATCATCTCGCGGCCGGCATCGCTTCCCGCCCGGACCAGAAATCCATGTCGGCCGTCCCCGACCAGCTCGGTGAGGGCCAGGTCCCACGAAGCCCCGCCGTTCACACCCGGACCGGTTCCCATGGAGTCACAGAAACAATGCGCCCCCGGCTGCAGGCATTCCACGGCCACCAGGAACAGACGCTCGCGCCGTTGACGGTAATGAGGATCTTCAAAACCATGCCCGAGAAAAACCTTGTCCTGAACCGCCAGCGCCGCCAGCTCACACGGGCGGACCCCGAGGATCGCGGTGCTGCCAACCGGCTCATCCTGATCCTCGATTGTTCCCTCATGGCCCGAACGCTTCATGGACCACAAGGTCAGGCGGGGCGGATAGACGATCGACTTCAAGGAATCCGGCCCCACGACAAACCCGAAGAATGTCGCCTCTTCACCCTGATGCAACCGGTACCGCCCGCCCTCGTGTTCATCCTTCACACCCCGGGGCAGGTCGGCGACCGAGGAAATGGTTTCGTAGCGAATGGCCTGCTCACGAACGCGGGGGCCCAGAACGCGATCATGATGTTGACGCAGGGTGTCAATCAGGGCCTGAAGGCCCTCAGCGGGCAGGTATGCCGTGGCAATGTCCTTGATCCGGGTCATGGCGCGCAACTCCATGTGAAGGCGGAATCAGAACCTTCTCACACGCGATAAAGTGAATCAGGAATGTGTCAAGAATACTATCAGGGCCGGCCCTGATTTGAGCATCGGGCAAACACCGATGGACAAACGGGAGGGCCGCTGAGCGGACAACGGTCAGGCGAGCGGTTCAGATACAAGAAGAACCTGGAGGCTCACCCGGTCATGCACGAGATGCATGCCGAGATGCCGGAACCATTTGCCGGACCCGTAGGCAACATCCCATTCGGTGCGGTCGATATCGAAATGCGCGTTAAACACCCATTCGTTGGCTGACGAATACCCGGTGATCGCATCGAAGTCGACGGGGTTGGTGATGCCCTTGAGGGTCAGCCCGCCCTCGCAATGGATATCGGGCAGGCCGGGCGTGGAGGGCTCATGTGCCTTGACCCTCGTGATGCGGCAAAGGGCGGACGGGTGATTTCGTACATCGAAGAAATCGTCGGACTTCAGGTGATGAACCAGGGTCTGATTCATCACTTCATCTTTCAGGTCGAGGCAGTGGATGGACTGCATGTCGATCTCGAAGGTTCCGCCGCTGAACGTGCCGTCGAGAAAATGAACATTCGCATCGGAAAAGCTGAGGGTTCCATCATGACGCGAGACGAGGTTGCGCCCGGTCCACAGGATATGGCTTTTCTCAAGGTTCATTTTGATGTCGGAACGGTCGCCGGTAATCAGCCCGTCCGGCTCCGGATCGCCCGATCCCTCCTGCGGCTTGCCCCGCCGTACCCATTCCTTGAGTCCGCCCTCGAGGATGGCGATATCCCGGTACCCCAGCTCGGTGAGCTTGCGGACCGCCATCTCCGCTCCGCGGGTGTCGGCTTCGGCGTCGCAGATCACCAGCGGTGTATCCGTATCGGGAACCGCCTTTCGAACCTCCTCGCCGAACGAGACTTTGTATACACAGATGTTGACCGCGCCGGGGATGTGCGACCGGTCGAAATGATCGCCGGTCAAGACATCAATCAGCACGGTCGGCCCCTCGGCCAGTCCGGTTTCCAGTTGATCACAATCGATAAATGCCGTCATGGTTCTCCCTGACCTCACGGTACCCCATGACCGCGGGGATGCAACGTGGAAACCGCAATCACCGAAAACCGGGACCAGATTGAATGGAAGATGAGACGACAGACCGGATGCAGCAACGGGAGATCCGCAGCGGATCGCCGGTTTCATACGACGCCGAGGTAATCGCGCATCAGCGCCTGTCGGAAACCGGCCGGGAGCTGGTCCTGGCAAGGGAGAATCTGGTGTTCCGGGCCGGGCAACTGGTGAACATCGCGGGCCGCGATCATTTCGAGGAGCGTAGCTACACAATCTGCAGCGGGGAGCAGGATCCCCACATAAGCATTCTCTATAAACATATTCCCTCCGGCCGGCTGACCCCCCGGCTCAACGCACTTGCGCCGGGGGACCGCATACCTGTTTCCGGACCCTTCGGCCGATTCACGGTTCGCGACCCGTCCCGCCCGTTGGTCTTCATCGCCACCGGGACCGGGGTGGCGCCGGCCCGGGCGTTTCTCCGGTCCCACCCCGGCCTCCGCCTCACCCTGTATCACGGTGTACGGGTCGGCGAAGACCTTTACTTTCGCGAGGAATTCGAGGGCGGTTGCTATATACCCTGTGTTTCCGGTGAAGCCGGCCACGGGGTACAGGGGAGGGTTACGGAACGCTGCCGGAACGATGCGTTCCCCGACGGCGCCCACTTCTACCTTTGCGGGGCAAATGAAATGATTTATGAAGTCCGTGAAATTCTGTTGGACCGGGGGTATGATTCCAGCGTTGTATTCACGGAAGAGTATTATTACCGGACCTATGACAGTTGAGGGAAAAATCCTTCCGGCACGTGCGGCCTGTGTCCTGGCGGTGATCCTGCTCGCCGCCGCCGGATGCAGCCGACCGGAACCGGTCGAGCAGGCGATCGTTATCGGCGGCGTCACCGGAGCGGTCTCCGTGGCGATCACCGACCTTGCGGATACCGAGGCTCTCATTGATCAGGCGGTCGGCTCGATCCGCTCGTCGATCCTCCTGCTGGATGACCGGTATCCGGACAGTGAAATCGCCAAGATCAACCGGGTGGCGACATCGGTTCGCCTTCCGGTTACCCAATCGACCTTTCGCGCTCTCGATCTCGGTCGGCACTATTCCGCTGCCACCGCCGGTCTTTTCGACTACACACTTGGTACGGTTCAATATCTGTGGGGTTTCAACCGGGCCGTACCTCCGATAGCGGCGCCGACGCCTGCCGTCCTGTCGGATGTTCTCAACAGCACCGGCATAGACAATGTTACGTTGTTCGATGACGGCGCGATTGCGATCACCTCACCGCGCTGCCGCATTCAGCTTGGGCGCTACCTGTATGCGTATGCGGTGGATGTGGCGATCGTTGCGGCCCGGCGGCAGGGATACCGCGGCCTTCGCCTTTCCCTGGATGGCGCCGCCCGCACCCACGGCGTCCCCGCACCGGAATCCGCCTGGACCACGACACTGTCCATGACGAAACCGGACCGTACAATCGGAACGTTTACCCACTCCGTCAACCTGCCCGCCGTGGTTGCGCTCGGGTTGTACGATCACACCGTCACCATCGCCGGCGTGGAATACAGCTCCATCATCGATCCGGAAACCGGCAAGCCGGCTGAGGGTGTCCTGTTCGCAGCCGCGGCCGGTCCTCTCGCCTCCCGCAGTCACGCACTGGCTGAAGCCGCCATCATCGGCGGCCGGGAACGGATCAGCCGCATTCTCACGCAATCCCCGGACTATGAACTGGCGATGGTCGAGGCATCCGACCCTGCCACCCTCCTGGTAACCGCCGGAATGGAAGCCCAGCTACGGCCGTCGCCGGCCTACGCTACCAAGCTTCAACGGCTTGAGCGGCAGGAACCGGGGGATGAAGAACCGTAAAGCCGCCCCGCAGCCCCCCCCCGCCCCGCGGTCGCGGGTCGGAACGTGCAACGCTCAACGTGGTAACGTCCAACGATCAAAGGGCCGAGGTATCCGGGGATTTTCAACCGCCCGCGGGCAAGCGGGAGCTTGCCCCTCCGGGGGTCAGGCTGCATGTAGCGGAGGGCGTTTGCCTGTCTCCTCTTCCGAAGGCCGGAGCGGAAACGTCAAACGTCCCTCTTCCTTTTTCGAGCAACGCGAGAAAAAGCGGCGATGCGGCTCGCGGGCTTGGGTATGCGGCGGAAGCCGCGTAGGGAAACGGCGGTCTGTCGTGCCCGCGTTCGCGGCTCCAACGCCGAAGGCCGGGTGCGACAGGCCGCCGCTTTCCCGGCCCAAGCCCGCGAGCCCCCACGGTCAACCGCGCAGCCGCCCCCCCCGCACCGCGGTCGCGGGTCGGAACGTTCAACGCTCAACGTGGTAACGTCCAACGTTCAAGGGCTGAGGGACCCTCTACGCTACGCCGAGGCAGGCCGACCGCTTTGCCCGAGCGGCGCATCCTTCCTGCTTCATCCTTCCGGCTCTGCCTCTACTGCTGCTTCTCGATCAGCTTCTTGGCCCGGTCCTTTCCGCCGAGACCGAAGGCGAGGCCGAGGGCGAGGGCGAGGGCGCCGAGAACGGCGGTCACCACGGTGATCACGATCTCCCGGCTCACATTCATCTGCTCCAGCGCCATGCTGACGCCGAGAAACATGATCGCGTATTTCGCCACCGCGGAGAGAAGCTTGCCGTACCCCGACCCGCCGGCTGCACCGGCCACGAGGTTCCCGACATACGCGCCGAGACTCAACGCCGCAAATAGAATCACAAGGCCGACCACGAGGCTCGGTAGATAACGCACCAGCTCATCCACCAGCCCGGCAAGCTGGGCAAACCCGATCGATGCCAGCGCCTGCTGCGCGGTCAGCAGCAGGATCACCGCCATCACCACCGCACCGGCCACCGCGGACAGTGCGGTGTGCTTCGGGGCCAGAAACCCGAGACCGATCTTGTCCGGCAGCCCGTCAAATCCGATACCGGACAGAAACGACTCGACCAGCCGCTTCACCACCCGCGCCGCCACAAACCCGATGGCCAGAATAATTACCGCCACCAGGACCTTGGGCACCGCGGCCAGTACCTGGTTGAGGGTGTTGATCACCGGGTCGGAGATCGCCTTGATCTGCAGCGCATCCACCGCCGAGATCAGCAGGGGGATCAGGACAAAGAAATACACGATGGTACCGCCGACTCCGGACAGACTCCGATTGCCGAGGGCCCCGCTGAGGCCGGTCTTGTCGGCCAGTCGGTCCGCCCCCACCGCGGCAAGAAAATTGCTCACCACTTCACGAATAATCGTGGCCACGACATACCCGACGGCAAGGATGATCCCCGCGGCAAAAACATTGGGCAGAAAGGCCAGCGCCTTGGCCAGCATGTCCTGCAGGGGACGAACCAGCGATTCCTGGCCGAGCGCCTGCAGAAACGGCGGAATGCCGAACAGCAGAATGACGTAAAACGCGAGACGCCCGAACAGAACACTCGGCCCCACCATCTCGCCCTTGACCTCACGGGCCGGAATGTACCGGGCCGCCCGGTGATCAAACCCGACCGCGCCCAGACCCCTGGTCACCGCCATTCGGACCAGCGATGCCACCGCCCAGTAGACGACCAGAATAACCAGCGCCTGCAGCAGGCTGGGCACGATCTCCACGATACGATTCACGATACCTTCGAGCGGACGGGCCACCATGTCCAGTTCCAGCGCGTTGAAGAAGGCGAGGAGACCGAACAGCATGATCACCCACTTCACAACGTCGCCGATCAACTTCTCGATGGAAATCGACTGGGTGCCGTCACTCGACTTGAGCAGACGATCGATGCCCCACTCCCGGGCCGCCCGGTTGTCGAGCCGGGTCATGCGCAACAGGCGGGAGATCCCGGCCGCGGCAAGATTGGCCACCAGCCAGAAGGCAACCAGCAGGAGCACCGCCTTGATCATCATCGGCAAGGCCGCGGTGATGCGCTGGAACATCGGCAGGACTGCATCCGCCCACAAACTGCGGGTCTGGGATGCAATCTGGTTGCCGCCGGTAACCAGAAAACCCCCGACTTCACCGCCGGCTTCGCGGACGCCTTCCACGACATCCTTGCCGGCTTTCACCACCGTGCCTTCTCCATCCCCTTCGGCCCCGAATACCGCCGTGAATGCGCTCATCCCCAGCATAAGAGACAGCGTAATGGATATCAGACGCAACATGATGACACCTCCTGTTTCATGAACACCGTTGTGGCGCTTCCGTTGTCATGAAGAGTATCCCAATCGAAATGATCTACAATCACGAAGTTCCCGCGCGAACGGAACCGGCCTGGCGGATGATCCGCCTGAGAGCGTCGACCTCCTCCAGGGCATCAAGTGCTTCCTGGAGATTTCGCAGCGCCGGCGGAATATATCCGAGAAACCGTGAGCCGCCTGCTCCCCTGGCCAGGCGGACGTAGGCTCCCAACGCCTGGCACAACCTCTGTACCGAGGCCGCGGCGAAAACCTCGTCCGGTATATCAATCTCTGTTTCGGCGCAGTATCGTTGGAACCACCGCCGGCGTTCGCCTGAATCCAGCGCGACATAAGGATCGAGGAGCAGTGAGGCAAGATCGTAGGCCGCCGGTCCGAAACGCATCCCCTGGAAATCGATGAGCACCGGTCCTTTGCGTGTGACCATGACATTGCTGGATTGAAGATCGCGGTGAACCAGCACATTCGGTTGATCCATCAATATGCCGGACATTCGCAGGAGGGCTTTTCGGGCCGACGCGAGGGCCGCGGTTTTTGCACCGGCATACTCCGCAGCAAACCGGTGCAGAAACAGGTCGTGTTCATATTGGTAGGTCTCGGGTCCGAAGGGAGGCATGCAGGGAAGGTTGCACTTCATCGCAGACCGGGTGCCGACGGTGTGAAGCTGCGCGGTCATGTCGATCAGCCGGTCATACATCCGCCGTCGCACGTCCGCGGGATGAGAGGTAAACGAAGACTCCAGCGTTTCATCGCCGACATCCTCCAGCACGAGAAGGCCACGCTCCGCGTCTTCGGCCCGAAGCGAGGGAACCGGAATACCGACATCCCGTAGAAACCGGGTGTGTTCGGCATACA
>JAUIHQ010000358.1 GCA_030432155.1 bacterium | reverse complement strand
ACCATGCTTGATGCTGCAACGGTCCGGATGGAATACAGGTCGTCGGCCAGCCGGGTGAGACCGGTCAGCGACTCCTCATGGTCCCGATGCAATGTTTCTTGTATTGTTCGAAGCGGCAATGCCGCCGGTGTGATCAGGGTCATGGCGGCAAAGTACGGACAGGGAAATACATCCAGAAATCCCGCCGGCGATTTTCCGCCCGGGATCAGTGTATAGCGCTCGCGCATGCCGGTACGGCCACCAATGACCACATCGGTTTCCCACTCAACCCGGCGGTAGGCAAAGGCTTCGCCCGACGCCGTGCGACCGGGGGCGAGGGTTTCGAGTATATAGGCTTCGGCTCCGGGTTCCGCCTCGATCCGGTTGATCTGCCGGTACGCGCTGTCCCTCTGGGGAATGAACAATTCCGGCATAACCTCCAACCATCCGCCGGCCCGAATGCGGAACGATTGCGCGCACTCCGCCATGCCCTTTTCCATGGTGTGAATACGATGGGCGGCGGGCGCAGTCAGCAGAACAGATGCCCCGGCATCCACCACGACGGACAATTCCAGTTTATCTCCGGCAAAGACGCCGGCCGTGGAATTGACAGCCTGCACAATCAGCGTTCCGCTATCGTCATAGGGCTTGCTGAGGTGAAAGGGAGCGCGAATGCACCGGCGTGTGATGACCGTCTGCCCGCGGATACCGGGGCTGCAGGTGATGTCGAACACCCCGTGCATCGAGGTTGCGGTATAGGATGCCCCGGCCGTCATAACCGTTACGACGCCGGGGCTTTCCCGTTCTCCACGAACAGCAGATTGTGTTCGATCCATTGTACCACCTCGTCGAGTCCCTTCTCCGTCTTGAGGTCGCAAAACAGGTAGGGCCTTCCCTTGCGCATGCGCCGCGAGTCGTGATCCATCACATCAAGATCCGCGCCCACATGGGGTGCAAGGTCGGTTTTGTTGATGATCAGCAGATCGCTGGTGCAGATCGCCGGCCCTCCCTTGCGGGGTATCTTGTCGCCTTCCGCGACATCGATCACATAGATGAACATATCCACCAGCTCGGGAGAAAACGTGGCGGATAGATTGTCCCCGCCGCTTTCCATCAGGATCAGGCGGATGTCGGGATGCCGCTTGATCAATTCACCGATGGCCTGTTCGTTCATCGCCGTATCGTCGCGAATGGCGGTGTGCGGGCAGCCGCCGGTTTCCACCCCGATAATCCGCGCTTCATCCAACGCCCGGTTGCGGGTGAGAAAGGCGGCGTCCTCCAGGGTGTAGATGTCATTGGTGACGACGCCGAGGCTGTAGCGGTCCCGCATTCTCCGGCAGAGCTGAAGAACCAGCATGGTTTTGCCGGAGCCGACGGGTCCCCCGATACCGATCCGCAGGGGCCGGGACGCATGGTTGGTGTGATGGGTCATGAAATAAAGATCCTTGTGTAGGCGGTTTCGTGGCGGGCCTGGGCGATGTCCAGGACGGGGGTGAAGCACCCCATGGTTTCACGATCAACATACCGGGACTGTTCCAGCAGGCCGGGCAATTCGCGAAGGTGATCGTGCAGCAGCCTCTGGACCGCAAGCTGACCGATCCGGATCAGTTTCATCGATGCGCTGAGAAATCCCGCGAATGCCTGGTAGCCATAGGCATACATCATGGATGCCGGATCGATTCCGCAGACCGCGGATTCGATGCCGCACACCACCGGCAGACCCGGCACAGGGAGGGATGCGGTGAGACGTGTCAGGCGGCGGCTGTTTTCCGGCGGTTGCAGATCGATGAGCATAGCGAGCCGTTGACGCCCGATCCGCTCCACTGCGTCACGCTGTTCAGACGAAGCCCGCAGGGCCCGGCTGCGCTCGGCCAGTCCCGCGAGCGTTTCGGAGTCGTTGTTTCCCGCGGCTTCCGAAGCCAGGCGGATCAGGGGAAAGTCGAGATCGGCAAGCAGCCGGTGAAGGTCCGACCGCATGACGGGGTCGAGATTCTCCGGACCTTGCACGCGGCCGGCATCGACCAGCCCCTCCAGGCCGACCGAGTGGGCAAATGCCCCGACCGGGAACATGGTGTCGCTGGTCTGCAGCAGGTGGAGCAGCTCGCGATCATCACCCATGCTGAACCTTCAGGATGCCGGCATCGTCGGAAGCGTGGTGATGGTGGTGGCCATGACCCATCGTGGAGCGCTGGGGAAGAAACCGGGCGGTGGCGGCCCGGTAGACCGTGCCCGTGGAATCAAACATCTTTCGCAGAACCGGATCGTCGATGGTGCGAATGCCGCCTTCGATGACCTGGAGCGGCTGGTGAAGATTCCCGACCGCCCAGGCGGTGCGGGCAGCGGATTCCACCGTGTCGAAGGCAAGGTCGAGGACCGCTTCGGGAAGTTGTTCGACCACGTAGCGGGTCAGTCCGTCATCAAAGATCACATCCCCGTGCTGCACCGGTGTGTGGAGATCAAATCCGAACTCCTGCCCGTCTTCCGCCTCGGTGCGCCATCGAAGATGAGCAAGCTGGTGCCGGTCGGCCCGTACAAACACCATGATGGTGGCGTGATTCCAGTCGGTCATCACATCGCGAATCAACTGCATGTCGATACTCCTTCAGAAGAGGAAATACCGTTGCGCAAGAGGGAGGACCGCGGCGGGCTCACAGGTGAGCACTTCGCCATCCGCCTTCACGGTATAGGTTTCAGGGTCGACCTGGATCTCGGGCATCGCCCGGTTCCAGATCATGTCGGTTTTCTTTGGGGTACGGGTACATTCCACAGGCCGCAGCAGTCTGCCGGTCGCGAGATCGCCGGCCAGGCCGTTGTCGAGCGAGGCCTTGCTCACGAAGGTAATCGAGGTCGCGAGCCGCGCCCGGCCGTGCGCCCCGAACTGCGGGCGGTACATCATCGGCTGGGGGGTGGGGATGGATGCATTGGGATCCCCCATGTTCGCATAGGCAATCATGCCGCCCTTCAACACAAGCTCCGGCTTCGCGCCGAAAAAGGCAGGTTTCCACACAACCACATCGGCAAACGAACCGATGCCCAGCGACCCCACATCGCCGGACATGCCGTGGGTGATGGCAGGGTTGATGGTGTACTTCGCGAGATAGCGCAGGACCCGGAAATTATCTGCGGCGGGATGCTCATCCGATGCGAGATGGCCGCGCTGCAATTTCATCTTGTGGGCGGTTTGCCAGGTCCGGATCACCACTTCACCCACCCGCCCCATGGCCTGGCTGTCGCTCGCCATCATCGAAAACGCGCCGAGGTCGTGCAGAATATCCTCGGCGGCGATGGTTTGGGGGCGGATGCGTGATTCGGCAAAGGCGACATCCTCGGGAATCCTGGCGTCGAGGTGATGACACACCATCAACATATCGAGGTGCTCATCGATCGTGTTCACGGTGAACGGCCGGGTCGGGTTGGTGGAGGAGGGAAGGACGTGCGGCAGTGAACAGACCTTGATGATGTCCGGCGCATGGCCCCCGCCCGCGCCCTCGGTGTGATAGGTGTGAATGGTGCGGCCCTTGAACGCCTCGATGGTCTTCTCCACGAAACCCGACTCGTTCAGGGTGTCGGTGTGGATCGCCACCTGGATATCCAGCTCATCCGCCACCCCGAGACAGGTGTCGATGGCGGCCGGGGTG
>JAUIHQ010000357.1 GCA_030432155.1 bacterium | reverse complement strand
CCATGGCATCGTCTTCCCGATAGAGCTCCAGCGTTTGGGTCATACGAAATTCAAACCCGCCTCCGGAACGTTCAGCCCGGAAACCTTCCACCGCGGTGTAGAGCAACAGATCGGGAATACGGCCGCGCTCAAACCGGTTGTCGCGAATCGCATCGAAATCCCCGAATCCGCGGATGGCGCGGCAGAACACGGCATCGGTGATGGCAAATGTCGGGACTTGCGGTGCTACGGTTTTCTCAACATAGGACGTTACGACAACGGTAACCGGTACGGCACGCTCCACAACCCGGTCGACCACACTCGTCACCACCCGCTCCACCAGGTTGGTCACGAAAACCTCAACCGGCTTCTCGACCACTTTCTCCACGAGAACTTCCTTTGGAACCTCCACGAACTTCTCCACCTCGATAACGTTCGTGACCACCACCGGTTTCTCGACTTCCTTCTCGACGACTTTTTCGACGAGATCGGTGATCACGGTCGTGACCGGAATCTCAACCACGCGTTCGACGACATCGGTGATCACACTCTCGACCGGCACCTCGACCACCCTCTCGATAACGTTGGTTACGATCACCTCCACCACCGATTCCACGACACTGGTGATCACCACCGGTTGTTGCGGGACGCCGGCCAGGCCGGTTGCATCCACTGGCTTCTCGATAAAGTTGGTAACAATCCGCTCCACCGGTTTCTCGATGAAATTCGTCACCACCACCTCAACCTGCTTTTCCACGATGTTGGTGAGGATCGTCTCGACAGGTTTTTCCACGATATTGGTGATCACGGTTTCCACCGGCTTCTCAACGATGTTGGTCACCACGACTTCCACCGGCTTTTCGATGACATTGGTTACCGGGACCTCGACGGTCCGCTCCACGACGCTGGTGATAACAATACGTTCTCCGCCGGCGGCCGTCGTTGCTTCCACCAACCTGGCTGCGCGGTCACTCATGTTCATACGCCGGACGGCGACCCGGATCACCTGAGCAAAATCAAGCTCATCCGGGGAGTTGGTCGAGCTGAGAATGGTCACGGCATAGGGCTCCACCCCCTGCTCCACGAGATGACCGGCCACGAGCACCGACCGGTCCACACCTTTATCAAAGCGCCCCCGGGTTCCGGTCGCACCCGATCCATAAGCCAGAATTTCAATCATCAATGGGTGTTCGGCGGCAAGGGTCAGGGCGGCAAGCTGGTTCAGATACATTCGCCCCCGGTCGGTCAGTTGCGGCGTTCCGTCCAGGATCGGCTCAGGGAAGGCGATGATCAACCGGTCCCCGTCAATTTTCTTGTTGCTGCCGGGAAACACGAAATTCTGCATCCACAAGTTTTCACGAATGCGCTGACTCAGCGAGACCAGTGGATCCGGCTCCGCCTCCGCAACCGTCATGTTGGTTGCGATGGATGTTGCCGCCGGGTTATCACGATCGCGGTCCCCCGGCTTCAACAAAACCAGGACCCATGCAACCAAGGCCATGACGGCGAGGGTGATGGCGGCAGTTCGCCAGCGTTCATCCACCGAGTCGCGCCAGGAAAAGTCAGCTTTGCCGTGTTCCTCTTCACTTCCGCCATCCGGCTCCGGACCCTGCCGGCTGTGACGAACGGACGGACCCCGCATGGTTCGCAGGAAAAACCAGACAACGAGCAGTCCGAGACCGGCGACGGTGAGGATCCACCCCATGGTCATGATGCCGCCACGATTGGGGTCTCCCCATGCGGTAAAGATGAGCAACACACCAATGAGCAGGCTCAAGATGCTTTCGATCATCAGCACCCCGGCGAGTCGTTTCCGTCGGGGCGGTAAATATGGATTGAACATCCGGATGACAGATTCCTTCGTCGTCGTTCACAGTAACCGGCACTGTCAGCCACAGCTTTCCGGCACACGAGGCCAGAATTTGACAGATGGCTTTGCAACCGGCAAGTCAATGTTTACAAGACAGATCCTGCGAAAAACACGGCAATGGGATTGCCAAAACGACCTTACCGGGTAGAGTAGCGCCGTATTATAGGTCATGGGATGCATTGGCTCTTCTTCACTCTGTTTCTGACCGGATTCTGTCTTCCGGTTCTGGAAAAGCGATGGAGCCGCCTGACCCCGGCACTGGGGGCAGCGGTCTCCGGCGTGGTCTTTCTTCTTGGCCTGACGGCATTGGCCCGCGCCCCTCTGGCTTTTTCATCGCCGTGGATCCCGACCCTCGGCCTGACATTGTCCTGGCGGCTCGACGGACTCGCCCTGCTTTTCATCCTTCTCATCAGCGGTATCGGCGCCCTGGTGTTCCAATATGCCGGCGCCTACCTTGAGGGTCATCCCCAACGGGGGCGGTTCCTCGGCATCCTGATGTTGTTCATGGCTTCGATGCTGGGCGTGGTGTCCGCGGACAACATCGTTCTCCTCTTCATCTTCTGGGAGCTCACGAGCTTCACGTCGTACCTGTTGATCGGCTTCAACCATGAAGACAAGGCCGCACGATCGGCCGCCCTGCAGGCGCTCCTTGTCACCGGCGCAGGCGGACTTTTCATGCTGGCCGGACTGCTGATCCTCGCCCGGGACTTTGATTCTGCATCCCTGTCCGCCTGGCCTGCCGGCGCCGATGTGTCTCCGGTGGCGGTCTGGTTGATCGCCATCGGGATATTCACCAAGTCTGCCCAGGTTCCCTTTCACTTCTGGCTTCCGAATGCCATGCAGGCGCCGACCCCGGCCAGTGCGTATCTCCACTCCTCCACGATGGTCAAAGCGGGGGTATTCCTCGCTGCACGGCTTCACCCGGTGATGGCGGAATCCATCGTGTGGGTCAACCTCCTGACCGCGGCCGGGGCGGCAACATTTTTCATCTGTGCGGTCATGGCGCTGGGGCAATCCGACCTCAAGCGCCTCCTCGCCTACACCACGGCGGCGGCGCTGGGATCGATGATCATGCTGTTCGGCATGGGCAGCGATGCCGCGGTCAAGGCGGGCGTCGTGGTGCTGCTGGCCCACGCTCTCTACAAAGCGGCCCTGTTCCTGACCGCCGGCATCATCGATCACGAAACCGGAGAACGGAATACCAACCGGCTCAGCGGCCTTCGTTCGTACCTTCCCCGCACCGCGCTGGGCGGAGGGCTGGCCGCCCTTTCCATGGCCGGTCTCCCTCCGTTCTTCGGGTTTCTTGCCAAAGAGGTGACCTATGCAGTGCCGGGGCCATGGGCGCTGACGATTCTGTCGCTTCTCGCATCGGCGTCGTTCGTGTATGTCGGGGTGCGCACCGGCCTGACCCCCTTCTTCGGCCTGTGGCGGGAGACACCGAAGGCGCACCCCCATGAAGCCCCGGCCGCGATGTGGAGCGGGCCGGTGACGCTGGGCGCGGCCGGCGCCCTGTTCGGCCTGGCCCCGGGACTTGCCCAACCCGTCGTGAATGCCTGTGCATCCGCGATACGCCCCGGGATCAAACTCCATGCCCTTTCCCTGTGGCACGGTTTCAACTTGGAACTGTTGCTCAGCCTCCTCACGTTTGCCGCCGGAGGCATTCTGCTCGTGACCCGGGCGAGGTGGATGCCTGCGGCAGCCCGCCTTGCATCGCCGTTAGCGGCCATCGGACCCGACCGGTTGTACCGCGGAGGATTGTCCATGCTCACCCGGATCGCG
>JAUIHQ010000026.1 GCA_030432155.1 bacterium | reverse complement strand
AAAGTCTTTATTCGATCCGCGTTCATAACCTTCCGCAACATTGTTCATCACCGAGACTGAAGCCCGACGAATTTGATCCACAAAGCCGTAGTCGTTCTTGCACGATCCACTACCCGTTCTTGCATAAACCTCCCGACATAATTCCCTTGCCACCTGCCAGCATTGCAAATCCTCAAATGATTGACCGCCCATGAATACCTACCTCCGATTAAATCTCACCATCCCAAACCAAACATCCCCTGCACCCCTTTCACCCTTTCACCCCTTAACCCTTTCGCCCTTTCGCCCTTTCGCCCTTTCACCAACGCACCCACGGCGCCTTCCCGCTGTCATACACCTTCTCGAGGTTTTCACGGTCGCGGAGGGTATCCATGCATTGCCAGAATCCGTTATGCTTGAAGGCGGCGAGTTCGCCGTCCCGGGCCAGACGGGTCAGGGGATCGGATTCCAGGCTGTAGTTGCCGTCCACGGGGAGCCGTTCGAGAAACTCACGCTTGAACAGGAAAAATCCGCCATTGATATAATCGTGATGAAGAGGTTCTTTCTCCTGAAACGATGAGACGCCGGCATCATCACTGATTTCGATCATGCCGAACCGGGACGGGGGATGTACCGCGGTCACCGTTCCGATCCTGCCATGAGACTGATGAAATTCCCACTGGGCTGCGAGATCGACATTGCAGACACCATCACCATAGGTCAGGCAGAAGTGCGGCGCATCAAGGTAGCGTTCCACCATCTTGACCCGGGTCCCGGTGAGGCTGTTCTCCCCGGTTTCCACCAGCGACAAATCCCAGTCCGGCGTTTTGTCCGCCTCATAGATAAACTCCCCGCTGCGGCTGTTGATGGTGACACTGGACGTGTGCTTCAGAAGATTCATGAAATATTCCTTGATCACGTGTCCCTTGTACCCGAGGCAGACCACGAACTTTCGATACCCATAATGTCCATAGGTCATCATGATGTGCCACAGGATCGGCTTGCCCCCGATGGTGACCATCGGCTTGGGAATCACCTGGGTTTCTTCCATGAGACGGGTGCCTCGTCCTCCGGCGAGAATTACGACGGGTATGTCTTTCGTGTCAGTTGTCATGCCAACGGCCTCCTACTTCGTGATCAGAAGAAGTTCGTCTCGGGTCATCCAGGTATCCTGTTCCGTATATATCGGCGAGCAGGGTGTTCAAAGTACCGATAACTCGCGATAGATCCGGCGATCAGAACCGCGTAAAATGCCAGCATAAATGGAATCGAATAAAACACACCGTGCGGAACTTCAAACGTCACCAGAGCCAGGGCCAGCATGAGCTGCAGGGGAAAATGCAGCATATACAGCGAATACGATATATCCCCGAGAATGCTGTCCTTTCGCCGGGGCGGATTCAACGTCTCGTAGACCGCGACGACCAGGATTGTATACGGGAAAAGTACATACACAGGGTAACGCACCAGCAACAGGAGTTCCCAGGCGTTCTGGATACGCCAGACGAAAGGAAAGTTTCTCAAGTTAAGAATGGGGGGATAATATGAGATCAAGATAAAAACACCCCACAGGACAATGCCGGCAAATACCAGTCGGCGCGTCAAAGACCTTGAAAGACCCCTTCGTACCAGAGATTGATACATCAGGCACATCAAGCAACCCAGAAAAAATGCGGACACGCCTCTACCGAGAGGCGAATATACATGGCGAAGCACAAACCCGAGAACGGTCATCGTTACCGCAACCCGCCACGTCATCGGACGTATCCTGCAGATCAGGAAAAATATGATATAGAGAAATACCTCTACCGAAACGGACCAGAACGATCCATTGAACGAATACCCCTCCTCCAACCCCCACGATGACACCATGAACAGGTTATAGAGAAAGTGTTTTAGATCATTAAACCTGAAGATAAAGAAATCAGATCGCAGCCCGCTATAGGCAAGTTGAGCAATCAATACCAGCAGAAGGGTTGCGATATGCAGCGGATATAGCCGGGCAAGCCTCACGATTGTGAACTTTTGCCATGTAATCTGTCGGTCGCTGATTCGTCCGGCATAAATCAGACAGAATACAAATCCTGACAACGTGAAAAAGAAGTCAACGCCCATCCACGCATTATGATACAGGGGGCGCAGCACCTCGTAAAAGGGCATACGTTTGACGTCATAGGTGCTTTCCGATGTTCCCATCGATAAAAAGAACTGCCAGTGACAGAACACCACGACAAGTGCTGCCCAACCCCGCATGGTGTCGAGGTATATGAGTCTGTTTTGAATGCCCGCCAATGTTGTCTCGCGCAATACGGTCGTATCACTGTGTCGCAGGCCCATCTTCCGCCAACGACTCTATATCGGCGGCATCCATGCCCAGCAATCGCATCAGACAAACCGCCATGAGTTTCTGGCCCAGACCATTCATGTGGGTACCGTCCACCGTGAGTATCCGAGACTTTTCGCGCCCGCCATGCTTCGTGAGATACGCCTTGAATATGCCATGAACATCGATGAAGTATGCATCTTCTTCCCGGGCCAATTCGATCATAGCATCGGCATAGGATCTCAACGCTCGATTTCGCTTCGACTCCGGATCTTCGCGCTTGATGGTTGGCGTCATGAACAGAGGACTAGCTCCCGTCGCTTGAATCTCGCGAACCAGCTCCCGGAGATGCTGCTGGTAGTCACTCACCGAGCGGCTCCTCTTCCATACATCCAGACTCTCAAGCATGGTTTCTCCGCTGAGCACGCCGGCATTTACCTGAACATCATTCACGCCGACACTGATAAGTACGTGCGTGGGATGCTCGTTGGTAACCGCCCTCTTGAAAACCGCCATCAGACTTTTCGCGCGATATCCGGAAACTCCATAGTTGCGAATGTAGGTAAGCCCATCATTCGGATACACGCGGCGCATGGCCTGATTCACCCGGCTCGTAAAACCGCCGGGTTTTTTGCCTTGTTGAACGATGGAGTCTCCGAGGGCCAGCAGCCGACTGTTTGCATCCAACAGAAACCCGGCGGGAAGATCTGAATTTGCTGATTGGACGTAGGGCAAAAGCTCTGAATAGGGAATGCGGGTCGCGGCATCTTCATCCAGCGGCCCCCAGGGCTCGTTTGTATCCGGTTCAACACCAAGCATACTGCAGCCGGATAACGACAGAACCAACAGAAAGAAAAGGTTCAACAGGATTCTACGATGGTTGTTCATCCGCTGCCTTCACCCTTCATGCATGCAACCCTGCCTCAACTGCATAGTCAGTGATTTCATGCTTCATGTATGTTCTGATCACACCAGCATCGGTATTCTTGTCTGTCAAAAGACGATAGCCCTCAACCGTTCTTCTCACCGTTTCCCGGAAATCCCAAACCGGGCGCCAACCCAGCATGGTTGACGCTTTTTCGATGCTCAGTCGCAAAAAGTTTGCTTCGTGAGGGTGGTCACCGTGCACATCGCTCAGCCATCGACCTTTTCCCAGGTGGCGAATCATTTCATCCGCCAGTTCAGCGACCGACCGGGCGGCATCGAGACCCGGACCAAAATTCCATCCATCCCGCAGCCATAATTCATGCGGCTGCATCAGCTTCGCACCAAGAAGCAGGTAACCGGACAACGGTTCGAGAACATGCTGCCAGGGACGGGTGGCGGCAGGATTGCGCACATGCAGGTCCTGGTTCTCGAGGAGGGTCCGCATCGCATCGGGTACAATTCGGTCTTCCGCCCAATCACCGGGACCGATAACGTTCCCGGCCCTGGCGCTGGCCATGGCCACCGTCCCCTCCGGGGGAAAAAACGAGGATCGATACGACGCGATCGTCAGCTCCGCCGCGCCTTTGGACATGCTGTATACATCATGACCGCCCATCGGATCGTTTTCTCGGTAGGCATACGGCCATTCCCGGTTTTCATAGCACTTGTCGCTGGTCACCATCACGACGGCACAGGGTCTTCCGGCCAGACGGACCGCTTCCATAACATGAATAGAACCCATGATATTGGTTGCCGCGGTACCTACGGGATCCTGGTAGGACGCTCGCACGATCGGCTGGGCGGCGAGATGGAAAACGATGTCCGGCTGGACGTCGGCATACCTGCGTTGAACATGATCAAATTCACGAATGTCACCGACATCATGATCGCACGATGTTGCAAGGTCCGCACATGCGAAAAGCCAACGGTCATTCTCCGGCTCCAGGGCCAGACCATAAACCTCGGCGCCGAGGTGATGCAGCCAGGCGGTGAGCCATGAACCTTTGAAGCCGGTGTGACCGGTGAGAAGAACTTTTTTTCCTTTATAGATATCGTGATACATACTCATGCCTTTTGATATGTTTCAGAGAGCCTGATGAGGCTTGTATCATGTCGTGGCCTGGGTGTTTGGGGAGGTCAATAGCGCCTTGAGCATTTCCATCCAGGCTCCTGTTTCGAATGGCCGATACCGTATCCACTTGGCTGCATGATGTACGGCATAATGACGGACGCCCTTTTCCCGCCAGTATATCGCATTCTCCCGACAATCATTTCGTATGATATCCAGCACATCCCGACGAGAAACACGACCCTGCCATCGCGAGGGGTTCCGAAGCATCCATTCGTGAATCGGAAGTACCCTGGGCGTGTAGTTCCAACTGCCGGATGTTATCCCTGCGTCGGACTTCCGGTAACGGGTCAATACGTCCGGAATAAACCCGACCGGATAATCCTTCGTCACCCGAAAGAAAAACTCCGAGTCCTCGCCGATCCGCCAGAACGGATCCTCATTGAAAAAACCGACCTTATCGAAGATTGCCCGCCGCACCATGACCGAACTGATGGTAATCACGCACTGCTCCATCATTGCCCGGAAACAGTCCCCCGTGGACGGAATGATGCCCTCATGGCGGATATACAGCGCCCGCGATTCCGCATCCATGACCTCAGCATAAGTGTGGCACAGATCGACCTCCGGGTGGGCAACCATGAAGTCTTCCTGCTTTTCCAGCTTTTGCGGATACCATGCATCATCGGAATCAAGGTATGCAATCAGATCCCCGGTTGCCGCTTTGGTCGCCTGGTTTCGGGTTATCTGACACATGCCGGAGTTTTGGTCCCGGCGAATCAAGCGGATTGCATCGCCATAGGACTCAAGAATCGCAAGAGTCTGATCCGTCGAGGCATCGTCCACCACTACAATCTCGTCCGCCGGCCGGGTCTGGCTCAATACGCTATCTATACATTCCCGTATATATCGCTCACGGTTATAGGCGCCAATGCAAACCGAGATTCGGGGACGGGGCAGTTGCCGGTTCGCGGCAACCGGTTCCTGGTTCCTGGCTTCTGGTTCCTGGTTCATCTCAACTTTTGGGGGACGATAGCCTGTCCAGCTCCACGGCGCGGAAGGGACTCCGCGCCCTACCTTTTCGATGAAAAATCAGGGTAGGGCGGCCGGTCCCTCGGCCGCCGTTGGGCTTGGTCAGCAAACGCATGTTAAGAAATTGAAACTCTTGTCTTCCACTCTCGAATATAAGGCCAATCAGAAGGATCATTGGCCAATATACCTCGAACCGGATTCATCCTTATGTACGCCGCCTTTTCATCATAACTTTCATTCCTGCGAAGCCGATGGTCAAAGAAGTCCCGCTGCCAGGGAATACCTAAATATCGGCTTGTGTAGTGCTTCCAATCAACGATTGTTTTCTTCACCCCGTGGTCCGGATGAAATGATATCAATCCGTGAAGGTGATCGGGCATGAGCAAAACGAGAAATGGCCACCAGGTGCCTCTCTCTCGATTGAATTCAATTGACTCAAACAGTTGGTTTGCGAGATCGACATGACACAGGTGGTTGATTCTCCGCGGAAGAGCACAAATGGTGATGGAATAGATTGCATCATGACGTACCCAGCCCGGGGGCGTGTGTGGAAGCTTCTTGCGAGAAGATAACGTCATAGCACGATAGATAGTTTTTCATCCGGGTAGGCCGGTCGGCCCGCCTCGGTATAGCGTAGCGAAGACGGGTCTCTCGACCACCGCCACCGATACCTTCATCCCTCTCCGAGGCTCAGACGGCACGAGTTTCTGTTCATATCCGCGCCCTACCCGTTCTGTAATTCCTTGTAAAATTCGGCATAGGCCTTGGACTTCAGGCTCCAATCGAACGTCTCCGCCCATGCCCGCACTGTGGATCGCCGCGTCTCGAGTAATTGCTTGTCATTTCTGACCTGAACGATTCTCTCGGCCCAGTCATCTACGTTTTTCCCATCCGTAACTATGTTAACGGCTGCATCGACATACTCGGAAACGCCTCCGACATCATTGATCATGACCGGCGTTCCGCACGCCATCGATTCCAGTACGGCATTGTTAGCTGTACAGTCGTGCATCGGCATGATCAGAAGGTCGGCTTGCCGGTAATACTCCAACAATGCCCTGTCATCTACATGACCGGGGAATACTGCACCGGGTGCATTCCGGTAATACATCTCGCGCTGATGGGCATTGGTCAGAACCGTCAACTCCAGTACTCGTGCGGGTAATGCCCGCAGCACCTCTTCCATAAATGCATGATCCCTTTCCGTGCTACCGACCAGTAGCCCTTTGAGGGGACGGTCCGGATCGATTTGCGGGCGCTCAACGGGACAATAATATTTTGTGTTCACTCCATGCAGGAATACCCGCATTCTGTCTTCTGGATACCCGCGTTCCAGAAAAAAGGGCTTCTGGGTTTCCGACATCAGTGTGATGCCATCATAGAACCCTAACGCCCGGTAGTTCTCCCGGATAACCTCGGGAAGTTTGCGCGCGCTGGCATGAAACGTGCCGACCAGTTTCCGGGCCTTTCGCCGGAACCAACCGGCCCGGCTGGGGCTGGCAAATTCACTCCAGATAAAGTGCCCCACATCCGCTCCGGATGGGGCCCGGGAGGCTAATCGCCACTCATCAACAACCGGCAGCAGAGAGTTCCAGCCGCTTCCATAGTACGTATCACCCCACCACTTCAACCGGTTTCCCGGTCGCCAGAACCGCTCCTGCACCTTGCGCCAGGTCGCATCGTAGAATACCGGCACCGCGCCAAGTGCTTCGACCAACGGATACATGCCGGAGTGTTCCGTGAAGCCCGGGGGGTGGTGAAGAAAGGCGGTTACTTTCATGATTTGTAGATGCTCGACTGTAAATGATACCAAGATGCAAAAACCCGGCAACGCCATATGACTTTATATTGAACCATGGGGTCGGGAGTGTCAGGTCTGTTATATGAAGGTCAAATAGCGGGCCGTGCGCCCTTCATCCCGCATCTGTCATCACTTCTTCGCCGTGACCAGCAGATAGATGCCATCGTTTTGATTGCGCGCCATAAACTCGGCGACGCGGAGTACCTGATACATCCACCACGCCTCGATATAGCGAAACGTGAATTCCTTCCAGATGGCCTTTTCGAACCAGCGAGCGGCCAGGTCACTCTTCATGATCGGCTCGATCGATACGCTGGTGAAGCCGGCCTCCTCAAAATCGTTCTTTAGCTCGTCGGCCTTGAAATATCGGCACACCGCATATCTTTCCTTGTGTCGTGCAACAGCCGCCCGGTCCTTGATGGTCGCAAGGCTGTCGACGGAAAACACAAGCGTTCCACCGGGCTTCATCACGCGGAACGATTCGCGAAGAACACTCTTGTGATCCGGAATGTGCTCAAGGACGCATACGCTGAAAACCTTGTCGAACGTGTTGGCTTCAAGGCCGGCGTCCTCAATGGTCGTGCAGCGAAATTCGATTTTCCCATCCGGATCCAACTGGTCCTGTTCGGACTTCGCACGGTTGACCGCATCTTCCTGCGGGTCGATACCGACAACGCGCCCGGTCTTCTTCGCCAGCAATGCGGTCTGCACACCGAGTCCTGAACCGATATCGAGGACCGTGTCGTTCGCATCAAACGTGACCTGTCGGCACATCGCGAACCACTCGTAGGTCTTGAACGGCACCTTGAAGAAGTAGATGTGAGGATAGAACCGCGAGCCGAGAAGAGCATCGAGAATTTTTCGTTTGATTCCCATAGATTGAATTCCTTCCAGATTACACTTCGGGGCGATTCATCAGCTCTGCGACGGCATCCCAGACTTCATTCACCCCGATTGCCTTCATGCAGGCGTTCGCGTGCAGGCATGCTGCATTGGGATGCCAGCCGATGCAGCCCTCGCAATATCCGGTCTTTTGAATCATGCGATGCATCTTGCCCGGCGGCTGCCATTTCGATGCGATCGTGGGGCCGAAGAGCGCGACGGACGGTGTTCCGTATGCGGCGGCGAGATGAAGTGGTCCGCTGTCGTTGCATACCAGCAGATCGGCGGTTTCAACAAGGGCTGCGCTCTGCCCGAACGTCGTCGCTCCGATCAGATTCTTCGCCTGAGGGCAGCGTTCGCAGATGATCTCGCCCAGCCGCTTCTCGTCCGGCGCCCCCGCAAGAACAACCTCCGCACCCAACTCTTCAATCATCCAAACAGCCAACTCCCCAAACCGCTCTGCCGGCCACACCTTGCCCGGCCAGCCCGCCCCTGGGGCCACCACAACTCGCATCCCATCAGTCGCCCCGCGGCCTGATCTCTTGACCTCTGACGTCTGCCCATCGCCCATCGCCCATTGCTCCAGCGCCCACGTCCGCTCCTCTTCCCGCAGCGGAAAGTCAGGCCGTCCGTTGACCGGCTTTATGCCGAGGTAACGCAGCAGTCCGCCGACCCGGTCGGCCTCATACATCGCACTGTGATACGGCTCGATGTTGCACGGGATTTCGTGATAGGCGCCGACAATCGCATTCCCCGCCCCGATCCATCGCTGCGGATTGGATGCGTGGATCAGAAGCCATTCTGCCATGCTGAGCGTGGACGTTGACATCACGCACGAATAGCGCCTGCGTCGCAGCCCAAATAGAAATCCCATTTCACCGGAGAAGCTGCGCAGTCCATTCTTCGACCCGCGCCTGAATAGCTCAAGGTGAGGCGTATAGACCCAAATCTTGCCGGGTGGGTTCCAGCGTTCGGCTAGGTCGCGGCACCACGGACCGACGAGAAGGTCGATTCGGGCATTCTGCCGCTCGCGTCGGAGCGCCGCGAGCATCGGACCGATATGCATTGCGTCGCCGATATGGGCCAGCTTGATGACAAGATACCGTTCCTTTCCGTCATGGCCGCTCTGTCCTGCCTGGTTGAGTGCAGCGAAGAACTCCGTAAGCAGACAGTGCCGCCAGAACACGCCGGCTTTTTCAAAGAGGGGCAACGGCCACCACGCCTCGCGGTATCGCCTCGTCCCGCTGACGAAGTAGCCGCGCCAACGGCATAGAGCCGAACTGAATACACAGACGTCACGTCTATACCCTTTGATCCTGCCAACGATTGCCGCGAGTAACGCAACCAGCAACCAGACAGGAAAAAGCAGGGCAAACACCAGCCCTTCAACCGTGTTACGAATAAGACGAAGCATACCTGAAACGACAGGAGTATCAGCGGATCTCGCAGCAGACCAGAACCGTACCGCCGACACAACGCATGGGCTTGAATTCCGGAACATCACGGTACAGCTCATTCATCGCCCGGGTAAGGTCTTTCCAGTACTTCGAACCATAGTCATGCCACAAGATCATTCCGCCTTCCGGTTTAAGAAGCTTACGCGCCGTTTCTGTATCCTTCTTCACGTAGTCATACGAGTGGGATCCATCTACAAATACCAGATCCATACGCCCCTCATAAGAGGTATAGTCAAATGCCGCCGAGTCACCCCACAACTGGGTGATACGATCGGAGAAATCAGAGTGCTTGAACCGGGCCCCCGATTCGCTTTTCTTGATAAAACGCTCATCACCCCGCGCAATCGCCAGGGCGGTCCGTTCCACTTCCTGCGGCGGCAGATCAAGTGTGAACACGTGGCCGTCCGGCGCCATATTCGCCGCGATGTTAAGCGCTGTCCGTCCGTCAAATGTACCGATCTCAAAGCATGCTTTCGGCTTTCGGGATGCGACAAGTTGCACAATGCTCAACAGCTCCCACTCCGTGACATTACCATTCGCCGCATCCGGCTCAAGGATCCGGCAAACCGGGGCATCCGGAACAAGGGTTTTCAACGCTACCGAAGGAATCTCGAGCGGCGGAAGACCTTCGTCAACCACCGGGCGCTCACGCCAACCGAGGCGATACCCCGCCTCATAGCACGCTTCACGGTACTTCGGAAATATACCTACTACCGAAACCCAGAGGTTGGCGGCGATGGAGACAATGTATCGCATTATGAATGATAGTATGCGCATTGGGGTTCTTGGTTCTTTGTTCTTTGTTCTTTGTTCTTGGTGCTTGGCTTGGCAAAAAGGGTTTGTTTTGTGGTTGTTATTATCGGGTGGTTTGCGATTTCTTTAAATATCGTATAAAGCCGCCAATTATTTTGTGTGTCATAGTTGCAAGACCATAAAGGTTATCGAATTCGCCCTGCTCGATGAGTTTTCTGTCATATGCCCGATAAAGCTGGCTTTGGACTTCGGTGCAAGACCTTTGTGCATAGTGCAGGAACCGTATAAACTCTGGATTTGAGCCACCATCGAAACCTTCCGCGATATTGTCCATGCATAAACCGGAAGCGCGGTCATTTTGATCCTTGAGGCTGTACTGTCTGGCAAAATCACCTTTTGATGTCGCTGTATGTACCGCCCGACATAACTCCCTTGCAGCTTTCCAAGCTTCTATATC
Organism: bacterium; assembly: GCA_030432155.1. Lineage (GTDB taxonomy): Bacteria > Verrucomicrobiota > Kiritimatiellia > CAIVKH01 > CAIVKH01 > JAUIHQ01. Next base: position 9,426 of record JAUIHQ010000026.1, on the reverse strand, counting down.
CTCGAACCGCGTAATCTTCATTTTGTTTGTATGTTCTTCGTTCTTGGTTCTTCGTTCTTGGGCCCTGATACGAACCTGATGAATTACGTCAAAGCTCCATACGGAACGGAACATCAACGCTTGCGATCCAGATTGCAACCTACCAACTTCAACGAAGAACCAAGAACAAAGAACCAAGAACAAAGAACCTACAAGCCAAACAACCCTAACCCCCGGTCGGTTCTTCGTCCCGGATCTGGATCCGGCAACCAGGTAATGGGTTCCGGAAGGTGGAACGGCTTGAGCGTCAGGTTGACCGGCTGCCATTCGCCGGCATAATTTTCCCAGTTCTGATTCAGACAGGGATAATGATTGGCCAGCAGGTATTTCACACCTGCGTCGCGACACCGCCGTATGATGTGCATCGCATCATCACTGGACAGATGATCGAAGAGGTTGCGCGAAATCAACAGATCAACCCTGGGAACTTTCGAAAACATCAGGTTCATCCAGCCGGCGGCACCACCCCGCACCATGTCCAGCACCATATAGTTAACGCCTACTGGCAATGCCTTCTTCAGCCCGGGGAAATGTGCAGCGGGATAGTTGCAGACCGATCCAAATCCCTTCTCCCGAACCAGCGATGCAACCTCTTTCACAACCACGGGATCAACCTCACAAACTTCCGGCGATTCGCGTCTGAGCCGCGCAAACTCAGCCTCATGAAGATGAGGTTTCAACCGGTAATACCCGGGCAGCTTTTTCAGAAACGCAACCATTCTCGCTCGCCGAAGACTCACCCTGACCTCCGACCTCAGGCCTCCGAGCTCTGACTTCTGACCTCTGTCCTCTGACCTCAGTCCTCCGTCCTCCGTCCTCCACGACCCCAGATAGATAATCTTGGTCATCTGCCTGGTCTCCACCGCACCGACCCGCTCCACCGTCGGATCATTCTTCCCGTAAAGATCATAGGCCGTACTTGCTGCCGCGTTACCGGTGATAAACTGGCAATCGTAATCGCGCTTGAAGGTATAAGTCTCGGCTTGTTTCCGGATATAGTCCACCACCGCTTTCAGGTAACGATGCCGGGGCACGGCCGAAAAGACCTGGCTCGGAATACGCACCGGCTCTTCAGGAACCCCGTTGCGTATCGGCTCCTCATCGGATTTGATGCGGCACTGTTCCGGCGTGAGGACAAACTCGGTAAACACCCGGCACTGCTTGTGGGCCGACGGCAGGTACGCCTCCATCGGCCGAAGCGGATTCATGTCGTATTGCCAGGAAATACCGCCATGATGATACACCATAAGCCAGCGTAGCGTGTTCACCGTCATCATAGGCCGCGGAAAATGTATCGCCATATCCCAGATCTCGGGATAGTGCTCCGTGCAAAGCTTTTCCGCGGCGAAAAAGTTCCACAGCTTCACCTCAAAATCCGGCGCATACCTTACCATGTTCTCATAGGGCGTATGATCAAAGTCGTTCTGATCCGCGATCAGCTTCTGATCCTTCCCCCATGGAAAGTACATCAGGTGAATGATGCGCGGAACCGATGGATTCTTCGTCCCGTTCGGCGTGATGCCGCCCGGATCGTCCGGTTTAGGATTCGTTGACATGCTTTATCTCTATCGGCGAATGCAATAGAGGGACTGAGGTCGGAGGTCAGCGGGAAGAAAATGGGTTCTGATCTTGAATGTACTGTCACGCGAAGGTCTTCTGAAATAAGACGTTAACCTCCAACAACTGAATCCTGCTCTCAGACCTCCGACCTCCGACCTCCGACCTCAGACCTCTGACCTCTGACGGTACTCCCTCAAACAACCTCATCCACCGCCTGAACGACCTGCTCCACGGTCACATCACCAATCACATGATTCGGCTTGGCTTCTTCATGGACCTTCTTCATGTGAGCATAGGTTTCCTGCTCCGGCGGCCATACATCGGATGCCGGGGGGTAGACGAACCGGGCCCGGAGATCGAACGACGGCGGATATGGATGATATCGGCCATAGTCGCGGGTGCTGCTGACCGCCACCAACGGTGTTCTCAAGACGGCCGCCATGTGCATCGGCGCGGAATCATTCGCTACGACCACCGCCGCACCGGCGGCCAGGGATGTGATCTCGGCCAGGGTATACCGGCCGCAAATGGACACCACGCGTTTCGAACCGGACGACTGGCAAATCTGGACAGCCGCAGCAGCATCGTGCACGGATCCGGCAACCAGCACCTTTACATCATGCTTCTCCACCAGGTGACGAGCCACGGTTCCGTATCGATCCGGGGGCCATTCGCGATTGGCCTGTCCCGCCCCGGGAAAGATCATCGCGTACCGGTCACCGCCCGGTTTGACATGCGGCAGGAGGTTGCGATCAAGAGTGGCGCTGGCCGGGGGCTCAATGTTTAGCCACTGCCGGATAAAATCCTGATAGCACCAGAACTCAAACCGCGGACGGTCAGGATGAAAAGGAATCAATCGGGTATAGAAGGTATCTGTTTCCCGGCACCGCTCTTCCGACATGCATTTCAGATCATTCACACTGCCGACTTTCTCCCGGGCCGGTATTTTCGATACCAGCCAATCCACCGGTGAGTACCGGGAGATGACCGGATACAACACAAGATCAGCTTTCAAGAATCGAGCCAGCATCCCCCATCGAAGCCGGTACGCCCGTGAGTCAATCAGCTCCTGCGGTTCCAGCCACAGGATGCTGTTCCACACCTCGCGATCGAGCACATCCGCCAGCCCGCGGACCAACGGCTTCATGATCCCGGTTAACCGGCACCCGGGCCCAAAGTGCTTTTTGATCAGCGGCGGAAAGTTCCGGAAGAGAAAATAATCCCCGATGCCGTCGGGCTTGATGAGGATGATGTGCATGTATCAGAGGTCAGAGGGTTGAGGACAGAGATCAGAAGTCGGAGGGCAGAGTGAAAACTTAGATGCTGGGGGTTGGACGAGGCTTGATAAGAAATGATTGCGGGTTGTTGATCATCTTGCCCAGCATAGCGCCGATATGTTCGGTTCTTCTTGCAAGCTCCTTGTGGACCGATGGCGTGATATAGCCACACGCCAACGCGTAATCCATCCACGTATCCGTTTCGCCATTCTCTCCATCCGAATCCGTAAGCTTGTTAACGAAATGTGCCTCATAGCGCCGCTTGGCCCATGCCTCGCGTAGGTTCGAGCAAACAGCGCGACTGGATCGTCGAACCTGATCCGTAAGCGAATACTTTTCTTCCTTCGGCCATTCTCGTGACAGCTCAAAGACCTCCATACTCACCGCAAAAGCCAATTTGTATACCTCCAACTCCTTCGCCGACCTGATCTGCATACACAACGTCTCCCGCAACTATACTAACTTCCGACCTCCGACCTCTGACTTCCGACCTCTGACTTCTGACCTCTGACCTCTGATCTCAGACCCCTGACTTCTTCACCAACCCCAACACCCGCGCCACCTTCGCCACCCTCTCGCCCATCCTGAAGGTCGGTGAGGATTTGATCTGGTCGATGGTCCATTCCAGCTCGCGGATGCGTTTGGCGTAGGTGGGGCCGTAGTCGGTGGACGGGGGCATGGGTTTGATTTTTTTGACGACAATTTCGAAGGAGTACTCGTTGATCAGCTCATTGGCATGGGCTTCTTCGGTCACCCCGATGCGATTGTAGATGCCGCGGATATAGTCCAGACTCATTTCGGGGACTTTGTGTGCGAGGTTGTACGTCTGGCCGGTTTTCTTGCAGTGCTCACGGTATACCTGTTCGACCGGCAGAAAGAGGGACAGATATCCCCCGACCTTGATCACCCTCAACCACTCGGTGAGGATCTCCTGTGTGTTCTCGAAATCCTCGAGCAGGTGGGACGAATAGATGTAATCCAGCGCCTCGTCGCGGAACCACTGTAGCATCGTAGCGTCGCCTTTGAGGTGTACCGGACGGTCGCCGACCGAAGTATACGGCTTGGGCATGTCGACGCCGATGGCGTCGGGGACAATCAGGTCGCCGCCGCAACCGAGGTCGACGCCATTGCCGATGCAATACGGGGCGAGCCGCTCGCGGCACTTGGATGTTTCAGATACATGTTCGTTCATAGGATCTCCTTCATAGACTGTGGGCTGTAGGCTGGTAGGGCGCGCGGTCCCTCGCGCGCCGCAGGCAATGTATGGCATCGGCTCCAATCCTGCCTTCTTCTGAATTCAGTTCACAAACACGGCGGCCAAGGAACCCATCCTTACTGCACTACGCCGAGTCAGGCTGGCCGCCCTACCCTGCTCTTCTATCGGTTACGGACGGCTCCTTCTCTTCTCCGCCAGCTGGACAACCCGCTCCGCCATCTCCTTCGGATACTCAAAATTCCACACCCGACTGATTTTCTCATGCCCCCGGCGCCCCATATCCGGCCATTCCTCCCGCTGAGCCCAGGCCCGCTCCAGTGCGGCGGACACACTGGCCACGCCGCGGGAACATACCCACCCGTTATCACCTTCCTCAATAAGGTCGGGCATGCGGCCGATGTCCGTGACCAGGCAGGGCCGGCCGGCCGACATCGCCTCGACGACGGTCATTGGTGTACCTTCTTTCGGGCTTGTCTGGATGCACACATCTTCCTGTGCCCAGACGCTGTCGATTCCCTTTTGAAATCCGGCAAAGGTCACATTCTTTTCAAGGCCGTACATGGCGGTCAGCTTTTCGAGGTAAGGCTGTTCCCATCCTTTTCCGTAAAACGACAACGACCAGTCACGGTCTTTCCATTGCGGCCCGGCGAACGCGGCGAGCATGACATCCTGTCCTTTCGCGGTTACGTCGAGCCGGCCGACGCAGGCGAATCTGGCCGTCAAGCGGTCACCCGTTCGTTCCTGAATCTCCCCCGAGCAGTTGCGGGGATTGTCAAATATCTCAACGCCGGGGTGTGGTATTCCCAGCTGACGGCTCACCAGCTCCGCGCCGAAACGGGCACCGAAGCTGACTTCGACGGCCCCGCCATACAGGGCCGTCAACGCATCCCGCTTCCGCGGATTGAACATGTAGGACTCATCCTCAAGATGGCACATGATTGCGTAGGGGATACCGTGCGCTTTTAATTGTCGGAACGCTCCTGCCAATGGCCAGATCATATAGGCATCACATGCATTCAGAATTACCAGGTCCGGCCGCTCCTCCATGACCAACGACAAGAGCCAATGCGGCTCTGTGAATGCAGGGAAGTCGCTTTGCGCCTTTCTTCGCCTGGCAACCCGGCAAATCCTGTCGACGAAACCATGATCCCCGGGATCTCCGCGGTAATACCCCTTTGCACCCCTTGCCCTTAGTGAAGCCAGCGCGGCCGGCTCCTCGGCAAAATGCTGGTAGGAAAATGCAACATGATGCCCCTGAACAAGAAGCTCCTCCGCGATGCGAATCCACAGCACCTCGGACCCGCCCCAGGGAAGCGCCTCGGAGGTTGATACAAACAGATAACGCATTACGCCGCCTGTTTCCGGTCAGAGTTCCGGCAATGAGTCGACTTTCCAGAGAGCCAGAGACTTATCGAGCTGCGACTGATCAGGACACTTCTCATTGATGATCTTCATCGGTGGCGGGATATTGAACGGCGGTCTCATGAGATTAATTTTTCGCCAGTCGCCCGTGGCAATGTCTGCGTTACTTTGGCACTCGGTGAATATGGTGGTTAGAAAATACTTTGATCTGCTTCGCTTGACGGTTCTCAACGCCGACTGGATATCCTTGAACGAAAAATGGACAAGACAGTCCCTGCACATGATCATGTCCACGCGGGGTAGCTCATCGGCCAACACGTTGAGCTTTCGGAACTCAACGCCGTCGCGTATATACTTTTGTCGATTAAGTTCGATCAGCCGTCCGACGACGTCGGCGCCGATATAATGCGCAACCGGAAGCCGCGTTTCGTTCATCCATTGGTAATCTCCGCAGGGCAAATCGAGAAAACTCTCAATGTTCAGTTCGCGGCAGAGCTCGGGAAGTGCCTCTCGCACGTAATGCGTCTGCGCCATCGTCGAACCCGGGCCGGATATTGACTCCTCATTGCCCCACAGGTTGTACCGGTGAATCCGATCAAAACGGTCCTCCGATTTGCCGCCGAGCACATTGACACGCGCCATGCGACGCGTCCACCAGCTTTTCACGGAGCGGGTTGTCCGCACTTTGAACGCAACCCACTGCCAGTACGTGCGATTGATCCAACGTGCCGCGGCCCTTGATCCTGGCACGTATTGTTTCGTAAAAGACTTAATCGTCATGGCATTCCGTCCTCTGATTGAACATTGAAACCTCACGGGGGTGACTTCTCGACAAAGCGAGATATTTCACCGACTGCGCGGATGACAAATGACTCGGCTTGCGCATAGGGATCGTCGTACGGCCGACTGATATAATATTCGAGAATTTTCTGCTGCGCCTTCAGTATAGTCTCGGCATACCCTGCATCATTGCTCAGGCTGTGTAGAATACTCTGAAGCCCGGCTGCATCGTGTGCGCGGCACGGAAATTGATCGAGCAGTTCATCGCCGGTTTCCAGTCCGGGACGGGGCATCCACGAAACGATCGGAACGCCTCCGTACAGACACTGCACCGCGGCGCCACTCCATGACCTGACGACCACTGCCGAGGATCTTCCGACGGCTTGCACGAGTGAGTCCGAGCCGTCGGACAACGACCAATCCGAATGTCTCTCCATCTCGCTCATCAGTACATAGTCGTAATAGTTCGTGTTCACCTGCCGGGGATGACAACGAACGATCAGACGACCGCCCCAGTTATGGACGGCCACTGCGATAGCCGCGACATCCTCTTCCTCCTCTTGCGCGGTATCCGGATAATTGAGTGTCCCGCCGGGCGAAAGGATTAGAAGCGCGGACTTCTCATTGCCGGCGTTATCCCTTTTGATTTTGCCGGCGGCAAAGGCGCCAAAATGAAGAGCGCCCACAACCTCGGCGCAGCAATCCTTACCGAATCGTCTTTGCAGGGCATCCACGCCGGCTCGGCCGTAGATTCCGATCCGACGAGCCCGCCATTGCTGTCGCGGGCCATGAATGTTTTCTGCGCCGTGCGGCATTCGTATGAGCGGAATGTTCATCCGCTCCGCGCAGATCTGAGTAGCCAGCATATCGGCATAGCTCGAATTCATCATGAGCGCGCCGGCATCCGCCTCCTCAAGCAGCAAGCGCGCCCCGTGGTAGAGCAGGAAATGCTCATGCTGGATACTCAGCAACGCGGCAAATCGTTTGATCACGGGGGCGGCGATTTCTGTATCGAAGAATGACGCCAGTGCTCGCGCATACTCGCGTGCGAGCAACCGGCGTGACAGTTGCTTCAAGAGAGGATTTCGCCAGCGATATAGTTCACGAATATCCGTCGGTATCGGTCGTATATGCGAGGCCTGATACTCAATCTTATCGGCGGACTCCTCATCTCGTGACGCACGAGTTCGGCTGTGGGTCACCGTTGTCCATTGTACCGACAGCCGCCCCGTCCTCACCAGCCGTTCGACCAGAGGGGCCTGAATGCGGCGATCCGCCTCATCCAGGGCCATGACCAAAAGATCGACTCGTGATTTCCGCCTTCGCTTGTCAACCGGTTTCACACAAAGACCCGGCACCTTCAACAAGGGATACGCGACGGTGCAGGCGGCTTCGGTGATCCATTCAAACAACTTACGTGCACGACTTGCGCACACCAAGCCATTCGCGGCATCGGCGGCGAGGTCGAGCAAGCGATGGTCCCGGAAAACCTGACCCGGAACCGACGACCTCGAGAATACCGCAGTGTTGTGCACCACGCCATCGCCGAACCGGCTTCTCGCCTCCCGGATCAGTCGCCGCCATAGAAGGAATGCATATGTGGCATTGATCATTTGTAGGTAGTCGGTGCCGGCACACCAGGGATACGCGCTCTGTTTCAGTTCACCGATGACATGTTCGGCCAGATCCCCGGCCCGGCGGAAAATAAGCCGCCGCTCGTCCGGCGAGACCAGCAAGGAGATATCGACGGTACGCTCTTCGCCCAGCAATGCCCGAGCGGTATGCCATGCTGCAAGGGAAAGCGGATATACGCGGAAGTCGCCGTGTATCCTTGTCCATTCGGCCGCGATACGCGGCTCGTTGGGAAGACTCCAGAGAAAGATATGAATCATGACTTCGGCTTCCCGTACACTCACCCGATCATATCATCATCCAGGGGTGTTCCTGCCTCGATGTTGCGGGTCGCGGTCGACCTGAGTACGCGGTCATATTCGCGGGGCGGAAGCCCTGAGGCTGGTCGAATGGATCGGACACTGTCTTCTGAAAATGGCTCACCTGCGCGGATATTCTTCACGGCATAGAGGGACCGGCGAAAGAACCGGCTTGCGCTCTCTTTCTCGGACAATTCGTAGCAGGGCTCCCCCAGAGCAACCTCCGCCACTCGCACGGCATCCACCATGGCCCTGAACTCATCAGGCTCGAGTGAAAAGGCATTGTCCGGCCCGGGCACCGACCGATCCAGGGTGAAGTGCTTTTCGATGACACAGGCGCCAAGTGCCGCCGCCGCAACAGGTACGGCGATTCCGAGCGTATGATCCGACAGCCCGACCGGCACCCCGAATCGTTTCATCATATCGGGGATCGTCTTGAGGTTCATTTCTTCAGGGGCTGCAGGGTACCCGCTGGTGCACTTCAAAAGAATAAGCTTCTCATTGCCCTCATCGCGTACGGCGTTCACCGCTTCGGCAATTTCGTTCCTGGACCCCATCCCCGTGGACATGATGACGACCTTTCCGGTACGGGCCACCTTCCGGATCAGGGGGAGATCCACAAGCTCAAAGGATGCGATTTTATGAACCGGGACGCCCATCTCCTCCAGGAAGTCGACCGCGGTAGGATCAAAGGGAGATGAGAAAAAATCCAACCCCAACGCTTCCGCTTCCGTCTTCAACTTCGGCTGCCATTCCCATGGCGTATAGGCCTCCCCATACAATTGATAGAGATTCTTTCCCTCCCATATTGTCCCTTTCTCGATCTGAAATTCAGGCCGGTCGGAGTTGATGGTGATGGTATCCGGGGTATAGGTCTGGATCTTCACGGCATCGGCGCCGGCGTCCTTCATGGCATGAATGATGCGAACCGCCTCATCGTAGTCCTGACCGTGGTTGGCGGACATCTCGGCGATGATATAGATCGGCTGACCGGGTCCGACCGGTCGGCCTTTAATCATAATCTGCGTATCCTCTGTCGTCATTTTCCTTGCCTCACAACCGATACGGGATACGGAACCCGGTCGACCGGGTTTACAGCCGGGCACTATACCGGTACGCAGGCTCGCCGTTCACAGTCGCCCATCCATCCGGCTTGAAACCGGCCCGGTTAAAAACGCTAATCGACGCCTGGTTATCCGGCTTGATGTACGCATGTATACAATCGATCCCGGCGGCTTCAACATACGCATCCATACCCAGA
>JAUIHQ010000356.1 GCA_030432155.1 bacterium | reverse complement strand
CACCCCGTGGATGCAGCCGATCTTCGACGCCATGGACCTGTTGTCCAACGGCCGCCGCAACCAGAAGATCAGCAAGGACGACATCGAGGAATCCGACCGTATCGGGATCGAGCCCCTCACCTACATCCGCGGCCGCAGCATTCCCAACCAGTTTATCGTGGTCGATGAAGCCCAGAACCTGACCCCGCTCGAGGCCAAAACCGTCCTGACCCGGGTCGGGCCGGGCACCAAAATCGTGCTGACCGGGGATATCTACCAGATCGACAATCCCTACGTGGACAGCATGTCCAACGGACTGACCTCGATCGTCGAGCGGTTCCGGGATCAGCCCATCGCCGCCAATATCGTTCTGAGCCGAGGCGTACGTTCCGAGGTTGCCGATCTGGCAGCAAACCTGCTCTAATGCGGAGCATGTCGGGTCGCAAAGCATTTCGTCGTTTTCTATGGCTCCTCGACCAGCTCTGGGCGCTGGGCGGCTTTGCCCTATCCACCGCCTGGCTGGCCGGCTGGATGTTTCGCGATGCGACGCCACTCAGCAACTGGCTGTACCTGATACCCAGCCCGTTCATCATCGTGTTCGGCGTCCTGTGGATCTTCCTGACCCTGCGGCACCGGTTCCGCATGTTGCAGATCTACATCTTCCTTATTGTCATCCTGGCGTTTGTCCGGATCCTGGTTGTGGATCATCGGTGGCACCGGCAACCGGAGATTTTTCCCCCCGACCGGATCCGGGTGGTGCACTGGAACACCGCACACGGCGTACTGGGCACGGAGTCCATCATGCGGTCCATCGTTCCCGACAACGCAGACATCATCGTGATTTCCGAACCGCCACGGATTCGCGACCTTCCCGACATTACGTATTACGCGCTGGGCATGGAATACATCGAATCCGCAGCCGGCATGTCCATCGCCTCCCATCTCCCGCTGACCAAACCGGAGATTCTTCCGTTACCCAACGGCAACGCCTGGCACTGTCAGGCGCAGACACCGGCGGGACCGGTGGAGATTCTTGCCGTGGACCTGTATTCCCGACCCGACCTTGACCGGATGCAGCCCCTGTCGAGGATTGATGCATGGCTGGACCAGCGTGACGACAGCATTCCGTTGATGATGATCGGCGACTTCAACACCCCCCGGGACTCACGGGCATTCGACCTAGTCCGCGACCGCCTTCGGCACGGATACGAAGTGGCGGGCTGCGACTGGCCCTATACCTGGCCGGTCCCCGCTCCCATGTACAGCATCGATCATATCTGGGTCAGCGACCAGATCGAGGTCCTCGGCTTCCGCCTCGACAACACCCGGTTCAGCGATCACAAGCGCCAGATTGCCGATGTGCGCATAGGCCAAGCTGAGTAAGATATCTTCGTTCGTTCATTCTCACCAGATCCCCTCCGCGGGAGGGGAACTGATTAGGATCCGAAATTCGGGAGGAGGGGTGAGGTTGTTGAAATGTAGTGGCGTGTTGTTTGGTTTTAAGGCTAAAATGAATCGATGTTTACCAGCACCTATACCATCCGATTTCACGACACCGATGCCGCAGGGGTTATCTACTTTGCTTCCCTGCTCCGCCTCGCCCACACCGTGTATGAGGAGTTTCTGGAAGCGGCGGGTCTCGATATCCGCCGCGCGATGGCCGATAACGAGTACCACATTCCGGTGGTGCATTGTGACGCGGATTATTTCCGTCCGATCCGGCTGGGGGATGTTCTTTCCGTTCGCCTGCAACTCACCCGTCTCGGCCATACATCCTTTACCGTTGAATACCGGATGATGGATGAGAACGGCAAGGAGGCGGCCCGTGCTCACACCGTGCACGTCGTGATCGGCGTAGCCGAAGGCAAAAGCGTGAAAATCCCGCCCCGCTTACGCGAGGCCCTCGCCGACCACGTTCGGGATACCGGAAATGCCTGAACCGGATCAGGCCGTGGTAGCAATCGCTTCGGTTACATGGTCCAGCAATACCGCGAGTTCGGCTTCTTCGATGATCAGCGGCGGCATGACGTAGATCACATTCCCGAGGGGACGAAGCAGGATCCCCCGGTCCATCAGGTTCAGCCGCACCCGGTGGGCCCGGGCCGCCGCCGCGGGCATGTCCGAGGGCCCCAGTTCCACCACCCCGATCATCCCGAGACAACGAACATCGTGAACATCGTCCCGGTCCGCCAGCGGGGCAAGTTTCTCACGGATCCATGCGCCCTTCTTCCGTGCAAGCGCCGGTGCATCCAATTCCCGGTACACCTCCAGCGCAGCCGAGGCGGCGGCCATGGCGAGGGGATTGCCGCAGAATGTATGGCCGTGTTGAAGGGTGCAATCTTCATCGAGATCGGAGAACCGGCGATAGATAGCGTCCCGGCAGATGGTCGCACTGGCGGGAAGCGCTCCCCCGGTCAGCGCCTTGCCGACGCACACGATATCAGGGTCGACGCCGGCCTGCTCAAACGCGAACCAGGAGCCGGTCCTCCCGAATCCGGTGGCGATCTCATCCACCACCAGAAGCACATCGTGCTTGCGGCACCATGTCGCCGCCTCCTCGAGAAAACAATGTCCGTACATCCGCATACCCGCAGCGCCCTGGACCAACGGTTCCAGAACCAGCGCGGTAAGTTCACCGGCATGGTGGCTGAGGATGCGTTCCGCAGCCGCGAAACATGCGCCTTCACAGGGCGCAGGATTCCGCTGGCGCAGGCAATGGGGAAACGGAAGGCGGAGGGCCGGGAACACCATGTCGGCAAACGGACGGTGGAAGGCCTCGAGATAGCCCAGCGACATCGCCCCCAGGGTGTCGCCATGATAGGCATCTTCGAAACAGGCGAACCGGCACCGTTCGGGTTGTCCGGTGGCGTGACGGTATTGCACGGCGATTTTCACCGCCTGTTCCACCGCGCTTGCGCCGTCGGAGGCGAACAGCACATGCCGATCCGATGAAGGCATCATCGCCGCGAGTTGTTCCGCCACTTCGATGGCCCGGGGATGTGTAAGGTTGCCGAGGATGCTGTGCTGAAGCTCACCCGCCTGCTTCCGGATCGCCTCCACAATCCGGGGATGACCGTGCCCGAGGGCGGCGCACCACCACGACGAAATCGCGTCGAGGTAGGATCGTCCGTCGTCGGTGATCAGCCGGGTTCCCTCCCCCCGGACAATCACCGGCAAGCGATGCTCGTCCAGCGTGGAGAAGCGGGTATAGGGATGCCAGACATGGGCGAAATCCCTCTCAATCCATTTCGGATCCTTGGAGGTCATGCCGCTATTCTAGGCGGTTCACCGGAAATGGTCAAAGGCGCTTCAACGGGAGGGAAAGCGATATCCCGCCAACAGGCACACACCCGCCCCCCCGAGCGCCAGAAATTGTCGCCCCCCGGCGCTCAACGACGACTTCAAGGTCGTAAGATGGTGAATTTCCCGCTCGTAGCGGGCAATCACCGCGATATTGTCCGGTGTACGGGGAATCATTGTACCTGCCGTTTTCCCAAGTTGCTCCAGGGCTTCCGCGGCCAGCCAGTGGTACGCCATCATCAAATCCAGCACGCCCAGTAGCACCAGCACCACCAGCGCTGTGGGTATGATGACGGCCAGGCGGTAGCGAGACAGAGGGAAAATGAGCAGGATACTGATCATTACGAGCGGATACAGATTCAACGCGGATAGCC